>JAUSAO010000093.1 GCA_030652475.1 Gallionella sp. | reverse complement strand
ACCGTTACCCAGTGCCGCCAACATGCGTTCCGTCCAGATAGTACGATCCACCCACGCCCATTCGGCAGGGGCAGTCTTAGCTTGTTTAGCCTTAACAGGCACTTCCGCTTCGTAGCTCACGCTTTCGTCTTCTCCATTCTTTCCGCTTCCACTTTCCTGCCTCCCTTCCCTGACGCGGCTTTCCTATTCCGCGCTTTTCAAGCCGCCTCTACAAAGTTTAGGCTCCAGAGTTCGCCCCCCAGCAAGACGCCAGTTTCCCAGCCGTTTCGCCCTGTTCTGCTCTTCAGCCTTACGGTACTACGAAGGCTCTGACTCCTGATCGCGTCACCACGCGGTCAGGTCTCCCCGCTTATCTCACACAAACTTCCCGACGTTCCGTCTCCAACCACGCGGTGTACTCCGACATCGCTTTACACGCCAATTCAGCGTATCGGACGAGTTTCGGGCTTCACCTTGAACGAGCAGGCTCGCCGTCACACCACGCCGAAACGAGTTCGCTTTACTACGGACCGCCAGTTCGCTTCCAGTTGCTCCCCACCCCGCCTCACGACGACGCAGTTACCTTCAGCTACGGAGATATGGCATACTCCGACACGGACTTGCACCGTGCTATTTGCGCGCCTTCACGGGCGCACTCGTTCCCGCCAAAGCGGGAATGACGAGTTCTTTAACGCCTTCCCTACCGTTTCGCCGCTACACGATAAACCGCATTGCGCTCCCGCTTGCCGACCGCAACCACGATCACCAGCAACACGGCATCGCGCACCTCATACACCAAACGATAGCCGACACTGCGCAGCTTGATCTTGTAACGGTCTTTATGGCCAGACAACTGCGATGAAGGAACACGCGGATGTTGCAAACGTTCGGCCAGTTTCTTCTTGAATTGCTCGCTCACCGTCGCATCCAGCTTGCGCCATTCCACCAGCGCATCGGAATGGAAGCTCAACTCATAGCTCATCAAGCGTTACCCGCACGGGTGCTTTTCCGTCTTTCAGGCGTGCGTCGGCAATAGCATTCAGCTCCATGTCTTCCAGCTTGTCCATCAGCACTTCATAAGCCTTCGCCGGAACGCAATAGAAAGCCGTTTCATTGCGATTCAGTATCGCCACCGGGAAACCCTCCCCCGCCGCCACCGTCGCCATCGGATTCTTTTTCAACTCTGAAACGCTCGCGGTTGTTTCCGCCAAAATCACATTTACCATTTGTTTAACCCTCCATTTAATAGAGCCAAATATAGCACCCTTAACAGGTCTCTACAAACCTCCTGCACCGCGCGCCGTTTGCAACCGCGATCAGCTGCGTCAATTCCGCAACGGCTTGCTGTATTTGAGCATGTGCTCAATGCGCGCCTGTGTCTTCTCCGTCGCGAGCAGTTCCATGAAGCCCCGTAGGTCGGGTTAGGCGCGCCTTTGGCGCCGTAACCCGACGCCCTTTTCATTCGCCTCCCACATCCTCAAACTCAATCTTACCCTGCCCCCACTTCGCATCATAAAGCCCGGCCTCGACATATTTTCGAAAACTGGAATACGGCCACTCCAATGGCGATGCTACATAGCCATGTTTCACGGGAT
>JAUSAO010000086.1 GCA_030652475.1 Gallionella sp. | reverse complement strand
GGATTGAAACCCCTAAAACCTCCCCTGGTTTAACTCCCTCCTCGTAGCGCCCGTCCCTCGGGGCGGGCGAGGATTGAAACCGTACCAAGCGGCTGTTGGCGATGTTTCATCACTTGTAGCGCCCGTCCCTCGGGGCGGGCGAGGATTGAAACGCACTACAGCAACTTGGAGAGATTGAGCTATCGCGTAGCGCCCGTCCCTCGGGGCGGGCGAGGATTGAAACCAATCTTCGTTTGCACCATCAAGCGCAAGCGGCAGTAGCGCCCGTCCCTCGGGGCGGGCGAGGATTGAAACGTGCACAAGGTCGAATCTGCCGCATCCCGACATTGGGTAGCGCCCGTCCCTCGGGGCGGGCGAGGATTGAAACTCAATATGTCGGCGGCGGTGTCGAGTACTCTCGTGTAGCGCCCGTCCCTCGGGGCGGGCGAGGATTGAAACACTAAGATCGAGCGGGTGATTGTCAGCAAATGACGGTAGCGCCCGTCCCTCGGGGCGGGCGAGGATTGAAACCGTTCAGGTCGCCGCCCGTGAACACCTTGCGCGAGTAGCGCCCGTCCCTCGGGGCGGGCGAGGATTGAAACCTGTTAACCCCTTTGAATCTACTAACGAAACTCTCGTAGCGCCCGTCCCTCGGGGCGGGCGAGGATTGAAACGGATAGTCTGCGTCGCGTGTTGCAACGTACCAGGGTAGCGCCCGTCCCTCGGGGCGGGCGAGGATTGAAACCAATGTAATGGAGTCGCCTATCCATGATCTACTGGGTAGCGCCCGTCCCTCGGGGCGGGCGAGGATTGAAACACGTAGTAGGCGCTCTTGTTGTTGGCAAACGAGGGTAGCGCCCGTCCCTCGGGGCGGGCGAGGATTGAAACAGCGCGTTCCTCTTGGGGCAGGCGAGCGTCTGCAGTAGCGCCCGTCCCTCGGGGCGGGCGAGGATTGAAACTGTCAATAGCTCAGTGTCAAACGCGCATCCGTGGTGGTAGCGCCCGTCCCTCGGGGCGGGCGAGGATTGAAACAGCCAGTGTGTCATGGCCGGAAGCGGCTGCAACTTGTAGCGCCCGTCCCTCGGGGCGGGCGAGGATTGAAACCATCCATTCGATGAACAAAGGCAGGTGAAAAAACCGTAGCGCCCGTCCCTCGGGGCGGGCGAGGATTGAAACCTATACGAAGTGCCATTTTTGAATCCTTTCCGGGTAGCGCCCGTCCCTCGGGGCGGGCGAGGATTGAAACCGGCATTAATCTCGCGCCCATATCCTGGGTGATTGGTAGCGCCCGTCCCTCGGGGCGGGCGAGGATTGAAACTTAATGATGTTGTTGCCCGGTGTCGTAGTGCGCTGTAGCGCCCGTCCCTCGGGGCGGGCGAGGATTGAAACCTATCAAGCTGCTGTTGGTGATGCCGCAACGG
>JAUSAO010000085.1 GCA_030652475.1 Gallionella sp. | reverse complement strand
CCCGTTGCGTAAGATCCGGCAAGTGGTGAATGACGCGCTGGTCGGTCTCGATGCAGAGTTTGCAGCGTTGTATGTGGATTTTGGTCGCCCCTCGATCGCACCGGAGCGGTTGATCCGGGCCAGCCTGCTTCAGATCCTGTTCTCGGTCCGCTCGGAACGTCAGTTGATGGAACAGATGCAGTATAACCTGCTGTTCCGCTGGTTTGTGGGCCTTGGCATCGACGACACGGTTTGGGGTGAAGGGCGCCCGGAAATCCGTCCGGTGGACGGATTTCAGCCCTGAACGGGCGGAGCCCCGGGCCGAAGGTCCACGGTTTTTACAAAGAACCGCGACCGCCTCCTAAGCACAGACATGTCACGCAAGGTGATGGCGGCAATCCTGGCGCATCGCGCGGTGGCGCCGCTCCTGTCGGATGAGCACTTCTCGGTCGATGGCACGCTGATCAAGGCCTGGGCCTCAATGAAGAGCTTTCAGCCGAAGGTGGAGGACAGCCCGCCTGATGATGGGAAACCAGACGCACCACCTGCGCCTTCGATCAGTCGCGACAATCAACCCACCCAATCCGAACCAGAGACCGAACCGATGCCCCGCCCCGATCATCGCAACCGCAACGCCGAGGTCGACTTCAAGGGCGAGAAGCGGTCCAACGCCACCCATGCCTCGACCACCGACCCGGAGGCGCGGCTTTACAAGAAATCCCCCGGCACCGGTGCGGCGTTGTGTTTCATGGGGCATGCATTGATGGAGAACCGCCACGGTCTGATTGTTCAGGGCGATCTGACCCAGGCTGATGGCCATGCCGAGCGAAAGGCCGCACTGGACATGGTTCATCGCCATTCTCCCGGTTCGACCAGGCGACTGACACTCGGAGCCGACAAGGGCTACGACAGTGCCGACTTCGTCGCTGACCTCCGGCAAGCCTGCGTCACGCCGCATATCGCCCAGAAATCGCGCTATTCCGCCATTGACGGACGCACCACTCGACACGAGGGATATGCAGTGTCGATCAAGCACCGAAAACGGATCGAGGAAGCCTTCGGCTGGGCCAAGACCATCGGCGGCATGGCCCA
>JAUSAO010000068.1 GCA_030652475.1 Gallionella sp. | reverse complement strand
AGTTTCGGGCTTCACCTTGAACGAGCAGGCTCGCCGTCACACCCCGCCGAAACGAGTTCGCTTTACTACGGACCGCCAGTTCGCTTCCAGTTGCTCCCCACCCCGCCTCGCGACGACGCAGTTACCTTCAGCTACGGAGATCTGGCATACTCCGACACGGACTTTCACCGTGCTGTTTGCGCGCCTTCACGGGCGCACTCATTCCGCGAAGGCGGGGATCCAGTGGGTTTATCAAATGGGCTGTTCGGTCTTGTTCCCCGCGTTGCGGGGAGTTGGTTTGATTATCTGCTTGCGCCACGTCCTTGGCGGGAAACACCATTTCGCGGGTCTGCAAGCTGACACGGTGGCGGCTCTCCAGACTTTCCAGTATGCGTTCCGCTTCCTTGCGGCCATTGGCGACGATTTCGGGGAGTTGTTCCAGCAGGGTTTTGGACATAAAAACGTGTTCACAGAAAAATGAACAGTTAGTTGTATTTATAAGGCAGGAAAACTTAACTTTCTGTTCATGGATGAAAAAGCAGAATTTAGTCAGCGGTTGCGTAAAGCAATTGAAAATGCGGGGTATGCCGTGCGCCCTATCGTATTGGAACGCGAGTTCAACACCCGCTATTGGGGGCGCTCGGTAACAGTTCAGGCAGTACGCCGCTGGTTACGCGGCGAAGCGATTCCCTCGCAAGAAAAACTACAAGTTCTTTCTGATTGGCTGAAAATTGAACCGCATGCATGTGTTACGTTATGGTGAACAAGCTGTTCAATCGGCACAGGCTAAACAAAAATCGTGGGACGACGGTATCGGCTTTCAGGAGCGCGAAGTGTTTGAGGCGTTTCTTAGCCTTCCCGCTCCGCAGCGCAAGGTGGTAAGGGAAGTTATTCAGGCCTTCACCAGGGCTTATCCGGCAACCGGGGAAATACCCGTCAAATCAAACCATTGAATTAGAATGGAAATTTCCGGCAAGTTGAAAAATACCCGCACCCGTATATACTGCACGCCTCAACCAAACAGTTTCCAACTACGGATATGAACGTCATTTCATCCATTGCGCTCTCAGGCATGAATGCCGCGCAAACTCGTTTGCAGGCTTCGGCGCACAATGTTGCCAATCTCAATACTCAGGGATTCAAGCGTCAGGAAGTGTCGCAGAGTACGGTAACTGAAGGTGGCACGCTTGCTCAGGTCAGCGACAGCGCTGGCAGCAGTGTCGAACTGGAAACGGACATGGTGCAGCAACTGCAAGCTAAAAATAGCTATCTGGCCAATCTGTCGGTATTCAAAACCAACAACGCCATGCTGGGAACGCTGCTGGATATCAAGGCCTGAGTGCCCGCGTTCAAGACACTATTTGGTAAGGATCCATCATGACCGACTCGATCTTGTCGCCGAGCAAGATCAGTTGCCCCTCAAGCCGGGTATTGCCGGTTTCACTGAATTCAAAACGATAGGTGCGGCGCAGCACACGGCGCCCTGTTTGGTCGCGCGCCAGTGCCAGCCCGGTGCTGGCGACCGTATCGTCGAGAAACTGCACATGCGCATCGCTACACGCCTGCCTCCCCGCGTTTCGGGCGACTTCAAGGGCGCGCATGCTGTCGAACCAGAACCATCCCAGCGCAGCCGACAACAGCAGTAAAAGCAAACTTGTCATATCCATAGTCTGAAAAATACCGGAAGAGCCGCCGTAAAATCCCAACCGATTCCGGTGTAGGCTTGTTAAATAGGCTCAATATTGTGCAGCAGGCGTTCCCCGATACAATCGCTGTCGCCCGCCTGATATTCACGACAGATCATCGGTCGGCGCGCATAAATCGTGCACAGCAGGGTGCGCCTGTCCAGGGCCGAGCACCAACCGTCGTCGAGACGCGCCATGACCCACCCACCCCAGCGATCCCGTTCCGTCATTGCGAGCGGAATATCGTCGTCACCCATCAGCATCACTTCCAGCCGGCAGCAGCATGCCTTGCATGAGGCGCAGCTTATGACCGTGCTGTCGTCCGTGTTGTCGATATTGATATTCATCCGCCGGTATTTTCAAACTTTGTATAGCCGTGTCAGCGGCTCAGGAAACACAGCTTATGAACCCCTAATCCTTTGTTTTATCCCGCTCGATCAGCGCATAGGCCGAGTGATTGTGGATAGATTCAAAATTTTCCGATTCGATGGTATAGGCGTCGATACGATCATCCGCATTAAGCACCGCAGCCACGTCACGCACCATGTCTTCGACAAACTTGGGGTTGTCATAAGCGCGTTCGGTGACATACTTCTCATCGGGGCGTTTCAGCAAGCCATACAGTTCGCACGAAGCCTGCTTCTCGGCGATATCTACCACCTCTTCAATCCAGACAAAGCTGTTGGTGCGCAAGGTGATGGTCACATGAGAACGCTGGTTGTGCGCGCCGCGTTCGGAAATCTTCTTCGAACAAGGGCACAGGCTGGTCACCGGCACCAGCACTTTCATCGTGACATGCGCATCGCCGTCTTTCATTTCCCCGATCAGCGTTACATCATAATCAAGCAGGCTTTGCACGCCGGACACCGGCGCGGTCTTGTTGACGAAATACGGAAAGCTCATCTCAATGTAACCGGATTGCGCTTCCAGACGCTCCACCATTTCGCGCAATATGCTCTCGAACGACTCCACGGAAATTTCACGCTCATGCTGGTTGAGTATCTCGACAAAGCGCGACATGTGCGTGCCTTTGAAGTTATGCGGCAGATGCACGTACATATTAAAAGTGGCGATGGTGTGCTGCACACCGACGCTCTTGTCCTTGACTCTGACCGGATGGCGGATGCCTTTGATGCCAACGCGATTGATCGCGATCTGACGTAAATCAGCCAGGTTTTGCACATCTGCAATAGGCTCGGACTTGGGAGTATTCATAAATAACTTTCTATCTGATTGCGGGCAGGCGGGATTATAACCAATCCCGACAGAATTACTTGGTTAATTTTCCATTTATCGCGGCAACCAGTCCGGCGGCATCCAGCCCGCAGTCCGCCAGCATCTGTGCGTGCTCGCCCTGTTCAATGAATTTATCCGGCAAACCCAGTTGCAATAGCGGTATCGCGATACCGCACTCCATCAGGCATTCTGCAACCGCGCTACCTGCTCCGCCCTGCACGGTATTTTCTTCCACCGTAACCAGCAGCTCATGCTCGCGCGCCATGCGCAGCACCAGATCGGCATCCAGCGGCTTGACGAAACGCATATTTACCACTGTCGCATCCAGTTGCTCGGCAGCCAGTAAAGCGGGGGCCAGCATGGAACCAAAAGCCAGTATCGCCACCCGTTTTCCTTCGCGACGCACCTCGCCCCGACCCACGGGCAAAGCCTGCATCTCGCTGCATACCGCCACGCCCGGCCCCATGCCGCGCGGATAACGCACCGCACTCGGCGTGTCCAGCGTGATGGCGGTGTACAACATCTGACGACATTCGTTTTCGTCGCCGGGTGTCATCACGGTCATATTCGGGATGCAACGCAGATAAGACAAATCAAAGCTGCCCGCATGGGTCGCACCATCCGCACCCACCAGCCCGCCGCGATCTATCGCTAAGACCACTGGCAGATTTTGTATCGCGATATCGTGGATCAGCTGGTCGTAAGCGCGTTGCAGGAAAGTTGAATAAATCGCCACCACCGGCTTGTAACCATCACAGGCCAGCCCTGCGGCAAACGTCAGCGCGTGCTGTTCGGCGATGCCTACATCGAAATAACGCGTCGGGAATTTCTCTGCGAATTCCTGCATGCCGGAGCCATCACACATCGCGGGCGTGATGCCGACCACGCGCTCATCCTTTGCAGCGATATCGCACAACCATTGCCCGAACACCTGAGTGTAGGTGGGTTTTCCGGCCTGCTTTTGCACGATGCCGTTATCCCGGTCGAACTTGCTCACACCGTGGTACAGCAGGCAGTCTTCTTCCGCCAGCGCGTAGCCTTTGCCCTTTTGCGTGACGACATGCAGGAACTGCGGGCCTTCAAGCTCCCGGATGTTGCCCAGCGTGTCGAGCAGCGCATCCAGATCATGGCCGTCGACCGGGCCGATGTAATTAAAGCCGAACTCCTCGAACATCGTGCTCGGCGTCACCATCCCCTTGACGTGTTCTTCGGCACGCTTGGCGAATTCCAGCATAGGCGGCATGCCCTTGAGCACTTTCTCGCTGCCGCGCCGCATCGCCGCATAAAAACGCCCCGACATCAGACGTGCCAGATAATTGTTCAGCGCGCCGACCGGTCGCGAGATGGACATATCGTTGTCGTTGAGTATCACCAGCAGGTTGGCATCCATCGCCCCCGCGTTATTGAGCGCCTCGAACGCCATGCCGCCGGTCATCGCGCCATCGCCGATGATCGCCACCGCTCGCCGCTCCGCGCCGGACAATTGCGCCGCCACCGCCATGCCCAATGCCGCCGAAATCGAGGTGCTCGAATGTCCGGTACCGAAGGTATCGTAGGGACTCTCATCGCGCTTGGGGAATCCGGCAAGGCCGCCCGCCATGCGCAAGGTATTCATCGCCTGGCGTCGTCCGGTAAGAATTTTATGCGCATAGGTCTGATGTCCGACATCCCACACCAGCCTGTCTTCCGGGGTGTCGTAGATATAATGCAGGGCGATGGTCAATTCGACCGTACCAAGATTGGAAGACAAATGCCCGCCGGTTTTACTGACTGATTCGACCAGAAACTCGCGTAATTCCTTGGCAAGCTGCGGCAGCCTCTCGCGCGGCAGCTTGCGTAAATCTTCAGGTGTGTTGATGGTATTGAGCAAAGAGTACATCAGAACTTTCTTAACACGATGAAATCAGCGAGTTCACGCAGGCGTAACGCTTTATCGCCGAATTCCGCCAGCGTTTCCACGGCTTCCGCGTGTAGATCATGCGCCATGCTGCGCGCAGCCTGTACGCCCAACAACGTGACGTAAGTCGGTTTATCGTTGTCAGCATCCTTGCCTGCGGTCTTGCCCAGCGTGGCGGTGTCCGCCGCAAAATCAAGCACATCATCCACCACCTGAAACGCCAGCCCGACGCATTTTCCGAAATGGTCCAGCCTGGCCAATTGTGCTGCTGAAACGGTTCCGCACTGTGCACCGAGCAAGATCGCGGCGCGTATCAAGGCACCCGTCTTATGTATGTGCATGTTTTCCAGTTCCGGCAGACTCAACGCACGGCCAACGCTCTCCAGATCAATCGCCTGTCCGCCTGCCATGCCGCGCGAACCGGAAGCTGCCGCCAGCAGCTTGATCATCTCCAGTTGTTGTAGGCCATCATCGCTTAACTGCCGCTCGCTCAGCAGTTGAAATGCCAGCGTTTGCAGACTGTCACCAACCAGCAAGGCGGTCGCCTCGTCATATTGCACATGGCAGGTCGGCTTACCCCGGCGCAGCACGTCGTCGTCCATGCACGGCATATCATCATGAACCAGGGAATAAGCATGAATCAGCTCGACCGCCGCCGCCGCGATATTGACGCGTTCCACATCCGCCCCGACCCACTCGCCCGCCGCAAAGGCCAGCAAAGGCCGCACCCGTTTACCACCCTCCAGTACGGCATAGCGCATCGCCTGATGCAAACGCTGCGGTGACACCTCAGGCTGCGGCAGCAAACCGCGCAGCACCTCTTCAAAGCGTGACTGGTGAGCCGCCGCCCAGCCTGCAAAATTAACTGCCATCATAGGACCTCGCTGAGCGGCAACTCTTTGAGCACCCCCTCTTCCAGCACGCGCACTTGCTGCTGCGCGTCTTCCAGGCGGCCGCGACAGAATGTCAGCAGTTCCGCACCGCGTTTGTAGGCGGCCAGCGAGTCTTCCAGCGACAACTCGCCTGCCTCCATATCGGCAACGATTTGCTCAAGTTCGGCCATTGCCGACTCGTAGCCCAGTGGTTTGTGCGATTTTCCGGCCATTTCAGTCTTCTGCGTAGGAAAGGAGGGCATTTTACCCAACGCATCCTGTCTGGGCCAATTTTTGTTGCCCTCCCCCCTGATTTAAGGGAAAATCGCGGTCTTTCCCATAGTAAACGTATTCACTATTTGTAAGGATAATGTGGGTATGTCCCATCTCACCACACTGAATCAACTCACCCCTGCTCAGGTACAACCGCCACTCGCCTGGTACTTCGACAGCAAAGTGCTGCAACTGGAGCAGCGTGTACTATTCGAGCACGGGCCCAACTATGTCGGCCATGAATTGATGGTACCCAGCCTGGGCGACTATCAGGTACTGCGCGATGAAGCGCAAATGCTGGTACGCAACCCGAATGGCGTGGAATTACTTTCCAATATCTGCCGCCATCGCCAGGCCACCATGCTGCAGGGCCGGGGCAACGCGCAACACATCGTCTGCCCGCTGCATCGCTGGACTTACAAGACCGACGGCGAATTGCTGGGTGCACCGCATTTCCC
The DNA here is from genome assembly GCA_030652475.1 of Gallionella sp. GTDB lineage: Bacteria > Pseudomonadota > Gammaproteobacteria > Burkholderiales > Gallionellaceae > Gallionella. The sequence goes on along the minus strand of JAUSAO010000068.1, from coordinate 16,093 downwards.
GGAAAATCCCTGTTTGCATCTGAACAAATCGCCACTGCAAAACTGGAACGGCATGCTGTTCTCGGGCAAGCGCGATATCGCCCGTGACCTGGCCAATGTCGGCGTGATGCAGGATCTGGATTTTTCCGGCTACATGCTGGATCGCGTGCAGGTGGACGAATATGCCTTCAACTGGAAGACTTTCATCGAAGTTTATCTGGAGGACTACCACGTTGTTCCTTTCCACCCCGGCCTGGGTAATTTTGTCGACTGCGACGACCTGCAGTGGGAATTTGGCGAACAGTACAGCGTGCAGACCGTCGGCATCAAAAATGCGCTGCAGCGCGTCGGCAGCGCGGCGTATGGCGACTGGCAGGAACAGGTGCTACGCTATCACGGCGGAAAACTGCCGAAATACGGCGCAATCTGGCTGACCTACTATCCGAACATCATGGTCGAATGGTATCCCGGCACGCTGGTCATCAGCACGCTGGTGCCGCGCGGCGCGGAAGCCTGCACCAACATCGTTGAATTCTATTATCTGGAAGACATCGTGCTGTTCGAGCGCGAATATGTTGAAGCGGAGCAAAAAGCCTATAACGAAACGGCGGTCGAGGACGACATCATCTGTTTACGCATGCATCAGGGCCGCAAGTCGCTGTACCAGCGCGGCATCGAAGAGCACGGTCCGTACCAGTCACCTACCGAGGACGGCATGCTGCATTTTCACGAATATCTGCGCCGCAACCTTGCGCCGCACCTTTGACCGTCGCACTTGTACCTGACCGTCATTCCGGCGCAGGCCGGAATCCAGCAAAACAAGACGCACCGCGCAGCGGACAACACCTTGGTTCTGTCCCGCTACGCGGGGTTTATTTATTCAACTGGATTCCCGCCTGCGCGGGAATGACGCACTAGCATGGGTTCTTTGTGGATGCTGGTCGCAGGCGTGCTTTTCGCCTGCATGGGCGTGTTCGTCAAACTCGGCGCAACCTATTTTTCACATGTCGAACTGGTGTTCTACCGCTCCGTTATTGGCCTGCTGCTGGTGTATCTGATCATGCGCTCACACCACATCAGCGCCGCCACACGCCACTGGCGCAACCATCTGTGGCGCGGCCTGTCCGGCACGGTGGCGCTGATACTGTTTTTCTACTGCATCACCGTACTGCCGCTGGCCACCGCCATCACGCTCAACTACACCGCGCCCCTGTTCCTCACCCTGCTCACCCTGCTGGTGTTCAAGGACAAGTTCCATCTGCCGCTGACCATCACCATCGGCCTGGGATTTTGCGGCGTGGTGCTGTTGCTGCACCCGACACTGCAACACGACCAACTGTTGACCGGTCTGCTCGGACTGATTTCGGGCTTCCTCGCCGGGGTCGCCTACCTCAACGTCAAGCAACTCGGCATGCTGGGCGAACCCGTAACTCGCACCGTGTTTTATTTCAGCCTGATCGCGACCCTGGGCAGCGGTGCATTGATGCTGTTCGACGCCATGCATACCATCACACCAATCGGCCTGCTGATTTTGCTGGGTCTGGGCGGCACCGCCACCCTCGCGCAACTCGCGATGACCCGCGCCTACCGCGTCGGTAAGACGCTGGTGGTCGGCAGTCTGGCGTATAGCACCATCGTGATCGCCAGTCTGTTCGGTATGCTGCTATGGAATGAAGCCTTATCGCCTTTAAGTTGGTCAGGCATGGTGCTCATCATCGCCAGCGGTGTGCTAAGCTTGCACCTGTCCCCCAGACATCCGTCACCCACACCATCAGAGAGAGAAAAATGATCACCATCGAACAAACCGACAACCTCGTCAACGCCGCCGTGATGGGTGAATTTACGCTCGCCGACTTCAAGGAGTTCGAAGAACAATCCATCTACAAACTCAAAACACCCGGATCGCTCAACCTGTTGCTCGATTTGCGCGCGATGCTGGACTACACAGTGGATGTCGCCTGGGAAGAAATCAAATTCTTCAGCCGCCAACACAACCACGACTTCAGCAAAATCGCCGTGGTCACAGATGACCAGTGGCTCACCTGGAACGCCTGGCTGTCGCGCCTGTTCGTCGATGCGGAAATCTGCGTATTTACCGACTACGATGAAGCCAAAGCATGGGCACAGGGTTAACGGATTGAGCAAAAATCATGCGCACCGCAGGTAAGAGAACAGAACCCGCACTGCAAGCACTGGCATCCGGTGAGGTGCTAATGCATATGGAGTGCGCTGACATGACGCCGCTTTGATTTTTGATTTGATTTGATTTGATTTGATTTGATTCAAATTATTTTTCAGTCAGCGTAGCTCGGATGAAATGCAATGTAATCCGGGAGAGGCTATGAAGAAGTATGTCACTGCAAGACCTGATCACATACCTCTCCAGCATAATTATGACCGACAAACTCGAAATTATTAACGGACACATGGATGATGAACTAACCGAATCTTATGCTATTTGGGCGAAGACAAGCCCAAGCGACCTTCCTTTTGGTCGCCAGCTAGACAGTATTCTTCCTACTTGTGTTTATTACCCAGAGGAAGAATGGAATACCTTTAATTTTCGACCGCCTGAAAATAAAGACCTCGTAGGTGCGTGGAGAGACAAGGAAGGTGAGGCTTTTATATTCCTTTTAAGAGCTACAGAAGGCGTAACCGAAGATCAAGGCCCAGATTATCAAGTGTTGGTCTCTGGAAAATCTGAACTAGTTAGGAATATTGGAAAAAGAATTGATTCTCACAAAGGGAGTCTTGAGAAATTGCAACGTCGTGAAATAGCAGTTCGGAAAGTTGAGGAGAATTTCTCCGAAGAAATAAATACCAAATCAATTGAACGTTTCACAGCCATCGTTGGAATATTTTCAGTAATTGTGAATGCATTCTCTTTTTATCTGCGTTCCTTACCAGCGCCAGACCTTCCAGATGAATTTTTAACAATCTATAAATGGCTAATCTCATTGGTACATATAGGTGCTCTATCACTCTTGTTGCTAATCATCGCTCTTGCGTTCGCCTATCTCGTGAAGTTCGGCTTTCTTCTAATCCAGAGACGAAAATGAAAAATCAAGAATTACGTCTAACACCGACTCAATCCTTATCGAAACGCTTGCTGGACTTGGCGTTGTCACTAATCTGCTTGGTGCTTATCGCACCACTTATGCTTATGATTTCACTGCTCGTCAAACTTGATGGCCCAGGTCCAATATTGTATAAATACAGAAGACTAGGCACTAACGGCACCGAGCTAAATATTTACAGGTTCAGGACGATGCGGATTGATTTAGAAAATTCGCCCATATTAAGCAAATCAACAAATGACGATCCCCGTATTACGCCATTTGGTTTATTTCTTCGACGCACTGCACTAGATGATCTCCCTTTATTCCTAAATGTTTTTATGGGTGATATGAGCATAGTGGGCCCAAGGCCAAAGCATGTAGGCGAATATGAATATTACAAATCAATCGCAGACATCACCATTCATGCAAAGTCAGGTATTACTTCCCTATCTAGGGTGGCTGAATGTAAATTATATTCATCCGATGAAGAAACCATGAAGCTTTTGTATGAATTTGAAAAGTCCTATATTCAAAATTGGTCAATTTGGCTGGACTTGAAGATTATTGTACAAACTATAATTCGCAGTTTTATCTCATCAAATGCCTATTAGGAGGCCATTAACGTATATGCAATATTTAAGGTTGGACTCACATTAAATCCCAGTAAACTATCAAACAGCAAATCCGGCCAGTGCAGTGCACAACAAATCGCGGTTGCGCCCATGTTTCAAGGCAGCACACAAAGGCCTGAAGATATCGCTCGGCATCCGACAAATACAAGCAGCGTCAAATACAAGCAGCGTCGTGCCGCTGTACTCCATGAATGCAAAAAACCCGCTTTCGCGGGTTTTTCTTTGCACGATGAAGCCAGCCTGAATTACTTCAGTTTGGTTTCCTTGTACATAACATGCTTACGTACCACGGGATCGTATTTTTTCATTTCGATCTTGCCCGGTGTGGTGCGCTTGTTTTTGTCCGTGGTATAGAAATGACCGGTACCGGCACTGGACTCAAGTTTGATTTTTTCACGCATTTTCTAGCTCCTTAGATTTTTTCGCCGCGTGCGCGCATATCACTCAACACGGACTCGATACCATTCTTGTCGATGGTACGCAGACCCGCATTAGTCAAGCGCAAGCTGACCCAGCGATTTTCAGCCTCAACCCAGAAACGGCGACGTTGCAGATTAGGCAAGAAGCGACGCTTGGTTCTGTTGTTCGCATGTGAAACATTGTTCCCACTCATCGGGCCTTTGCCCGTAACTTGACATACTCGCGCCATGCTTCTACTCCAACCGATTTTCAAAAGAGCGCGGATTTTACAGGCGGAATCAAAAACATTCAACCTTAATTTCAAAATGCGCTGATTCCTCATGACAAAGGCCACACCCTCTTAACGTAATTGAAATATCCGCGGGCTACGCTACCGCACCTATCCATACACAGGACAGTTTATGATGGAAACACTTAAAGGCATGACACAAATGACTGAGAAAGGTGTAGATACGATTGCAGAATTCCGCGACGTAGACATCTTCTGCGGACAAAGCCATTTGATCGCACATCCCGCCGCCATCCCGCCGCCGTGTGCTTCTGCCGAAGCCGACTGCCTGCCCAACACCAATTACATCGTTGAACAGCCGCCGGGCAATTCACGCAGCGTCACAGTCGAAACGCTGTTACGTTATGTAGAGTCGTTCCAGCCGGACACCGGGATTGAAAAAATATTCGCTCACTTTTCCGCCGACAAAAGTTTGCGCTCCATCCCTGTCGTCGAGCAGGGGCATCCCGTTGGATTGATTAACCGACATCAATTTTTCGATAGTTTCGCACAGCCCTTCCATCGTGAACTACCCGGCAAAAAAACCTGCACCGAACTAATGAATCAGGCACCGTTGCTGGTGGAAAAATCAACCCCTATCCATGAGTTGGGCGAATTCCTGAGCGAATCCGACATCCGGCATTTTACCGACGGTTTCATCATCACCGAACAAGGCCGCTATATCGGTCTGGGCATCGGACAAGACCTGTTGCGTGAAATCACCAAAGCACATATCGAAACAGCGCGCTATGCCAATCCATTGACCTTGCTGCCCGGCAATGTACCAATCAATGAACACATCGAACATTTGCTTCAATCCGGAAAATCATTCGCTGTCTGTTATGGCGACCTGGACAACTTCAAACACTTCAACAATAAGTACGGCTATTACAGGGGGGATGAACTCATCCAGTTTATCGGCAAGCTACTCGGCAAGGTCTGCGATTCAAAGTGCGATTTTATCGGGCATATCGGCGGTGATGACTTTATTCTTGTCCTGCAAAGCCCCGATTGGGAGTTACGTTGCGATCAGGCACTCACTGCCTTTGCACAAACGTCAGCAAAAATGTTCGACAAGGAAGACCGTTCGATCGGCGGCTATTTGTCGGAAGACAGACAAGGTCGCATCGTTCATCACCCGCTACCCACGCTCACGATTGGCGCGGTCTGGATCAGTTCCGAGCGATTCGATTCGTACCACGAAGTATCGGATGCGGTTATCACCGCCAAAAATTTGGCCAAGAAAATACCGGGCAACAGCCTGTTCGTCGAGCGGCGCGAATTACCACAGTCTGAAATGGGCATTGCATGTTATGGCTAATTATTCAACTCATTATTCGGTCAGCGTGTTCCGTGGCTGCCGCCTCGCATTACACCTTCTATATGGAGTGATGCTGGCGATATTTTATCCATCCCTGAGTCAAATCCGGCAACGCCACACCCTGAAAAACTGGAGCAGACAAGTATTGAATATCCTCAATATCGGTATCCAGATCGATGGGCTGCCGCCTGCGCGCGACGGAACGGGTTGCCTGATGGTCGCCAACCATGTCTCATGGCTGGACATTTTCGTGCTGAATGCGATTCATCCCTCACTGTTTATTGCCAAATCGGAAGTCCGCAACTGGCCACTGATCGGTTGGCTATGCGAACGCAGCGGCACTATTTTCATTGAACGTTCCCTGCGCCAAAATGCAGCCTCGATCAATCAGCGCATCGCCACTTTGCTCAGGCAAGGCGTTAGTGTAGGGCTATTCCCCGAGGGCACCACCACGGATGGCAAGCAGGTCGGCCACTTCCACTCGGCACTCATCCAACCTGCGGTTGATGCAGGGGTCAGTCTGTGCCCGATTGCACTGCACTACCGGGATGAAGCAGGCGAACTGAGCACAGCGGCGGCTTTCACCGGTGACACAACCCTTGCGCAATCCATCTGGCAGATTATGTGCTGTCAACAGCTTAACTCACTCGTTATATTCACCCCCGCATTGATAACTACCAACGAGAATCGCCGTGTGCTGTCACGTGCTGCGCAACAAGCCATCGCACTGAAACTGGCAAGCATCGCTCCGCATAAACGAAAACCGGAGCAGATCAGCCCTCATCAAGAGCTTCTCTCATCACAGTCAGCCTACGCGTTGCTGATCAGCCAGGACATGGGTCAGACACCCAGATAACCGTTAACACTTTCTTCATATTCCCGTCATCGCGCTGCAACAGGCGCTCCGTAATCTGCAAACCTCTTCAAACCATCAGGTGGATGCAATGCTGGAACTCAACCGACAAAATCACCCTGTCGTTCAACGACGACTAATCACCACACTGGCACATAGCCATGCCGAAGTACTGGAGGCGCAACGTTTGCGCTACAAGGTGTTTGCCGAAGAAATGGGCGCCAACCTGCCCAGCGCGAAAGAAGAAATCGACCGCGATATATTCGATAAATACTGCGAGCATTTGATCGTGCGTGAAAGCGACGAAAATAAGGTCGTCGGGACTTATCGCATCCTCTCGCCCAATCAGGCGCAGAAGATCGGCGGCTACTATGCACAGACCGAATTTGATATAACCCGTTTGCTGCATCTTAGTGCCAGCATGGTTGAAGTGGGACGCTCCTGCGTACACCGGGATTACCGCGATGGCGGGACGATCACTCAACTGTGGAGCGGTCTGGCCCAGTACATGCGGCAAAACGATCACGAGTATCTGATTGGCTGCGCCAGCATCAGCATGGCAGACGGCGGACATGTCGCCGCCAGCCTCTATCGCAAATTGCACAGGGTATATGGCGCACCTGTTGAATACAGCGTCTTCCCCCGTTGCCCGCTGCCCCTGCACGCCCTGAACCAGTATCTCGATGCCCCTGTCCCGCCGTTGCTCAAAGGCTACTTGCGGCTGGGCGCTTATATCTGCGGCGAACCGGCATGGGATCCGGAATTCAACACCGCAGACTTGTTAATCCTGCTGCCGATGTCACGCATGAATGACCGTTATGCCAGGCATTTCCTTAAATGAAGCCACGCAATTATCGTGTTCATGAAACGAGAAATTACTTGCGACTCTTATTCAAAATCGTGCGCTGGGGGGTCGTCTGTACCCTGACGATCATCGTCGCCTTACCGGCAATCTCCTCCTTGTTAACATCCATATAGGCCATGCCACCCGTCCGTTCCGTATTTATATCTGATGTGCATTTGGGTACGCGTGCCTGCCAGGCGGATCGCCTGCTTGATTTTTTACACGACCATCCTGCCGAAAACCTGTTTCTGCTGGGCGACATCATCGACTTATGGCAAATAAGCCGTGGTGGACTGTATTGGAGTACGGATCACAACACGGTGCTGCAAAAGATACTCAAACGGGCGCGTCATGGCGAAACGGTCATGTTCATACCCGGCAATCACGATGAGGCGATTCGGGAATATGCCGGCACTTCGTTCGGCGGCATTCAAATCGAACTGACCCACACTCACGTGACGGCAACAGGACAAAAATTTTTGCTGATCCATGGCGATGCATTCGATCAGGTAGCGCGTCACTACAAATGGGTCGCGATTCTCGGCGATGTTCTCTATAACTTTCTGGTCAGGATCAACATCTGGCTATCCTGGCTGCGCCGTTCGTTACGCCGCCCGGGTTATTGGTCTTTGGCCGGATATGCCAAGCGCAAGGTCAAAAAAGCGGTCAATTTCATCTTCGACTTTGAGGACGCGCTTATTCGCCACACCCGTGAAAACAAACTGGATGGCGTAATCTGCGGGCATATTCACTGGCCCAACATCAAGGATATCGGCGGCCTGACTTATATGAACTGCGGTGATTGGGTCGACAGTTGTACGGCTATCGTCGAACACCTGAATGGCGAAATGGAACTCATTACCTGGGATCGCAAAACCAGCAATCCGTCATAATTCTTCAATCTAACGCGCCTAGAATGCGGTCAATTGACTTTTTATTGACTGAGAATCATCGTGCGTACGAGCATACAAAACCCGAAAGAACCATCAATCTCACACCAGGCCCGTGATGTGCATCCTTACTATGGCTTATTGCATGAATTGGAGGGATTGCTGGATGAGATAATGAAAGTTGAGCATCTCTCTGCAAAAACACAGCTACTTATAAATCCACTCCATCTGGCAAGCGCCATCAATCTGATTCACTACCTTGGCCTGAGGCGGCGAGATATGCGGTCGCTGCAGGAAAGACTGGCAGTGGTAGGGTTGTCATCATTAGGTCGCATGGAATCGCATGTCTTCACCAACCTCACTGCCATCATTGACCTTTTGCGTTGCGCGTTAGGCAAGCAGTCGGCAGATGAAATAATACCCACTTCAACCCCAACGGGTGCAACCCTGCTTGAAAACAATACCAGCAATTTGCTTGGCAAGCCCCCCTCACGTCGCCGTGTCCGCATCATGGTCACCTTGCCAGGTGAAGTAGCAGATGATTATTCATTGATCAAAGACATGCTCGTTCACGGCATGGATTGTGCGCGTATCAACTGCGCACACGACAACCCGGAAATATGGGCACGCATGATTGAACAAATCAATCTGGCCCGCAGTGAAACAGGCAGGCACTGCCGCATACTGATGGACTTGGGTGGGCCCAAGTTGCGCACGGGTGAAATTGCGCTCAGGCCTGCCGTACTCAAATGGCAGCCACAGCGGGGCGTATATGGCAAAGTGACCGCACCCGCACGGATATGGCTGTACCCCGAAGGCGATGATTCCTCCTGTCCGCCTCTCGCTGATGCTTACCTTCCTGTCAATGAGGATTGGCTCACACTGGCAACATCTCGCGACATCATTGAATTTACCGACGCGCGGGGTGCCTCCCGCACGCTGAAACTGATTGAACCGATCGGGGGCGGATTTTGGGCTGAATCCAGTCAGACCACCTATATCACGCCCGGCATGGAGCTTAGACTGCTGCGGCTCTCGTCATCCGGCCACACGCGCCGTGCGGGTCGTACCGGCAATGTCGGTACACTGCCTCCGACGCCCGAATCAATCCGACTTCACCACGGAGACAATTTGATCGTCACGCGTGAGCCATTACCGGGCATGCCGGCTCAATTCGATACCAACGGGAATTTGCTGCGCGCTGCCAGCATTGCCTGCTCCCTGCCGGAGGTTTTTCGCGCCGTTCAACCAGGTGAACGCATCCTGATCGACGATGGCCGAATAGGCGGCATAATCCGCAGTGCCAGCAAAAAAGAAATCGTGGTCGAAATCACACAGGCCCGCAAAGGCGGTGAAAAACTACTGGCCAATAAGGGCATCAACCTGCCTGACAGTCGACTTGTTCTGGAGGGTCTGACGGCTCAGGACATCGAACATCTGGAATTTGTCGTTCAGAATGCCGATATGGTCGGGCTTTCATTCGTGCGGAATTCCGCTGACATCGAATTATTGCAAAAACATCTGAAGCGCCTTAATGCCGAAAAATTGGGCATTGTGCTGAAAATCGAAACGCGTGCCGCGTTCGAAAATCTGCCGGAGTTATTGTTCACCTTACTGCGCTCATCAACCGTCGGCGTCATGATTGCTCGCGGCGATCTGGCTGTGGAGTGTGGCTACGAAAGAATGGCCGAGTTGCAGGAAGAAATCCTCTGGTTGGCCGAGGCGGCCCATTTGCCGGTGATATGGGCCACCCAGGTACTGGAGGGGTTATCCAAGAACGGCAAACCGAGTCGCGCTGAAATTACCGATGCAGCCATGGGTGTGCGCGCCGAATGCGTCATGTTGAACAAGGGCGCGCATATTATCGAGGCCATCCAGACACTGGACGACATCCTGCATCGCATGCAATCCCACCAGAAAAAGAAAAGCGCACTGCTAAGACGACTTCACTGGTAAGCCTTTGGGCGTATTCAACGCTGAATCGCAATTTTTGTAACAATTTTGTCATATATGGCCACTAAAATACGCAACACCTCGAAGCACTATTAGCTTAACAGGCAATTTCGGGTTATCAGATTTAATTTGCAATAGGCAGCATGCTCAACACAATGGAGACACTATGAATAGCAAACTCAAGCAACTCGTTATTACCCTCGCCGCTACCACTGCACTGGCTTACGCCAGCATAAGCTACGCCACTGACATCACCGGCGCCGGCGCGACTTTCCCGTATCCTGCTTACGCCAAATGGGCTGAAGCTTACAAAGCACAAACCGGCACCAACATGAACTATCAATCCATCGGTTCCGGTGGCGGCATCAAGCAGATCACTGCAAAGACTGTTGATTTTGGCGCGTCAGACAAGCCTCTGACACCCGAAGAGCTGGACAAATTTGGCCTGATGCAGTTCCCGACCATCATAGGCGGCGTCGTGCCGGTCATCAACGTCGCTGGCATCGAAAGTGGCAAATTGAAACTGGATGGTACAACGCTGGCCAACATCTATCTGGGCAAGATCACCAAGTGGAATGACCCGGCTATTGCTGCGCTGAACAAAGATGCCAAGCTGCCTGACGACCTCATCACCGTGGTGCATCGCTCCGATGGTTCCGGCACCAGCTTCATTTTCACCAATTACCTGTCCAAGGTTAGCGCCGAGTGGAAAGCCAACGTAGGCGAAGGCACGGCGGTTTCCTGGAAAGCCGGTACCGGCGGCAAGGGTAACGAAGGCGTAGCGTCTTATGTACAGCGCATCAAGGGTTCTATCGGTTATGTGGAATACGCCTACGCGTTACAAAACAAGATGAACGCCGTGCAAATGAAGAACCGTTCCGGCAACTTTGTCGGCGCAGATGAAGCCAGCTTCAAGGCCGCCGCTGCGGGTGCTGAATGGTCCAAGGCTCCGGGCTTTTACGAAATCCTGACTGACGAAGCAGGCAAGGGAAGCTGGCCTATCAGCGGCGCAACGTTCATCCTGATACACAAGATGCAGGAAAAACCTGAGTCCGCTCTGGCCGTACTGAAATTCTTTGACTGGGCGTATGCCAACGGCGGCAAAATGGCTTCCGATCTGGACTATGTAACCATGCCTGACGATGTGGTGAAATTGATCCGCAGCGCATGGAAGGCACAAATCAAAAGCACAGATGGCAAGGCAATCTGGAAATAAGCAAACGGAGTGTGGCTGACAAAGCCTATCTCTAAGCTATAATTACGGGGGGCGATTGCCCCCCGTAATTTTTAGCCTTAAACCGACTGTTTATCTAATTAAAAGCACACACTATGTCGATGTTTTTACATGAAGCACGCCTGAAAAGGCAATCCATCTTCGATTCGCTGTTCCGCAATCTGACACGCGTGGCTGCTTTTAGCGTACTGGTCTTGCTCGCGGCGATTATAGGCTCGCTGGTCATCGGCAGCATGCCTGCTATTCATGCCTTCGGATTCGGATTTCTGACCAGTACAGACTGGGATCCGGTTAACGATCAGTTTGGTGCGCTGGTTCCCATCGTCGGCACACTGATTACCTCATTCATCGCCTTGCTCATCGCCATTCCGGTGAGCTTCGGCATCGCGCTGTTCCTGACGGAACTCTCCCCGCGCGTGTTGCGTCGCCCGCTCGGCGTCGCCATCGAACTGCTGGCGGGTATTCCCAGCATCATCTACGGCATGTGGGGTTTGTTTGTCTTCGCACCGCTGTTCGCCGACCATGTCGAACCCTGGCTCAACGAGCATATCGGCGTTCTGCCCTACATCGGCCCCTTCTTCTCCGGCCCGCCTATGGGCATAGGCATCCTGACCGCCAGCATCATACTCGCCATCATGGTCATCCCGTTCATCGCTTCGGTGATGCGCGATGTCTTTGACGTCGTCCCTGTCATGCTCAAGGAATCCGCTTACGGTCTCGGCTCCACCACCTGGGAAGTCATGTTGAGGATTGTATTGCCCTACACCAAGGTCGGTGTAGCTGGCGGCATCATGCTGGGACTGGGACGCGCGCTGGGTGAAACCATGGCGGTCACTTTCGTAATCGGCAATGCCCATGAACTGGGCAAATCCCTGCTGAATCCTGGCAACAGTATTTCCTCGGCACTGGCCAACGAATTTACCGAAGCATTCGGCGAGCTATACACCGCCGCGCTGATCGAGCTTGGCCTGATCCTGTTCTTTATTACTTTTGTCGTGTTATCACTCGCGCGCTACATGCTCTACAAGCTTGGGCAGCGTGAAGGAAAGGCTGCGTAATCATCATGATTGATCTATACACACGGCGTCGCATCGCCAACGCAACGGGCCTGACCATCGCGGTAATGGCCATGGCGTTCGGCCTGTTCTGGTTATGCTGGATTTTATGGACCTTGCTGGAACGGGGACTGCCCGCCCTGACCCCGATGGTGTTTTCGCAGATGACCCCGCCGCCTGGCAGCTCAGGCGGTCTGTTGAATGCCATCTTCGGCAGCTTGATGATGACCATAGGCGGCACCGCAATCGGTACGCCTATCGGCATTCTGGCAGGAACTTATCTGGCCGAATTCGGCCAGCGCGGCTGGCTGGCTCCGATTACGCGCTTCATCAACGACATTCTGCTGTCCGCTCCATCCATCGTCATCGGCTTGTTTGTCTACGAAGTTTATGTCGTGCACGTCAAACATTTTTCCGGTTGGGCAGGCACCATTGCCCTGGCCATCATCGTGATTCCCATCGTGATACGCACCACAGAAAACATGTTGCGTCTGGTGCCCAGCACCTTGCGTGAAGCCGCTGCCTCTCTCGGCGCGCCTCAATGGAAAATCATCAGTTTCGTCACACTGCGTGCCGCTCGTGCCGGAATTATCACCGGTGTGATGCTGGCCATCGCGCGCATCAGCGGCGAGACCGCACCGCTGTTATTCACCGCACTCAACAACCAGTTCTGGAGCAGCAACATGGACCAACCGATGGCCAATTTACCAGTGGTCATCTTCCAGTTCGCCATGAGTCCCTACGAAGACTGGCAGAGTCTGGCCTGGGCAGGCGCACTGCTGATTACCATGAGTGTGCTGACGCTCAATATTCTGGCACGCGTGCTATTCCGTCAAAAAGCTTCAACATATTAACAAGGCTTGCAAATGAACGCTGAAAACATCGTCAAACCCAGAGTCACCGTCAGAGACCTCAACTTTTATTACGGCAAAGCACAGGCCCTGAATAACATCAATCTGGACATCACAGAAAAAAAGGTGACGGCTTTCATCGGCCCGTCCGGTTGCGGAAAATCCACCCTGCTGCGCACTTTTAACCGCATGTACGAGCTTTACCCGAAGCAAAAAGCCACGGGTTCCATCGTCCTCGATGGTAAAAACATTCTGGATAAAAACCAGGACCTTAACAAGCTGCGCGCAAAGGTCGGTATGGTATTCCAGAAGCCCACTCCATTTCCGATGTCCATACACGACAACATCGCGTTCGGTGTAAAGCTCTATCAGAGTTTGAACAAGCATGACATGGAAGAGCGAGTCGAATGGGCATTACGCAAGGCGGCGCTATGGGATGAAGTCAAGGACAAACTGACACAGAGCGGCATGGGGCTTTCCGGTGGTCAGCAACAGCGTCTGTGCATCGCGCGCGCTATCGCCGTCAAGCCGGAAGTGCTGTTGCTCGATGAACCCACCTCGGCACTCGACCCGATTTCCACCGCCCATATTGAAAAATTGATAGATGAGCTAAAAGAAGACTTCACCATCGTCATCGTCACCCATAACATGCAACAAGCCGCGCGCGTCTCCGACTACACCGCTTACATGTACCTGGGTGACCTGATGGAATTCGGCGACACCAGCACGGTATTCACCAATCCGAAACGCAAGGAAACCGAAGATTACATCACTGGCAGATTCGGTTAATCTGACAGTGATGTAACAACGAACCAAATCTCAATATATGCTGAGTTACTACATTACAGGTCGTTTTGGCTAAACGACCTGTAATGTAACAGCGAAATAAACCGCCATATCTGCCAGGCTCTTACATCACTGGCAAATTTGCTTAACTGTGGCGCAATTTTTTCGATGGGACATGCTTCCCCATTGAATAAATCGCCCGGTTCGCTGTGAGCTATGCTAAAACCGTGCTGGTAGCATTGAAAAATGTAAACTTCCGCTACTTGTCCGATCCTGCTTTGGATTTTTTTGCGTCCTTTACCTTTGCATGCTCTTTCTCGTTTTTCTCCGCTTTATTCTTTTCTGCTGTCTTGGCCTCTTCCTTATCCTTCAGTACCTGCATCATGACTCGCCACTCCTGAAGCTGCTCATCTTCAAACTCCAGTTGTATGGCCAGCGCCTCTTTTTGACTTAATTTACCCTTCTCCAGTCGGCGAGGGAGCTTGCCAACCATTCTGGATAACAAGCGTTCAGTTTCTTCTTTGGTCAACTGCTCAACTTTAGCCAGATACTCTGATTTAATGTCATTTATCATCAATTCCATCCTCAATATTTCGGCAATCTAATGGGGGAATTCAAACAAATAACGACTGATATTTGTCTTGAAATTTTCAGATTGTACCGTTCGCGCAGGCTAGCGTTTCCGCAAATTTCGCGCAACTGTAATATGCAGCGTTTTGCCTATGCCGTCAGATAAGCGCACTCCATTCATATTATCGTCATGTGCCCCCCTTAAACTCTCCGGCTCAGTTGTTAGAAAATTGTAAAAGGAAAAGTATGCAAATGAATATAGAAGAAATTATCAGTCAGCAAATTTCAGCTGCCATTGATGCACTCAGTCGCGCAAAGGCGAGGCTTGCCAACGAAGAAGTCGATCTGCATCTGGATATTGCCGCTTCTTTTATTCACGATATTCAGTTCAATCTGCTTTTTCTGAAGAAAGATATGTAAAAGCCAGACCACTGATTTTTATGATGATATTTTCAACCCGACACCATCATCT
Organism: Gallionella sp.; assembly: GCA_030652475.1. Taxonomy (GTDB): domain Bacteria; phylum Pseudomonadota; class Gammaproteobacteria; order Burkholderiales; family Gallionellaceae; genus Gallionella. Next base: position 906 of record JAUSAO010000068.1, on the reverse strand, counting down.
GATGCTGAATAACGAATCGAGGTCTGAATTAAACCCAAATTGTTCATTAGCTGAATTTAACCCATCCCCACCCCAGCCCTCCCCTTGAAGGGGAGGGAGAAGGGCAGGCGCAGTGGCATGCCAGGGGTGCTGACGTTCCCGCGCTCAAAATCCACACTCTCCCCCCTTCAAGGGGGGAGTTGGAGGGGGGATGGGGGAAGAGTTTTCCAATGGATAATTTGGGTTAAAGGCAACGATGAAGCTTCAGCACGAATAGCAATTGAACTATGGCTGTGCGCATTTATCGGAGCATGCTTGAACAACGCGCAGGTCACACTCTTTTAATCGCTTGGCCATGAGTCGCATGACATTAATGGCAAACCCAGGCGTTTCATCGACCAAATATTGAAAGCGCTTGGCATCAATCACGGCAAAATTGCAATCAGTTCTTGCAGTAACGGTGGCATATCGCCGGGAACCTTCAATAACGGATATTTCTCCCAACAGCGCGCCTTGCGTGCATTTTTCGAACAAAACACCGCTGATCGTCACTTCTGCCTCACCACTGATCAGTACATACATGACTTCTCCGGCCTCTCCCGCACGAAACAGGCAATCGCCACTTTTAACACTTAAAAATTCAGAATCGAGACGAAACAGTTCATAAAACAGCATAGAGGCCTCACAAAAAGAAAAACAGCAGGAATTAATTGCTTTGAAATTGGTAAATCATTGTTTTAAAAGGTATATTAATTACCAAAACTCTGCATAATTTAAAGCATTTAACCCGGATTGTCCATTAGCAAAAACGGCGTCATACCGGCGCAGGCCGGTATCCAGATGATTAACAAATTCCCACGTCAGTGGGACAACATCAAGGTTTTGTCCGCTTCGCGGCGTATTTTTTGCTGGATTCCGGCCTGCGCC
>JAUSAO010000067.1 GCA_030652475.1 Gallionella sp. | reverse complement strand
ACCCTAACCCTCCCCTTTCACGCCAGTGCGAGCAGCTTGCTGCCGCACTCGGCGGGGATGCCCCTTGCGGGTACAAGGGGAGGGAATAATACTGTGCGACCGTATCACACGGTCAAACCTTGCTGAGTCCCCCGGCATGGCCGGGGGTTTACCTGATTTAATTAATTACAATTTATAGCCGTCTAACCAACACCTATCACATTGATTTAAAAGACGATTTAAACGTAGTGACCACATCAATCTTGCAAGCCGTTAGAGACGCCATAAGACGATGCCAGCAGCCACGATCTCATCGGCTCTTCTGCCGACAACACCAAAAACTCCGGATTATGCAAATCCATTTTGTTATAGCACAACTCGTCTCCATTGAGATTACACACTTTGCCGCCTGCGTACTTCACCACCGCATGCGCGGCTGCAGTGTCCCATTCCATGGTCGGTCCCAAACGCGGATAGAAATGCGCCGCACCTTCCGCAACCAGGCAGAGCTTGAGCGAGCTACCCATGCTGATGCACTGATGATCGCCCAGTTTTTGAAGCAGCGCGGTTGTTCGTTCATCTGTATGCGAGCGGCTGGCGACGACCTTGACTGGCTCACCTATCACATGTTCTTTAACACAAATGGCTTGCGCTTCTTCTGCACCCCGCCTGACAAATGCTCCTGCTCCACGCGCCGCAAAGTAGCAGACATCCAGAACCGGCGCATACACCACGCCCAGCACAGGCTCACCATTTTCAATCAGCGCGATATTGACGGTAAATTCGCCGTTACGCTTGATGAATTCCCTGGTTCCATCAAGCGGATCGACCAGCCAGAACCGCTGCCAGCCACTGCGTTCCCCATAGGCGATCTGCGCGGATTCTTCCGAGAGTATCGGCCACCCCAATGCCAGCTTATGCAAACCAGCGCTGATCACACGATCTGCGGCGAGGTCTGCCTGGGTCAAAGGGGAATTATCTGATTTGGTCATTACCGCATTGTCCGGATCAGCATATATCTCCATGATGGCCTGTCCGGCATCCTGAGCAATGGCGACTATCTTAGGGAGCAGATTTTCAAGCATGGGTGGTGAGTGGTGAGTGGTGAGTGGTGAGCAGCGGGGGAGTATACCGTCGCGGGAATTTAAATACATAGGCCAAAGTATATAGAGGCGCTTGCAAAACCCTTAGGGAATGACGAAGCTAAGGAATGACGAAGCTATCAGACGTATAGATCATCTTGCCCCAGTAGCGCGAATAATCATTTTCTGAACCTCAACAGAGGTGTGAATCGGAATCAATTCAACTTCTGTATGTAATGCGGCGAACACCCTAAATATTTCATCAGAAAATCCCTGGCCGATCTGTTCGACGCCCGTAAAGTCCAAAACGACGGTCTTGAATTTTTCAAACCGGGAAACCAGTCGTTTTGCCTGTGAGCGCGAAACCAGCTTTTCACCTTCATGACGGGCTAGACGTACAGGGACGATGGTTTTGCTAAATGTAAATTCATCCGGGGGTGAAAACTGAGCATAGACGGATTCAAGCGTCCGTGCGCTATCGTTGCCCAACTTCATGAGAACCATAGTGCCCGGATAGTCCCTGTCGTCATCTATGAGCCAATCGTCCTCTTCGGCCTTGTGCGAAAATAGCAAATTTCGTGAACTGATTACGAATGAATCAAAGGCTCTCGATGAAAAGAAAATACCTTCACCCGAATGGTTTGCAGGGTCCGTGGTGAATTTCCCTTTTGCCAATTCTAGTATCGCCTCTCTTGGGTCGTACAAATTACCCAAGCGCTGAATACGATGAAAAATCCCTTCTCCATCGTCCTTAATGGTGACTTCAATGTCCAGTGCTGTTCGCTCGTATCCTATCGTCAGCTCATGCCCCTCTGAGTGGTCTATCGCGTTATTCACCATCTCAGTTACCCCGTAGTGCCACATGTCCTGAACATTGCGAGGCAGATCGGCAATAAGTCCCGCCAAATTTTCACGCCAAACAATATCCTCCCTCAAGCCTGCCAAGGGGAATATCCAGTGCTTTGAAATCAATGTGGCCAGCCAGGTCATCTTCCCATTGCCGCGCCCGGATGATTCAATCATCCCGCTTGTTTCAAGGGTCAGAAGATGTCGTCCCGCCGCTTGCTTGGATATTTCAAAATGGCGAGCCGTCTCCGCCGCAACATTCTTTGCCTTATTTCGGCACATGCGCAGGATGAAATCTCGTATGTCTATCGTTTGTTTTCTCATAATTCGTCAACACAAATGAACGCTATCGACAACAATTATATACGCCATCGACAACAAAACAATACAAATTCGACAACTTTAATTTTAAGGAGATGCTGATTTATTCGTCATCCCCGCGCAGAGGGGTAAGCATGTCAAGCCCTTAAAGCCGATTATTCTACGGTTTATCCGTTTGAAACGCAGCCAGTAATATTTGATTGACCGTGTGTATTCGTTCGATTACGATACATCCATGTTCACGATTAGATCACTTCCTGAATTTACCAGTTGGCTGCATAGCCTGAAAGATGGCATGACGCATCGCCGTCTTGCCCGCCGCCTTGAAAAAGCACAAGGTGGAAATTTGGGTGACATCAAACCAGTTGGCGAGGGAATTTTTGAAATGCGCGAACACTTTGGCGCTGGCTGGAGAATGTATTACATCCAACGCGGAACCATGTTAATCGTTAGGCGGTGGCGATAAATCTACGCAAGATGCTGATATTGCCAAGGCCATCAAACTTTCCACCACCCTTGATGAGTAGACCATGAACAAAATTAAAATTTCCAGCTTACCGGAATTCGACATCACCGAGCATCTTGACAGCGAGCAAGCCGTTGCCGAATACCTGACGATTGTTATGGAAGAGAATGATCCAGCCGCGATGGCTCACGCGCTGGGGATAGCAGCTCGCGCCCGTGGAATGAGCGAAATTGCAGCTAAATCAGGATTGACCCGTGAAGCCCTATACAAAGCCCTGCGCCCAAATGCAAAACCACGCTTCGACACTATTAGTCGCGTGTGTGCTGCGTTGGGCGTGAAGCTAGTTGCGCAGCCGCTGCATTCTTGAATCGCGGGCCGAGCAACCGACTTCGCCATCATCGAGACCGAGCGTATCGTCCCATTTTTTCATATAATGATGTCAAACCAGCGGAGAAACCATGAACAACCTCGCCCCGTGTCCGTTCTGCGGTAGCGCCCCGGCTGTATCCTGCCCATGTCTGACCAGGAGCGCCCACGTATCGCGAGAATCTATCCTGTCCCGAGTGGCGATCAGATCCCGCAGTCGGCCTTCGGGCAACAGGTTCTCGAAGAACCATTCGACCGGTTTGTCGTTCGCGGTATCTTCATATTTTTTGGTGGAAATTGGAAAGTTGGGCGAAAGTGAATAATCCGTCCACTCGGTCGCGTAAACGAATTTCCACTGCCCTTTCCTGACTTCCAGGGTTCCGACCGGCACCCCATTGGCCGAGACAATCAAAGCGCTCATACCGTTTCACCCGGCAATTTCAGGCTAACGCCAATACCGAAGCGGCTACAGACGGACAGGACTTTCCCGATCTGGGCCGTGGGTTTCCCTTGCTCCAAGCCGTTGAGAAATGGCAGGCTGACATTGCACAGCGCTGCGGCATCGCGTTGGGTCAGTCCGGATTCCTTGCGAACGGCACGAAGTATTTTTCCCAACTCGGCGGCAGAGGAGATAGCAACCTCTCTATGTGCCATAACGCCCCCATAAAGATAAACGAGCGTTGAATTTTGCCTTGTATTGACCATAAATACAAGAAAAACTCAACGCTCGTTGATTATTTTAGTCGGTATACCCTGTGTAGGTTTGTGTGTAACTGTAATTCCAAGGCGCAATAAAACCAACCCGTTGTTGATTTTGTGAAACTTGTTATTAGTTAACAATCAATAAGTTATTCAAACGTTTTCACTCCCACTCAATTGTAAACGGCGCACTCATAGCATTGATTTTATTCGTGGTTTTATTGCAAATAACTTGACGATACCATTATTTGTACCATCCTCAAAATACTACTTTGCCATGGATATATTAACCCAAATTGTTCATTAGCTGAATTTAACCCATCCCCACCCCAGCCCTCCCCTTGAAGGGGAGGGAGAAGTGAATTGGCAGCACTGCACGCATACAGTATCCCACCCCAGCCCTCCCCTTGAAGGGGAGGGAGAAGGGCAGGCGCAGTGGCATGCCAGGGGTGCTGACGTTCCCGCGCTCAAAATCCACACTCTCCCCCCTTGAAGGGGGGAGTTGGAGGGGGGGGCCGGGCCGCGCTTTGTCTTCATGATGACACACTCTCCCCCCCTTCAAGGGGGGAGTTGGAGTTTCCGGCAATCGCACTCTGCGCAATACTCGACACACTCTCCCCCCTTCATGGGGGGTGTTGGAGTGTCCGGCACTCGCACTCGGCGCAATACTCGACACCCCCCCCCCCCTTCCCGGGGGGAGTTGGTGGGGGGATGGGGGAAGAGTTTTCCAATGGATAATTTGGGATTAAGGCACAGATTACCGAAATAGCCGATCACCCGAACAGTTCACTATGCGAACCAAGCCGTGCCAACCGCAAGGTGTCTGCATCTGGCTTGCGGTAGATCAACAGCAGGTCTGGCTTGACGTGACACTCACGATATCCGGTCCAATCACCGCTCAACGCATGATCGCGATTTTTCTCTGGCAAAGGTTCATCGACAAGCAGCAATTTCAAAATTTCAGGCAACAGCGAACCCACATCCTTACTGTGGCGCGGCGTTGCCATCACACGCCCTGAAATCCCGCTTGAAGGCAGATGAACGATCAATCGTCCGCATTCAAATCAGCCATCAGTGCATCAACGCTGTCGAAACGCTTGCCCTTGCCTGATTCGAGTTCGGCAATGGCTTTGCGAGTAGTCGCGTTCGGCACTTTTACATCAAATGGCAAACGACGCTCATCGGCTATTCGTGTGAACGGCTATTGAAATCCGCGTAAATATGGCCGCAAAGCCGGATTTTGATTAGGCGCCTGCCGGTCTCGGTTTTTATGGGTTGTGTTGGTGTGGCAGAGTGTGTCGCACAATGATGTGCTGGCACAGATGAGGAAGAT
>JAUSAO010000066.1 GCA_030652475.1 Gallionella sp. | reverse complement strand
GGGATAACAGGCTGATTCCTCCCAAGTGTTCATATCGACGGGGGAGTTTGGCACCTCGATGTCGGCTAATCACATCCTGGGGCTGTAGCCGGTCCCAAGGGTATGGCTGTTCGCCATTTAAAGTGGTACGTGAGCGGGGTTTAAAACGTCGTGAGACAGTTTGGTCCCTATCTGCCGTGGGCGTTGGAATTTTTAAGGGACCTGCTCCTAGTACGAGAGGTCCGGAGTGGACAGATCTCTGGTGTACCGGTTTTCACGCCAGTGGTATTGACGGGTAGCTAAATCTGGAAGAGATAACCGCTGAAAGCATCTAAGCGGGAAACTCGCCTTGAGATAAGATTTCCCTGGGCTTTAAGCCTTCTAAAGAGTCGTTCGAGACCAGGACGTTGATAGGTCAGGTGTGGAAGCGCAGTAATGCGTTAAGCTAACTGATACTAATTGCTCGTGAGGCTTGATCCTATAACATTAAGGGCCTGTTTACAGGCCCGTGTAGGTGTGCAATTTATTGCGCACACGAAATATACACACGCAATGCAATCAAAGACTTAATTTACTTCTTCCAGATACAGTTTCCTGAATCGCAATCAAATGCCGTGCAGGAAACGACAAACATAGTGACTTGCAGGGCATCGCAAGTAACTTACCCGTTTGTCTGACGACCATAGCGAGTTGGTCCCACTCCTTCCCATCCCGAACAGGACAGTGAAACGACTCCGCGCCAATGATAGTGTGGATTACCCATGTGAAAGTAGGTCATCGTCAGGCTCCTTACAAATAAGAAACCCTCAGGTGAAAGCCTGGGGGTTTTTTGTTTGTATAGAATTTAGTGTTGACCTGCTTGAACGTAGTGAAAACAAGTCGCCAAACAACTGGCGGCTTGTTTCAGCGACACATCTAAACCGAATATGGGCTGGAGCTAAAGTAGAACCTGCCCCGTACCTGATACGGGGTCATTCCTGCGACAAGCTCAGGACAGGCTCAGACTCCTTACAAAGATAACGCCCTCTTCACCGAGGGCTTTATCTTTTATAAAGTATTATCGTTTTGACAGGCGGTTCTATTCAAACGATAATACGCACCGCTCTTGATGTTGCGAAACATCAGATCGTGTACATCATGGGGTCTATCCTTTCCTTTGGGTGTGGAGTGCGGCTTCTTCCTCCCATACTTGAATGAGTGAAAATATGTGCGAGCCCCGATTTATGCCAGTAGACTACCCCCCCCCCCCCCCCCCCCGCGCGATCACCTTGTAGCAATTCTCCTCACATCGTTTTTGCGCGTGCATCCCGCCGCTGAATGTTCGGTATTGAGGAGCGAAAAATGAACAGGCCGACGTTGGGAATTGATGCAGGCATTTTAATTGGGGAAAGCTTAGGTCTGGTGTCTGGCAGGCCGTTCATGACCAAGCGTTATCTGAGAGCTTGGCTGGTGTTGCTGGCATGTTTGCTTGTAACCGGCTATGCCAGCTACTACACAAAATCGGGTATCGAGGCGGACGCGCAACGCCAGTTCGCTTTTCATTGCGATGAAATCGAGGAAAAGATAGCAGCTCGCCTGGAAGCGCATAGACAAGTGCTGTTGGGTGGTGCGGCGCTGTTCGATGCATCGGATAGCGTTGAACGCGATAATTGGCACGCCTATGTGAAACGCATGCAAATCGACCAACATTTCAATGGCATACAGGGTCTGGGGTTTTCCTTGTTGATTCCCAAAGACCAGTTAGCTCGACATATCGCAACAATCCGCAAACAAGGCTTCCCTGAATACACTGTGCGCCCGGCAGGTGAACGCGATGCGTACTCGTCCATCATCTATCTGGAGCCATTCGCCGGTCGAAATCTGAGGGCATTCGGCTACGACATGTATGCCGAACCGGTACGCCGTGCGGCGATGGAGCAGGCGCGTGATGAAAATATCGCAGTACTGTCGGGTAAAGTGTTGTTGGTACAGGAAGCCGACAAAAATGTGCAGGCGGGTACCCTGATGTACGTGCCGGTATACCGAAAATTGATGCCGGTCGAAACCATAGCACAGCGTCATGCTGCGCTGTATGGCTGGGTATATAGCCCGTTTCGCATGACTGACTTACTGGGAGGTATTTTGAAGAGCCGGTATAACCCGGCAGCTCCCCATCTGTATCTGCAGGTTTACGATGGTCACAGTACCGACGCGGATAGATTGCTTTACAACAGCGAAGCGAAGCTGGCTGCAACGATTCCTCCACCCGCACTTCTCGCTCTCGAACGCCACATGAATTTGTATGGGCGCGAGTGGACATTACGCTTTGCGCAGGCTGAAGGGCACGCATCTGGCCTCGATTACAGCAAGGCCTGGATAACTTTGGCAGGCGGACTGTTGGCGAGTCTGCTGCTGTTCCTGCTGATGCTGTCTTATCTCAATACCCGCCGCAATGCGGAACGGATTGCCGCTGAGCTGACGACGGAGCTGCGCAACAGCGCCAGTGAACTGGCATTGCACAACCGGATACTGAATCAGATCAGCGTGGGGATGTCGTTACCAGATGTGCTGGTTGAGCTGGTGCATCAGGTTGAAGCCATGCATCCGGACATGAAGTGCGCGATTTTTTTGCTGGAAGAGGCTGGCAGCCATCTGCGCTGCGCTGCTGCACCGGGTCTGCCAGCTGCATACATCAAAGCTGTAGAGGAACTAGCAGTCAGTGACGGCGGCGGCTCATGTGGAACGGCGGCATACAGCGGCGAGCGAGTGATCGTCGAAGATGTGCAACAACACCCTTATTGGAATTCGTTGCGCGACCTGGTGAGCCAGGCGGGCATGCGATCTTGCTGGGCGCAGCCGATTAAAGACAGCGCTGAGGGTATCCTCGGCACGTTCTCCGTCTATCACCCAAAAACAGCCCAGCCATCCGACACTGAAACTGTCCTGATGGACCGCTATGCAAATCTGGCAGCGCTGGTGATCGAGCGCATCCGCATTCAGGATGATCTCCGATTGAAGGATCTTGCCCTGAATGTTACCGCCAACGCGGTCGTGATTACCGATAACGATGCGCATATCCAATGGGCAAATCAGGCGTTCAGCAAACTCATCGGTTATAGCCTGAGCGAAGCGATAGGGCATCGTCCAAAAGAATTGGTCAAATCCGGCAAGCAAAGCCAGTCCTATTACGAGCAACTTTGGCAAACCATCATTACAGGAAAGGTATGGCGGGGTGAGATGATCAATCGTCATAAAGACGGCACGCTGTATGACGAGGAAATGACGATTACCCCCGTGCTATGTGAACGGCTATTGAAATCCGCGTAAATATGGCCGCAAAGCCGGATTTTGATTAGGCGCCTGCCGGTCTCGGTTTTTATGGGTTGTGTTGGTGTGGCAGAGTGTGTCGCACAATGATGTGCTGGCACAGATGAGGAAGAT
>JAUSAO010000065.1 GCA_030652475.1 Gallionella sp. | reverse complement strand
AACCTAGAAAACGCAGTTAGAAAATTTCACACAACGCATCAAGATGTTATAGGTTTTCGTGGGTGCGAATTCATTCGCACGGAACACGTTGATTGTGCGAATGAATTCGCACCTACAAGAAACTCAACTGCCGTTTTTAGGATTAACGGCTCATAAACGATTTTTCGTTCCGCCATTCATCACGCGCGCCAACACGCGCCGCGCCATTTCCAGGACAGGAACCGATTCGTGTGAGGCGCCTACCTCAACCGCCGCACGCGGCATGCCATACACCACGCAACTGGCTTCGTCCTGAGTAAAGTTATAAGCGCCCGCCTCGCGCATCTCCAGCATAGCCGCCGCACCATCCCTGCCCATGCCGGTCAGCATTACCCCGATTGCGTTCGCGCCCACCCACTGCGCCGCCGATCGAAACAGCACTTCCACCGAGGGGCGGTGATGATTCACGGGTGCAGACTGGTTCAATTCGATGAAATAACTGGAGCCGCTGCGCCTGACCAGCATATGTGAATGCCCGGGCGCGATATACACATGCCCCGGCAATACGCGTTCGTTATGCACCGCCTCGGTTACCGTCATCTTGCTCAGACTGTTCAGGCGATCTGCAAAAGATTGGGTAAAGGCTTCAGGCATATGCTGTGTCACCAGGATCGCGGGCGCATCCGCCGGCATGGGAATCAAAAATTCCCTGAGTGCCTCGGTACCACCGGTTGAAGCCCCCACGATGACCAGCTTCTCTGTGCCGGGCAAACGGCTGGCTACAGGCCCATAGGAGGAAATCACCGCGTCTGTGCTGCCTGCCTTAACGTGAAACTCGCGTAGCGACGAACAGTACCCCTCGCCCATTGGGATAACCAGACACTTGCCAGCTTGCTGGCTTAGTGGAATGGCTAGTAGTTCCATCAGAGGGGGGACGGGGGTGAGGGAACGGGCATGGCGGGTTTCATTATCAGGGGTGGTCACTTTTCCATGCCCGTTGAGAACACGACGTATCGATACCGAATCATCAATGATAGTCACACTGATTTTATCCCAAATAATCCATTAGCTTCGATAGGGGTAGAGAAAGGCGCTAGCCCTCCCCTCCCTCCGAACCGCACGTGCGGTTCTCCCGCATACGGCTCTCCAGTCAGTAGTTTCCTCATTGGGATTGGCTCGCTGACATTCGGGCTTCTGTCATGGTGAACAGCCC
>JAUSAO010000056.1 GCA_030652475.1 Gallionella sp. | reverse complement strand
AGGGGCATCCCCGCCGAGTGCGGCAGCAAGCTGCTCGCACTGGCGTGAAAGGGGAGGGTTAGGGTATTGGCGAAGGCATTGAGACGAGCCTCTCGAGTATTATTCCCTCCCCTTCAAGGGGAGGGTTAGGGTGGGGATGGGTTTTCATCGTGGGTAGATGCCTAAAGCGCAACCCCGCCCCCATCCCAACCTTCCCCCTGAAGGGGAAGGAGAAAAACTCAGCCGCTTGGGCTGCTCACGATTTATCAGCGCCTTTGAGGTGCTAACCCAATAAGCCTCCGGCTTTGCCGGAGGTAATTTAACTACGGCAACTTAGCGCAAATCTTTAACATAGAGAACACGCCTGCTTTCCACCCGGCAAATTGCGATTTTTGGGTTAAACTGCGCCCCTCTTTTAAGGTTGTTGGCAGCAAACCTGTCGTACACGGCCCAACTCTCTGAAATATTGAAATTATGTCGATCGAAGTCCCTGCATTTAAAATCAAGACTGGCACGCTTCCCGTGTTACAGCTACACATTCTCACGACTGACATGGCGCAGTTGAAGGAACAGTTAACGCTCAGGCTGAGGCTGACGCCTGATTTTTTCGCCAGCACACCGATAGCGCTGGAGCTTTCTGCCATAGCGGAGTCCGGCGCGGGATTGAATTATGCGGAGTTGGCTGCGTTCATGCTGGAGCATGGCATGTGTGCTGCGGGTGTCGTTGGCGGTTCGGCCGAGCAGCGTGCGGCCGCGGTGCAGGCAGGCCTGGGGTTGTTCACGGAAGCGCCAGCCAGAAATATCCCGAAAAGAGAGCTCGTACCCGCAGTCACGGCAAGTCAGGCCGTGGAATTGCATGAACAACCGGAGTTGCCGGGGTTCTCGGCTGTTGAATCTGAAAATCAGCCCGCCGACCCGGCTATGCCAGAAATTCCGCCTGCACGACCGACCATGGTGATAGACAGGCCGGTGCGCACCGGGCAGCGCATCTACGCCGAGGGCGGCAATCTGGTGGTGCTGGCGATAGTCAATGCGGGTGCAGAGCTGATTGCCGACGGTGATATTCACGTCTATGCCCCGATGCGCGGAAAAGCGATTGCGGGCGCACAGGGCAACGAGGCGGCGCGCATCTTTGTGCAGGGCATGGAGGCGGAATTGCTGTCGATTGCCGGATGCTTCAAGGTGTTCGAAGACGGCATCCCGGAGAACGTGCGCGGCAAACCCGCTCAGGTGCATCTGGAGGGCTCGCGTTTGCTTATCCAGCCCTTGACGCACTAAGTTTTTGCTATGGGCCGTTTGCAGGTAAAATGCGCGACTGTTATTAATTGTTCGGGAAATGAAACGTGGCTAAAGTTATTGTAATTACTTCAGGGAAAGGCGGCGTGGGCAAGACGACTACCAGCGCCAGCTTTTCCAGCGGGCTGGCTCTGCGCGGCAATAAAACCGTGGTTATCGATTTCGATGTGGGCCTGCGCAACCTCGATCTCATCATGGGCTGCGAGCGACGCGTGGTCTATGACATCATCAACGTGATCAACGGTGAAGTCTCGCTCAAGCAGGCGCTCATCAAAGATAAAAACTGCGACAACCTGTTCATACTGCCTGCCTCGCAGACACGCGATAAAGACGCGCTCAACCTAGAAGGTGTCGCGCGCATACTCGAGGAGCTCAAGCAGAGTTTTGATTTTATCGTTTGCGACTCGCCTGCAGGTATCGAGTCGGGTGCGTTCATGGCGATGTATTTTGCCGACGAAGCTCTGGTGGTCACCAATCCGGAAGTCTCTTCGGTACGCGATTCGGATCGCATTCTGGGCATACTCGCAGCAAAATCAAAACGTGCGGTAGAGGGGTTGGAGCCGGTCAAAGAGCATTTGCTGGTTACCCGTTATGACCCGAAACGTGTGAATGCAGGGGAAATGTTGTCGGTAACCGACATTCAGGAAATCCTGCGCATCCCGCTGCTGGGCGTTATTCCTGAATCAGAATCCGTGCTGAAAGCCTCCAATTCGGGCACGCCCGCCATCCACATGGATAAGAGCGATGTGGCCGATGCCTATCGTGATGTGGTGGGGCGCTTCATGGGTGAAGATTTACCGATGCGCTTCGTTGCCGAAAAGGCAGGGTTCCTCAAAAGATTGCTGGGAGGTCGCTGAAATGTCCATGATTGCTGGTCTGATTGACTACCTGCGCGGCAACGAAAAGAAAACCGCTGTTGTTGCCAAGGAACGTTTGCAAATAATTCTCGCGCACGAACGCGCGGGACGGGGTACGGCTACGCCGGATTACCTGCCCGCCCTGCAAGAAGAGCTGATGGCGGTGATAGCCAAGTACATCCATGTGGACCGTGATTCATTCAAGGTTCAGCTGGAAAAACACGATCAGTATGACGTGCTGGAATTGAACATCACCCTGCCGGACAAGGTGAACAGCCGGCGCTAATCGATCGGCGCGGCTCGTCTGCCCACCAAACCATTACGGCAGCTTCATCGGGCGTAGGGTGGGCTGGTCTCATCTGCCCACCATTCTGTTCCGTTACGGCAGCTTCATCAGTTTGAGTGCAGTGGCCAGCCCTTCCTGAGTCAGCCTGTCCATGATGGGGATCAGGTAGGGGATGGTAAAACTCAGGATGAAGAAGCCTACTGTCAGGGTAATCGGGAAGCCGATCGCAAACAGGTTGAGCTGCTGTGCAGCGCGGGTCAGGATACCCAGCGCCAGGTTGGTGATGAGCAGGGCGCCCAGTATCGGCAGGCAGATTTGCAGCCCGTTGGCAAAGATGCTTGCCCCCCAGCTGGCCACCGCGAGATAACTCTGGGTAGCCATCATGTTGCCGACCGGCAGTGTATGGAAACTTTCCGCCACCGCTGCCAATATCATCAGATGCCCGTCCATCGCAAGAAAGGCGAGCGAGGCAATGACGCCCAGCCATTGCGCGACGATGGGTGAATATGAGGAATTTTGCGGGTCATAAAAACTGGCAAATCCCAATCCCATTTGCAGCCCGGCAAATTCTCCGGCCATTTCCACAGCGGTAAAAATCAGGCGCATGCTGAAGCCCATCGCGGTGCCGATGATGACTTGCTGAATAATGATCAACAATCCCTGCGGTGATCCGACGGACACCGCTGGCATGGGCGCCAGTGTCGGGGCGATGATGATGGCCATCAATACGGCGAGCGCGATTTTGACGCGCTTGGGCACTTGTTTGTTGCCCAGTATCGGGGAAGTGGAGATGAGTGCCAGCAGACGCACCATGGGAAACATCAGTGTGGCCAGCCAGAGCTCCAGCTGTGCGCTGGTCAGGGTAATCATGAAGACTGAATCCTGACTTTCATCAACCAACCATCCATGGGATGTTGCCGTACAGTCGCCGGATGAAATCCACCATCATGGTGACCATCCACGGTCCGGCGAATATCAGCATGATAAAAATTCCAACCAATTTTGGAATGAACGACAGCGTCTGTTCATTGATTTGAGTGGCAGCCTGAAAAATGCTCACCAGCAAACCAATGACCAGTGCGCTGAGCAAAAGAGGGGCAGACATCATCAAGGTCATTTCGATGGCCTGCTGGCCCAGGGTGACGACTGATTCAGGTGTCATGATTGCGTATGAATCCGGTAAGGACTAGCGGTCTGCTAGGTGTAAAAACTTTTTGCCAGCGAGCCGATCAGCAGATTCCAGCCATCGGCCAGGACAAACAGCATGATCTTGAAGGGCAGTGAGATGATGGCGGGCGACACCATCATCATACCCATGGACATCAGCACGCTGGCAACCACCATGTCTATGATAAGAAAAGGGATAAATACCACGAAACCAATCTGGAATGCCGTCTTCAGTTCGCTGGTCACATAAGCGGGAACGAGCAAACGTAGCGGCACGTCTTCGGCACTTTGCAGCGCATCGCTGTCTGATATTTTGACAAACAGGGCGAGATCAGCCTCGCGGGTCTGGCGCAACATGAAGGTTTTGAGCGGAACAACGCCTTTTTCCATGGCTTGTTGCAAATCGAGTTTGCTCTCGCTATAAGGCAAATAAGCCTCGGTGTAGATTTTATCGAATACCGGTGACATGACGAAGAACGTCAAAAACAGGGACAGGCCAATCAGCACCTGATTCGGTGGCGAAGCCGGGGTGCCCAGAGCGGAACGCAGCAGGCTGAGCACGATGACAATGCGGGTGAAGGCGGTCATCATCAGCAGAATGGCGGGCAGGAAGCTCAGTGAGGTGAGGATCAGTAAGGTTTGCAGACTCAGGCTGTAAGTCTGTCCTCCGCCCGCTGCGGCACGGCTGGTGATGGCGGGAACGGCAACTTCAGCCCACGCGCCGTGGCTGATTCCGAGCAGAGTGAGGAACAGGAAAATCAGCAGACTACGCGGCATTGCGATTCTCTTCGGAAGGACGGCGTTTGAGCATGGCGGACAGCAGTCGGGCGAATTTGTTATCGGAAGCCGTCGGCTTGAGGGAATCAGACTGCCAGTCTTCGGACTTTGTCATGGTGTGCAAGGTGCGTATCTGGCCGGGACCCACGCCGACCAGCAGCCAGGTGTCATCGACTTCGACCAGTACCACGCGTTCGCGTTGCCCGATGGCCACACTGCCGATGACTTTGAGTAAATTTCCTGTCCCCTGTTGCGCAATATTCATGCGCTTGAGCAGCCAGGCCACGGCCAGGATAGCGACCAGGACCAACAGCAAGCTGCTGATGACCTGGATAATATTCCCCGAGCTAACCGCAGCGGGAGGGGGCGCGAGGGCAGGGCGGCCTGCTTCAACGGCTATCGCAGCGGAGGAAGCGTACAGCATCACAGACGCGGCGAGGGTGCGCAGCAAGTCGGGTTTTGTCATCGCTGCTTATCCGTTAGCGGTTCAGGCGACGCAGGCGTTCGGAGGGCGTAATGACATCGGTCAGGCGTATGCCGAGCTTGTCGTTTACCACCACAACCTCGCCCTGCGCGATCAGGAAGCCGTTAATCATCACATCCAGCGGTTCACCGGCCATGCCGACCAGCTCGACCACTGATCCTTGCGCCAATTGCAGTAAATTCTTGATAGGCATTTTGGTGCGTCCCAGCTCAACGGTCAGTTGCACCGGGATGTCCAGAATCATATCGAGATCATTTTGTGTGGTGGCTCCGCCAGATGCACCGAATTTTTCGAATACATGCGGCTTGCCGGCAACGTCAGCCTGGCCAGGGGCGGTCTCCTGTTCGGCCATCGCGGCTGCCCAGTCATCGGTGCCTGCAGCTGTCTGTTCTGACATGGCTGCACCCCAGTCATCTGCAGTGATGGCAGTTTCATCAGACATTGCTTTCTCCTTCGTTGGTCGTGAGCATTTTTGCTATCCTGAGTGCGTATTGATTGTTGAATACGCCATATTTACATTCCATGATCGGTACGCCATCCACGGATGCCGTGATGTTGTCCTCTACTTCCAGCGGGATAATATCGCCGTTGCGCATCTTCAAGACTTTTTCCAGCGTGATCTTTGCCTGGCCCAGCGTGGCAACCAGTTCGATGTCGGCGCACTGCACCTGCTTGGAAAGCAGTTGTAACCAGCGTTTGTCCACCGTCATATGTTCACCCTGCATGTTGCTGTAGAGCAGGTCTTTAACCGGTTCCAGCATCGAGTAGGGCATGCAGACATGGAATGCGCCGCCATTGCCGGCCAGTTCAATATCGAACGTGGTGACGATGACCACTTCGTTGGGTGTGGCAATATTGGCGAACTGTGGATTCATTTCAGAGCGCACAAATTCAAATTCGAGTGGGTAAACGGATTCCCATGATTTAGCGTAGGCTTCAAATGCGACAGCCAGCATTTTTTGAATGATGCGTTGTTCAGTCTGGGTGAACTCCCGACCTTCCACACGGGTGTGAAAACGCCCATCGCCGCCAAACATGTTATCCACCGCCAGGAAAACCAGATTCGGATCGAAAATGAATAGTCCGTTGCCGCGTAATGGTTTGGCCTGAACGATGTTCAAATTGGTGGGAACAGCCAGATTGCGCACAAATTCACCGAACTTCAATACGCGTACCGGCCCCACCGAAATTTCCGGGGTGCGACGAATAAAGTTGAACAGTCCGATGCGGAACAAACGTGCAAAACGCTCGTTGATGATTTCCATGGTGGGCATACGCCCACGCACGATGCGTTCCTGTGAAGCAAGATTGTATGAGCGAACCTCGCCGGCAACGGGCTCGGGATGATCTTTGACATCATCCGTTTCGCCGTGCACTCCCTTGAGCAGGGAATCAACTTCGTCTTGTGAGAGAAATTCGCTCATTTTTTATTGAATTATTG
The DNA here is from genome assembly GCA_030652475.1 of Gallionella sp. GTDB lineage: Bacteria > Pseudomonadota > Gammaproteobacteria > Burkholderiales > Gallionellaceae > Gallionella. Next base: position 5,287 of record JAUSAO010000056.1, on the reverse strand, counting down.
AATAATGAATGAGGTGAACAGGACTTCCGCTATGCCCTTCTTGCTGTGTGCTTCTGTTGCTTCCGCATGTTCGCTTTGCACCTCTTCACCTTCCGCAGCCGGCTGTGTCGCACGAACGACGGGGGCTGTCTTGCGCAGGCCCATGACATATTCGACCTGTGCCTTGATGTCGTTTGCCAGTTTTTCCTTGCCAACTACAGTGGACAGTTCGGATGGGCGTTTGCTTTGCAGCAGCATATTGATTCTATGCAATACCTCTGGGTTGCTTGCCTTGAGTTTTTCTTCCAGTTCCGGCTTGCTGAGTTTGAGTGTGATGGCGACTTGCAAATAGCGATCCCCTTCTTCCTGCATCAGGTTGGCAGTAAACGTACCTATCTCAACAAATTTGGGTGGAACTGTTTCGTGAGGCGCTTCTTCATCATCATGATCCCCGGCTGCGACTTCTTCGCCTTCTGAGGCTTGATCTTGCTTAGCCGGATGGGAAGGTTTCATCAGAAAGAAAGCAGCCCCACCCCCGCCAGCCAGTAGCACCACCACGGCGATAATGATGATGAGCATTTTTTTGCTTTTGGGTGGCTGATCACCGGTTGCGTCTGGTTTGGCTGGCTTTGACATTCTGTGATTCCTTATTGAGGGTTGAATTATGAGATTAAACGAAGCGAATGATGGCACAAATAACGCTGGTTTCACCCGCTAAATTAACCTTTATGTGGAATTTTTCAGGCGAAAGTGTCAACCATGCCCTTATGTTGGCGTGTTGTCATCTGCGGCAAACTTGCCAGTGCGGACTCTGGCGTGGCCGTGTCGTCTGTCATTGTGCGGCTATGAGCACGTTGATTCATGTAATGGGCACTGCTATCACGCGGCGTCTGGTCGCTGACTGTGGCCTGCCCCAGCATGATACCGTTATCGGCCAGACTCTCGCGTAGTTTAGGCATGGCATTTTCAATCGCATCACGAACCGCGCTGTGGGGCGAGGTGAACAGGGCGGTGGCCTGATTATCCGAAATCTTCAGGGTGATGTTGATGGGTCCCAAATCAGGCGGATTCAGATGTAGTTCAGCGACCTGATTTTTTTGCGTGCTGATCCAGCTGACTTTTTGTGAGAATTCCGCTGGCCAGGCACTGTGGCCTAGCGGTGTCGTGATGGTGTTGTTGGAGGCCGGTGTTGCAGCGGGTTGCAGGCTGGGTGTCGTACCGGCTTGAACCTGTGGCGCTTGCATGGCGCCGGGTAGCGCGTTGGTTAATTCAGTTGCTTTGACGGGTTCGCTGCGCAGCCCCGGTTTCGCGGCTATGTCCGCATTCGTCACTGTAGCGGTGACATGGGTGTCAGATTTGTCGCGTGCCGCGCCAGTGCGCGTATTGCTCGTACGATTCGGGGTCTCGGCGCTGTTGACTGGCAATGCCGGCGTGCCGGTAGCGGGTTTATTGATACTGCCTGTCACTTTGTCGTTGAGTTCGGCGGCAACTGCTGGTTTGTTGTTGGGCACAGCGGTGATGATATTGCCGTCGAGTGCGCCGGCCCCTGTTGCCATGCCGTTGGGTTCAGGGGGGGCGAAAATCTGGCTATCCGGTGATGCGGCTATTGTTTTGTCGTTGGGTATGCTGGCACCTGTGGTCTTGCCGTTGAGTTCAGAACCAACGGTCTTTTTGCTGTCCAGGTCAGTGGCCGACGCTATTTCTGCGCTGAGCTCATTGGCGACAACTGCCTTGCCACCAGCGTCAGGGGCGATTGCTGTTTTTAACGCCGGATTGGCGAACAACAGGGCGACCAACGGGTTGGTGGCCTGATCCGCGAGGGTTGCCTGTGCTGCCTGCGGCTCTTTTCCATCAACGGTTGTCTCTGAGATGGACTTGGAATCGGCGGAGTTCGTGTCGTTCGCGGCCTTCTCAGCGGTCGTATTGCCGTTCATTTGTTTGGCCAATACAGAACCGAACGATTCCCCCTGATTGCCATCAGTTTTTACCGTGATGCCCGATTCGTCGCTGCGTGCGAGCGCACCCTGAGCGGATAATTTTGGCAGACTGCTGGTGAAGGTGTTGTTTAACATGGTGTCGCTCCGATATCAGAGAGTTTGTCCGATGTGTGCGGCGATGCACGCATCATCCTGTGGGCTTATTTGTTTTCTGTATTGCGCATCTTGTGAGCGGCACTTCTGCCGCTGTGTTCATCCATCGCGCGTTGCTCCAGTTTTGCTTCGGCCTTGTTTTGTGTTTCGATGTGGCGTTGTTGCAAGGTGTCAAACGACTTGAGTTTGCGTTGTGTATTGCTGAATTCACCCCGTCCCATCTGTGTTGATAATTTGCTTTGTTCAACCGCTTTGATTTGTTGCGCGATAGCGAGATCGAGCTTGTTGATGAATTCCTGAAAATTGCGCAGCAGGGCAGGGTCAATCGCATTCTGGCTGGATTCCTGCATGCGCGTCTGATAGTCCTTGCGGTATTGCTGCAATATTTCGAGCTGTGCCTGGGTATCGTGCTGCTGCTTGTTGAGTTGTCCAAGCCGGCGCGTGGCTGATTCATTCTTGATTTGCGCCAGATTCAACAAGGGTTGCAAGTGGAATGGTTTAGTCATGATCGTTAATGTATTGGCTCAAATAAGGCTGCCAGTTGTGCGATGCTGTTCTGGTAAGTTTCGCGTTGATGCATGCCTTGCTTCAAAAATTTTTCCATCCGGGGATAGAGCTTGATCGCCTCGTCCAGCAAAGGGTCACTGCCGCTGATATAGGCACCGACGCTAATTAAATCACGGTTGCGCTGATAATGCGCATACATATGCTTGAATTTTTGCACCAGCGAGGCATGTTCGGGTGTGGCCAGGCGCGACATCACGCGGCTGATCGAGGCTTCAATATCAATGGCGGGGTAATGCCCTTGCTCGACCAGACGCCGCGACAGTACGATATGTCCATCCAGAATGGCGCGGGCGCTGTCAGCGATCGGATCCTGCTGATCGTCGCCTTCAGTCAGTACGGTATAAAAGGCGGTGATCGAACCGCTTCCCTCCAGGCCGTTTCCGGCCCGTTCAACCAGTTGCGGCAGTTTGGCAAAGACCGATGGCGGGTAACCCTTGGTTGCCGGGGGTTCTCCCACAGCCAGGGCAATTTCGCGTTGCGCCATCGCGTAGCGGGTCAGTGAGTCCATGATGAGCAGTACATTTTTGCCCTGATCGCGGAAATATTCGGCAATGGTGGTGGCGTAAGCTGTGCCCTGCAAGCGCATCAAGGGCGAGGTATCGGCAGGGGTGGCAACCACCACCGAACGTGCCATGCCTTCTTCGCCGAGAATATCATTGATGAATTCCTTTACCTCGCGGCCCCGTTCGCCGATGAGTCCGACCACAGTGACGTCTGCGCTGGTATAGCGCGCCATCATGCCGAGCAGCACACTCTTGCCCACGCCGCTGCCGGCGAATAGTCCCATGCGCTGACCCCGTCCTACGGAGAGCAGGCTATTGATGGCACGCACACCGACATCCAGCGGCGTATCAATCGAGGCGCGCTCCAGCGGGTTGAAAGGGCGGCTTTGCAGCGGGGCAGAGGCGGTTTCCAGCAAGGGGCCGAGTTGATCGAGCGGCCTGCCCGCCCCATCCAGCACGCGACCGAGCAACATATCGCCCACCGGAAGATGTTTGGCATGATCAGACAGGCGGCGGCGCAGCGGTTTGCGTTTCCCCGATAGCGTCAGGGTGTGTACGGGTTCAATCGGCATGACGCGCGCACCGGGTATCAAGCCGTGCACATCATTTTCCGGCATCAGAAACAGTTTTTCACCGGAAAAGCCGACAACTTCGGCATCGACTGTGGTGTTTGTCAGACGAATCGCACAGGTGCTGCCTACCGGCATCTGCAAGCCAACGGCTTCCATAATCAAACCGGTTACCTTGGTCAGATGCCCGCTGGGTGGCATGGTGTTGCAGTCAGCCACATATTCACGGCCTTCGGCCAGAAATTCCTGCCACCGCAGGCTGTGGGGGTTGGGGAGTGCAGGATTGAGGATCGAGGATGCAGGATCGAGAATCTGGGATTCGGGGAGCGGTTCTGTTCTCGGGGGCAGGTCTAGGTCGTCAGCCATGATTTATCCTGTCCAATTGATTCTACGGCATGTTTCCAGCGGGACTGATTGCTTGCGTCCACATTGCTGTGGGCTGTTTCTACACGACAGCCGCCGAGTTCGATTTGCGGATCGGTAAAAATTTTCCATCCGGCTTGCGCCAGATGTTCTCCCATCTGTTCGCGTACGCGTTCTGCATCTTCAGGATGCAAAATTAGATGGGCGTTCTGGTTAAAGTGCGGCAAACCGCTGATGGCGGCAGTGACGATTTTCAGGATAATTTCAGGCTTTACCTGCAAGGTTTCAAGGACCATCTTGTGCGCAATTTCCAGCGATAAATCCAGCAATGACTGCGCCAGTTGTTCATCGAACTGGGTAAGCGCAATTTGCAGGTTTTGCATCAGGGTTTGCAATCGCATCGCCTCACCCTGCGCCTGTTGGATGCCGCTCGCATAGCCCGATTGCTGCCCGCTGGCGTAGCCTTCGTCGTAAGCCTGCTGTTTGATCTTGTTTATTTCGGCCGCTTCCATTTCGGCGGCGGTAATCAGGGTGGCAGAGGAGGGGGCGGCGGATGGCTTCTTGAATTCCGGCACAGGATCAAACGATGCCAATTCCCAGCGCTGGAAGGCAGTGAGTTGTTCCTTGGGTGTGGCCGGATTTTGCCCCAACACGCTGGTAGTCTTATCAGACATACGCATCCTCATCTCCCTTGCCGCCTAGCGCAATTTGACCTTCATCGGACAAGCGTTTGACGATCTTGAGAATTTCTTTCTGGTTGGCCTCGACATCGCTGAGTTTGACGGGGCCTTTTGATTCGAGGTCTTCGCGCATCATTTCGGCAGCGCGAGATGACATGTTCTTGAAAATCTTTTCGCGCAACTCTTCGCTGGCACCCTTGAGCGCGATGAACAGTGCGTCGGATTGCACTTCACGCAGAATCAGCTGGATACCCCTGTCATCAACATCCAGAACATTTTCGAAGACAAACATCTTGTCTACTATTTTTTGTGCCAGGTCAGGGTCAAAACTGCGTACCTTATCCATCATTTCGGCTTCCAGCGTACCACCCATGAAATTCAGGATTTCTGCGGCTGTGCTTACGCCGCCTTTCAGGTTCTTCTCGCCCCTGGCACCCCCGCCCAACCGCTTGCAGAGTACATCGGTGCGCTCACGCAGGGCGACAGGTAGTACGCCATCCAGGGTGGAAATACGCAGCACAACGTCAACGCGGGTG
>JAUSAO010000050.1 GCA_030652475.1 Gallionella sp. | reverse complement strand
TCAAAGTGGCGCTGGGCGCATTGCCTGAATGGTATGTCGGCGGCTATTTGGCAATCACGGGCGCGATATGGGGCATTGCAGAACTGAAGGCGGCAGGGATATTGAAGCGATGAGCGCAGAATTGATTTTACAGTTGTTCGGCTTGATCGGCGGCGCGGTGGCGGTATATGTAGCCATCAGGTCAGATTTAACACGCGCAATCGTTATTGCTGAACAGGCGGCGGAAACGGCAAAAGAGGCACACAAAAGAATAGATGGCTTTATAAGGGTACACCATGGCTAAAAAACGCAAAGCAGCAAAGCGCAGCAAAACAACCGGGCGATTCGTTAAAAAATGAACCTGATAGACTTTTTACAGCCGCAGGCAAACACGGCGGCAATTGATGCGGCTAATGCAGCGGTCAATGATTTATCGGCGCGCCCGTTTAACGTGGTGCTGTCGGTGTCAGCGGACACGCAAGCATTTATCGCTTTTATGATGATCGGCGGCGTGGTGGCGGCGCATATTTTCAAGCGTAGATCATGAGCCGTGCGCAATATCTGGCCTTATGCGTGATCGGTGCGGTGGCGGTGCTGGCGTACTATGAGGCCAGCCGCGTTGCGGTGGCGGTGCGCAGCATGACAACGGCAAGCCGGGGGCGTGGCGTGGTCGGGGGCATCGTTTAACCTGTTATCCGTTCCAGCATCATGCCCATTTTGGATTCAGTATTAACAAGCCGCCGATAATTCGCGGCTTTTTTCATGGCCTCGGCAAGATCGGTTTCAAGCATGGATTCGCGGCGTTCAAGTTCGCGGATTTTGGATTGTAAACTGCGCACTTGCTGGACTTGGAAAAACATGGCGCGGATTTGATCGGGGTCAAAGCCACCACGCCAGCCGGGAAGATGCAATTTACCGTCGCGCCCGAAGGTGTAGCCATCCCAGTTATCGCCAAGCAAACCGGACAGATCGCCGTAGCGTATCTGCAACAGGCGGCGGCATGGCGTGGGCAGCGGCGCGCCTGCTTGCCATCGCTGGGCGGTTTTAAGGGTAACGCCTAGGTAATCAGCCAGCGGCGCAGCATCGCCGCACAGGAGGTCTGCATCATCTTTTGTGTTCAGTGTCGTCATGGTCGCGCCCGGACATTTTGGGCGGCAAGATTAACGGCGGGGGGATTTGGGGAAAGCCCGGATTAACAGGGCGATTACAGCGATAATCGGCAGCCAGAGCGTGAGCCAGTATTTGACATAATACTCATTATGCGTATTTCAGTAAAAATCGATAACTTATTGATTAATAAAGCATTATACTGTAAATGGCTATCACTTATCACACCAACGGTTAAAAATTATGTCCGGCTTACTTTTTAATGACGAAATACCGGTATCCGAAAAAGAAGTTGCCGACTGGCTCGACACAATCACCCACCTCTATTATGCGGCGATGCAGCGCCGCTGGCTGAATTCCTAGGCGTTACCATCAAAACGGTTTACCGATGGCGGGAAGGTGCGCCATGAAGGATGATGCGATGAAAACCAACGGCCAGTACATGAAAAGTGAAGAATTCAAAGCCCGGCAAGGATCTTTCGCGTTCTTTTCAGCATGGGCGCATGACTTCGTAATGCAATTCCACAAAGAATGCCGATCAGGCTGGGAAAAACTACACACAGCACTGAAAGTATCAAAACCAGAGCAATTAACGCTTTGGTTTTATTCTGAATATCGGAAATTCTGGGCAGAGTGGACACCGGAACAAAACCGCGTGTTATTTGCCTGAATTGCCAATATGTTAGTTTTCATTTAGTCATAACCATCAACAACGGAGAAAACCATGAGCAACGTAGAAAATCTGATACTCGAACACATGCGCGGAATGCGCGCCGACCAAGAACGCATAGAGCATGAATTAAGAGAAATAAAGAACCGGATAACCAGCCTTGAAGGCGATGTAGCAGGTATCGTGGCGCAAAGGCAACTGCATGGTCTGTAGCCGCAGTGGACACACTGCCACTTGACCCAAACTGGGATATCTTCGCCAAGCTGGGTGCGACTGAAAACCGCACAACTCTCCCGGGTTCCGGCCGCCATTCAGATATTCTGTGGGGCGTGGGTGCGGGTTACAACTTCAACAAAAATATCGCGTTGCGTCTTGAATATGAAGATTTTGGCAGCCTGCCAGCTGATAATTTGGGCAATCGTTGGAAAGCGACCAACTGGGGAGTTAACGCTCAATATTCGTTCTAAACATCGAATAAGGGACGGTGTTACCCCCCGTCGCCCTCACACATCACCCTGTGATCGGTTCAGCAAGTATCCCCCGGCAAAGCCGGGGGGTTTTAATTTGTGAGCCGCTCAAAAAATGACTAGGGAAACGCTGATTAAATCGTCTTTGCGAGGAGCGTAGCGACGTGGCAATCCAGAATTCCTTTGATAATCAACATCCTGGATTGCCACGCTACGCTCGCAATGACAGTTTTGGTGAATAAATCAGCGCTTCCCTAGGTCATGCTCGCAACTGGGTTTGCTTGTTCGACTTGTTTCATTTCAATCCGCTCAGGGAATCCGCGCTGCTCATCGGCCATACGCTTCCGTCGCATAGCGGCGCATCATGCGATGGCTGTTGAAATAGGAGGCGTTTTTGCTGATCGCGCCTTTCATCACTTTTATCCAGCCACTGTTATCGTCGTAATACAGCGGCAACACCACTTGCTCAAGTTTGTCGTAGAGCGCCAGCGCGTCACCGTCCGGCAGATCCGCCGCACTGTCTATCGCCCAGCCGCTTACCCCCTCGATGCACCCTTCCAGCCACCAGCCGTCCAGCACTGAAAGATTGGGCACGCCGTTGAATGCGGCTTTCATACCGCTGGTGCCGGAGGCTTCCATCGGCGGTAGCGGCGTATTGAGCCAGACATCTACGCCGGCGGTCAGTGTCTGCGCCAGCGCCAGTTCGTAATCGGGCAAATAGGCGACCGTTATCATGCCAGCCAGGGCGCGGGCATGATCATGTAATTGCGCGATGATCTGCTTGCCATTTTCGTCGCGGGGATGCGCTTTGCCTGCCAGCACGATCTGAAAGGGTCGCTTGCGCGCAATCGCCTTTAACCGTTCGAGGTCGGAAAACAGTAAATCCGGGCGTTTGTATGCCGTCATGCGGCGGGCAAAGCCGAAGATGGGTATTGCCGGGTCAAGCGACACCCCGGTCAAAGTTTGCACTGTTTCGATAAGATGCTGTTTCGCCAGCACATGCGCCTGCCAAATCGCCGCATCAGGAATGCAGCAGTCAGCCCGCATCAGCAATTGGGGTTCGTGACACCAGCCCGGTGCATGCTGATCGTAAAGCTGGCGAAAACCTGCCGCTGTCCAGGTATAGGGATGTACACCATTGGTAATCGCATGCACCCGGTAACCGGGGAACATCGCATTCGACACCTCGGCATGTTTTCTGGCGACACCGTTGACATATTCGCTCAGATTCAACGCCAGCCGCGTCATGTTGAGATTTTCTTCGCCCGCCAGGCGTTTGAGCATTTCGAAATCGAAACCGTTATCCAGTACGCGATGCACCATTTCGTAAGGGAAACGGTCATGCCCCGCTTCCACCGGAGTGTGAGTGGTAAAACTGCACAGGTCACGCACGCGCGGAATGTCGTATTGCGATTCGCCCGGACGCAAGTCTTCGGCAGAATAGGCAAAACGCCGCATCAATTCCAGCCCGAGCAAGGCGGAGTGCCCTTCGTTCATGTGGTAATGCCGTATTGTAAAACCGAGCGCATGCAACAGGCGCGCGCCACCCAGCCCCAGCACGATTTCCTGCTTGAGACGGTAAACGTTGTCGCCGCCATAGAGATAGTGAGTGATCTGACGATCATCGCTGTTGTTCTCATCAAGATCGGTATCGAGCAGCAGTACCGGCTGGCGACCGCCCATGTGACCTTCCAGCACATACAACCATGCACCGATCCAGACTTTGCGCCCCTCGATCATGACGGCAATCCTGGCATCGAGCGCTTGCGCAAGGCTGGCAGGATCCCAGTTCGCCGGATGCTCCAGCTGACGGCCTTGCGCGTCAATTTCCTGGCGGAAATAACCGGCGCGACTGACCAGACTGACCGCCACCATAGGCAATTCGAGATCGGTAGCCGAGCGCAAGGTATCTCCGGCAAGCACGCCCAAACCACCGGCATAAGTCGGGATTTCATTTTGCAACGCGATTTCCATCGAAAAATACGCGATGCGCGCTCCATGAACAAATTCATCAAGCATGATCAATTATCTCCTGACAACCCGCGACTTTCATTTCCATCACAAGGTTGAAACCACCGGCTTTAGCCGGTCAGCTTTAGCTGAAAAATTGGCTATGGCTCTTGCTATTGAGCAAGGACAGGTACTACTCCCTCCCCTTCAAGGGTGAGGAGTAAGCCGACTGTCGCTTGCGCACGCATTGGATAAGACGCGTCGTTCAGCCGACGCGTATCCGGACTTTCAGTCCGTAATTCAAACCCACCGGCTTTAGCCGATGGTTGTTTAGTCAGAAATATGGCTATCGCCTATCCATGCCTCATCCGGCGTAATCAGACCAGCTGCTCACAATGACGATTGTGATGCAGCGCACATCATAATCGTTCATGCCACCTCTTTCATGGCATTATGTCCTGGCGCATTTGCTGCGCCAGGACGAGCCTGGTTATTTTCCGTTCTGCATCAGCATATCCTGACGCTCGAACATCTGTTCCATCATCATCTGCATCATCTCCATGCGTTCCTCCATCATCTGGTGCATGGGCATCATGCCGCCGCTCTGCGCCTGCTGCCCTTTGCCCTGCCCCATCATGCCCATTCCTTGTCCTGCGCCCATCATCTTCATGTCGCGCATCATGCCCATGGTGTCACGCATGGCTTGCATATGTTCTTGCATAAGCCTCTTACGCTCAACAGGGTCTTTGGCCTCGCGCAGCTTGGTCATAAGCGCCTGCGCCTGTTTCATGCGCTTCTGCGCCTTGTCCATTTGCGTATCGGCAGCACCGGTTGTGTTACTCATGGCTTTGTCGGGTGTGACAGACTGTTTGGACGGTGTGCTTTTCCCAGACGCGGATTTGGTCGCTGGCGCTCCAGCCTGTTCAGGGTGATGCGCATCATCGGCATAAACCACTGGTGCAACCACCAACAGCCCTGCAACTGCACTGCTAATCAATAACTTTTTCATGGCTAACTCCTTTAAGGTTGAAGAAAAAACACCCACACACTTCAGGTGTGTTGCTGGAACAACGCTGTACAACAAACCATTAATCAACTTTGTCTCCTGAATAATCTGCGCCAACCTGGCCAGAAAGCTGGTGTGCGTTGCTGATACTCGGCATAAACCCCGCCAAAACGGCTTTCCGCATCCCGCTCCTCGGTACGCGCCAGGCGCACATAAACCCATAGCAGCAACGGAAACATCAACAGGGTAATCAGCGTCGGCCATTGCAGCAGGAAGCCGAACATCACCATGACGAAGGCCACATATTGCGGGTGACGTATACGCGCATAAGGCCCGGTGGTCGCCAATTCTTTATGTTGCACTGCCTGATACAGCACCTTCCAGGCAGCAGCCAGCAACCAGAAGCCTCCACCGATGAAGGCTATGCTGAGCATATGGAACGGTCCAAAGTGCGGATTGGCGCGCCAGCCGAACATCACCTCCAGCAAATGCCCAGAATCATGAGATAGCCAGTTCACGCCGGGAAATTTTTCTGTCAACCAGCCGGACAGGAAATAGATCGTCAGTGGAAATCCGTACATTTCGGTGAATAGCGCCACGATGAAAGCGGAATAAAGTCCGAGTGTGCGCCAGTCGCGCCGCGACTGCGGCTTGAAAAAGCTGAAGGCAAAAAAGATAAAGAATGCCGAGTTGAGAAGAACCATTAACCACAGGCCATAGGCGTTTTCAGTCGTGTTCATTTTTCGCTCCTTTCGTCATGCCCGCCATGCCCGCCATGCCCGTGATGCATGAACAGATGCATCAGCGGGCAGGCGAGCAACAGCAGAAACGGCAATGCGCCGAGCAGGTGGGCACGGTGTTCGGTAAACAGAAAAAATGCGGCAATCGCCAGAAACCCCACGAAAATCCAGTTGTATCTCCGTGGAGATCCGCTTGCGCCGTGTCCTGCATGCTCGTTATGTTCCATCACGCACTCCTTATATAATTCGCAGAGTGGGCACACGGTTTTATCGTTTGCCCACGTATTTTCCCCGCGTGGGCAGAGAAACTTGCCCACCCTACATCTACATCTTCACACGGTTCAGTCTGAGCGCGTTCAGGATTACCGACACCGAACTGAAGCTCATTGCCGCCGCTGCGATGATGGGTGAGAGCAGCAGGCCGAAGAACGGGTACAGCACGCCTGCTGCAATCGGGATGCCGAGTACGTTATAGATGAAGGCGAAGAACAGGTTCTGGCGGATGTTGCGCATGGTGGCGCGCGACAGGCGCACCGCGCGCACGATGCCGGTCAGGTCGCCCTTGATCAGCGTCACGCCCGCGCTTTCCATCGCTACATCGGTGCCGGTTCCCATCGCGATGCCAACTTGCGCCTGCGCCAGTGCCGGTGCATCGTTGATGCCGTCACCCGCCATCGCCACGATACGACCCTGTGCTTGCAGTTGCCTGACGATGGAGGCTTTCTGCTCGGGCAGCACTTCCGCCTCGATACGGTCTATGCCCAATTTGCGCGCCACCGCTTCCGCCGTGACGCGATTGTCGCCGGTCAGCATGATGACTTGTATGCCTTCTTCATGCAGGGCGCGGATCGCCTCCGGCGTGGAGGCTTTGACCGGGTCGGCCACACCGATCAGCCCCGCCGCACGGCCGTCTATCGCCAGCAGCATCACCGTCTGGCCGTCGCCGCGCAAGGCCTCGGCGCGTGCGGGCAATTCGCCTGCGTCAATCTGCAATTCTTCGAACAGCTTGAGGTTACCCAGCGCGACTGTGCGCCCTTCGACCATTCCCGCCACGCCCTTGCCGGTGTATGAGCGGAACTCACTGACTGCGACAAGTTCTAAAGATTTTTCCTGCGCGCCGTTCACGATCGCCGCAGCCAGCGGATGCTCGCTGGCGCGTTCCAGGCTGGCGCCCAGCCGCAGCACTTCGTCTTCGTCGAATCCGGCAAGCGGAACGACCGAGGTCAGTTTCGGTTTACCCTCGGTCAATGTGCCGGTCTTGTCCACTACCAGTGTATTGACTTTTTCCATGATTTCCAGCGCCTCGGCGTTTTTGATCAGCACGCCAGCCAGCGCCCCGCGCCCCGTTCCGACCATGATGGACATGGGTGTCGCCAGACCCAGCGCGCACGGGCAGGCGATAATCAGCACCGCCACGGCGTTGACGATGGCGTGCGCCAGACGCGGTTCCGGCCCGAAGAGTCCCCATACCGCCAGTGTGGCGAGTGCAATTCCTATTACCACCGGAACGAAATAACCCGCCGTAACATCGGCCAGCCGCTGAATGGGTGCGCGCGAACGCTGCGCCTCGCTCACCATGTGTACGATCTGTGCCAGCAGCGTGTCTGAACCGACGCGCTCGGCGCGCATCAACAGGCTGCCCGTGCCGTTCACCGTTGCGCCGATCAGCCTTGCGCCGGTCGTTTTTTCCACCGGGATGGATTCGCCGGTGACCATGGATTCATCCAGCGCACTCGTGCCTTCCAGCACCACGCCATCCACCGGAACCTTTTCGCCGGGACGCACGCGCAGCACATCATTCGGCTGCACTTGCTCCAGAGGGATGTCTTCCTCGCTGCCGTTAGTACGAACGATGCGAGCAGTCTTGGGTGCAAGACCCAGCAGCAGTTTGATCGCCGCACTGGTCTGGCTGCGCGCGCGCAACTCCATCACCTGACCCAGCAGCACCAACGCCATAATCACCGCCGCCGCCTCGAAATACACCGGCACCGTGCCGCCCATGCTGCGCATGATGACCGGGAAGATGCCCGGCAGCAGCATCGCTACCACGCTGTAAACCCACGCCACGCCCACACCCAATGAGATCAGCGTGAACATGTTCAAACTGCGGTTGACGACGGACGCCCAGCCACGCTGAAAGATAGGCCAGCCGCCCCATATCACCACGGGAGTGGCCAGCGCAAATTCCAGCCATTGCACGACAGGCATAGTAAGCGGCATGAACTGAGGTAACAAGTCAGCCACCATCGCCAGGACGAACACCGGCAAGGCCAGTACCGCGCTGAACCAGAAGCGGTGCGTCATGTCATCCAGTTCAGTATTGTCTTCCGAAGACGCATTGCGCGGTTCCAGCGCCATGCCGCACTTCGGACAACTGCCCGGTTCGTTGCGCACCACTTCGGGATGCATCGGACAGGTATAGATAGCGCCAGAAGGGGCGGCTTGAAAGGCGTGGGGCGTCGCATCCGCTTTACTGTATGCCGCAGGGTTCGCTTGAAATTTATCCCGGCAGTTCTTTGAACAAAAATAATAGTACTCGCCCGCATAATCAGCCGCGGGAGTATTCGGGTCAGGGGTGACTTGCATTTTGCAAACAGGATCAGTGATCATGGCATTTCCCTTTTCAAATATCTGCGATCATTCGATTGAGAATACTTGCGGTTCCAGGCCGTTTTTTGGAACGGCGTAAATGGTCAGCGTTCCTTTTTTCATCTCTCCCATCCCCGGTGAATTCATCGGCATGCCGGGCGCGCTGATGCCGATTATTGCGGGCTTCTCACGGAGCAGTTTACGGATGGCGCCGACCGGAACATGCCCTTCAACCACATAGCCGTCGACCAGCGCCGTGTGGCAACTGGCCATATGGGACGTGCCATAACGCTTCTTGACAGCACTCATATCCGACTCATTGACAGACTTAACGGCGTAACCGTTCTCACGCAAATAGTCCACATACTTTTCGCAGCAGCCGCAAGTCGGGCTTTTGTAAATAGTGACCTCTGTTGCTGCAACCCCTGCCGCTGACATGAAGAGTATCAGGGTAATCGCGACTAATCTAATAAATTTCATGCTGATCCTTTATTATTGTCAACGCACAGAATGTGTTTGTGCAGGCACTTCTGACAGGGGCGAAAGCGCGCCTTGTTTGAGCAGTGCATAAATCACCGGTATCACCAGCAGCGTCAAAATAGCCGATGAGACCATGCCGCCTACCATAGGCGCGGCAATGCGACGCATCACTTCCGAACCGGTACCGACGCTCCACAGGATAGGCAACAGCCCTGCCATGATTGCCACCACCGTCATCATTTTCGGGCGCACGCGTTCTACCGCACCTTCCATGATGGCAGCATGCAAGTCATCCCGCGTCGGTTTGCGCCCTTCTGCGACGCAGCGCGCCTGCACCGTCTGCCAGGCCTGCTCCAGATAAATCAGCATCACCACGCCGGTCTCCGCCGCCACACCCGCCAAGGCGATGAAACCGACCGCCACCGCCACACTCAGGTTGTATTCGAGCAGCCACAGCAGCCACACCCCGCCGACCAGCGCGAACGGCACGGACAACATCACCACCAGCGATTCCGAGACGCGTCTGAAATTCAGATACAGCAACAGGAAGATCAGCAGCAAGGTGATCGGGATAACGATTTTCATCTTGGCAATCGCGCGCTCCATGTATTCGAATTGCCCGCTCCATGTCGCGTAATAGCCCGGCGGGAACTGCACCTGCTCATTTACCGCACGGCGGGCATCAGCCACGTACGAACCAATGTCACGATCCCGGATGTCCACATAAATGTAGGCCGACAGCAATGCATTTTCGGTGCGGATGGACGGTGCGCCACGACTTAGACTTACCCTGGCCAGTTGCCCCAGCGGGATCATCGCACCCTCCATAGTCGGGACGAGCACCTCGCGTGCAATCTGCTCAGGCGTGCCGCGCAATTCGCGCGGATAGCGCACATTAACTCCGAAGCGCTCCAGTCCTTCCACCATGGTGGTGACGTTCTCTCCGCCCAGCGCGGTGGCAATCACGTCCTGCACTTCGCCTACCGTCAGCCCGTAACGCGCCAAAGCCAGACGATCCGGTTCGATGTCGAGGTAAGAGCCGCCCGTCAGGCGTTCGGCAAAGGCGCTGCTGGTGCCGGGGACTTGCTTGACGACCGCTTCGATCTGTTTTGCCAGCCGTTCCATTTCCTCAAGATTCTTCCCAAACACCTTGATTCCAATAGGAGTTCGTATTCCGGTAGACAGCATGTCGATACGCGCCTTGATCGGCATGGTCCATGAATTCGCCACACCGGGGAATTGCAATGCCTTGTCCATTTCGGCAATCAGCTTGTCGATATTCATGCCCGGCCGCCATTGATCCTCAGGCTTGAGATTGATTACCGTCTCGAACATTTCCAGCGGCGCCGGATCGGTGGCGGTCTGCGCCCTGCCCGCCTTGCCGAATACTGATGCCACTTCCGGAAAACTCTTGATGATCTTGTCCTGCGTTTGCAACAATTCAGCCGCTTTGGTGACCGACATGCCGGGTAGCGAAGCAGGCATGTAGAGCAGCGATCCCTCATTCAAGGTCGGCATGAATTCGCTGCCCAGACGCGAAGCCGGAACAAGGCTAACAGCCAGTATGACGAGCGCAGTAACGAGGGTCGCTTTCTTCCTGTGCAAGACGGTCGCGATCAGCGGACGATAGACCCGTATCATGAATCGGTTCAGCGGGTTCTTTTGTTCCGGCATGATGCGGCCCTTGATGAACAGCAGCATCAGCACCGGCACCAGCGTCACGGAAAGCAACGCCGCCCCTGCCATGGCGAAGGTCTTGGTGAACGCCAGCGGAGCGAACAATCTCCCTTCCTGAGCTTCCAGCGTGAATACCGGCAGAAACGACACGGTGATAATCAGCAGCGAGAAAAACAGCGAGGGGCCGACTTCCTTGCAGGCCGCGATGATCGCTTCGGCACGCGACTCACCTTCCTTGAGCCGCTCTATATGTTTGTGCGCGTTCTCTATCATCACAATCGCCGCGTCCACCATCGCGCCGATGGCAATCGCAATCCCGCCCAGACTCATGATGTTGGAATTCATGCCCAGCGCACGCATCGCGATGAAGGCGATCAGCACACCGACCGGCAGCATCAGGATGGCGACCAGTGCGCTGCGCACATGCATCAGGAATACGATGCACACCAGCGCCACGATCAACCCTTCTTCGATCAGGGTGTGCTTGAGGGTGGCAATGGCGCGCTGTATCAGTTCGGAACGGTCATAGACAGCCTGGATTGTTACCCCATCCGGCAAGCCTGGCGTGATCTCGGCGATTTTATTTTTGATGTTCTGGATCACCTCCAGCGCATTCTGCCCATAGCGCGCCATGACGATGCCGGACACCACTTCGCCTTCGCCGTCGAGTTCAGTCAGACCGCGCCGCTCATCCGGCCCCAGTTCGACGCGCGCAATGTCGCGCAACAGCACCGGTGTGCCGCGATCCGCCTTCACCACCAGATTCTCGATGTCGCTCATTCCCCGCAGATAGCCGCGCCCGCGCACCATGTATTCGGTCTCGGCCATCTCGACCACACGCCCGCCCACATCGCGGTTGGAGTCACGGATTACCTGCGATACGCGGCTCAGCGGAATCCCGTAGGCGCGCAATTTGACCGGATCAACCGTCACCTGATATTGCTGCACAAAACCGCCGATGCTTGCTACTTCCGCCACACCGTGCGCTTTGGTGAGCTGATAGCGCAGATACCAGTCCTGCATGGTGCGCAGCTGGGCGAGGTTATGCTTCTCGCTGAGCACGGCGTACTGATACACCCAGCCCACCCCGGTCGCATCCGGCCCCAGTTGCGGCGACACGCCCTTGGGCATACGCCCCGCGATGCTGTTGAGATATTCCAGCACCCGCGAGCGCGCCCAGTAAATGTCGGTGCCGTCCTCGAAGATCACATAGACGAACGACGCGCCGAAGAACGAGAAGCCGCGCACCACCTTCGATTTAGGCACGGCCAGCATCGCCGTAGTGAGCGGATAGGTCACCTGATCCTCGACTACCTGCGGCGCCTGCCCTGAATATTCAGTATAAACAATAACTTGCACGTCAGACAAATCCGGCAAGGCATCCAGCGGCGTCTTGTACACCGAATAAACACCCGCCAGCGTGATGAACAGCGTGGCCAGTATCACCAAAAAACGGTTGCGTGCCGACCAATCAATAATGGTGTTTAACATATTTATCTCCGTTCATTATTTACCCCATCCCCACCCTAGCCCTCCCCTTGAAAGGGAGGGGACAAACGTGAAAGGCATTATTCGACCCCATCCCCACCCTAACCCTCCCCTTGAAAGGGAGGGGACAAACGTGAAAGACATTATTCGACCCCATCCCCACCCTAACCCTCCCCTTGAAAGGGAGGGAAACTGGCTCCTTCCCCTTCAGGGGGAAGGCGGGGATGGGGGTGGGTTTAGGCTTTCAATCTCTAACCAAATAGCCTCAGCGACTGATTCAATCTCATTCAAAACCTGGTTATTCCAGAATCGCATAATCCGAAACCCTGAATTTTCAAGTACCTGATCGCGAACTAAATCTGTAGCTGATTCGTTATGTTGCCCGCCATCTACCTCGATAACCAGCTTCGCTTCCAGACAAACAAAATCGAGGATGTAATCGCCAAACGGATGCTGCCGTCTGAATTTATGACCCTTGATCTGGGAGCCGCGCAATCGTCGCCACAGTAGCTTTTCGGCATCCGTCATATTGCGGCGCAATGTCCTTTGCAGCTGCTTCTCCAGAATAAAAGCGTTTGTTTGTCCTTTCATTTCTTATCCTTTGTTATCGGCTGGGTGTTTTAAACCCATCCCCACCCTAGCCCTCCCCTTGAAAGGGAGGGGACAAACGTGAAAGGCATTATTCGACCCCATCCCCACCCTAGCCCTGATGAAACCACTGATAAAACCACTCAATTCTGGCTAAGGGCGAAAGCCCAAACCATCATTGATAGCCATTCGACTTGTGCATCAGAAAACGATGCCCAAGTCGCTGGTTATCCCCTTGAAGGGGAGGGAAACTGGCACCTTCCCCTTCAAGGGGAAGGCGGGGGATGGGGATGGGGTCGAATATCATCAGTGTCCCTCGTGCTGCTTACGAGCCTGCAATTGGGTAATCACCCACTCACCCGGTGCCCGTTCGACGATCTCGAAGCTGACGGCGCTGCCGGGCTTGATGCCTGTTGCCAGCGCAGCGTTGGCAAGTTCGAAATCCATACTCATACCCGGCCAGCCCAGGGATTTGATCGGTTCATGAGTGATGCCGACCGAACCGTCTTCATAGACTTCATCCAGCACACCGTGCGCCTGATGGCCTACGCCCGCCGCCTTGCTTCCTGCTGTTTTACGCCTGGTTTGTGCAACGGTTTGCACTTTCTCTGACGCTGCGGCTTCTCCGCCTGCCGGAGACACACTGCCGAAGCCGCGCAAGGCTGCTTGCAGATTGCTTTCCGCATCAATCAGGAATAGCGCGGAAGTCACCACCTTTTCATCCACCGCGAGGCCATCCAGCACTTCCACATAATCGTCGCTGCGACTGCCCAGCCTGACCTCGCGTGGCGCGTAGCGGCCTTCTGCAAGTTGCACCAGTACCACCTGCCGCTTGCCGCTGTCTATCACGGCAGAAACCGGCACGGCGAGCACCTCGGCACCCGTGCCTGTCGGCAGCGTCACGTTCGCATACATGGCCGGCTTGAACTGGCCGCCGGGGTTGGCAATTTCCACGCGCACTTGTACCGTGCGCGTCGTGGTATTCAGGGTCGGGTAAATGAATGAGATTTTTCCCTCGAATTCCTTGCCGGGATAGGCCTCTATGCTGACCCGTGCGACACCGCCGACTTTGACCAGCGCGATATCCTGCTCCGCCACTTCCGCCAGCACCCACAGCGAAGACAGGTCGGCAATCTGATACAGGGTCTCGCCCGGCATGAAACGCATGCCCTGCACCGCCCTCTTTTCCAGCACGACGCCTGAAACCGGCGCGTAATAGGTCAGGCTGTGCCTGAGCTTGCCATTCGCCTGCGGGTCATTCGCCATTCGCCTGATTTCTCCTTCTGAAATATCCCAATTTTTCAGACGTGCCAGACTGGCTTCCGCCAGTTGTTTCATGCTGGTTCTGGCATCACTATCGGCATTGCTCAAAGCACTTTCGCCTTGTGTGGCAATTGCGTATTCACGTTGTGCCGACACCAGTTCCGGGCTGTAAACATCGAATAATGCCTGTCCCTTGCTGACGCTCTGCCCGCTGGTATTGACATACAGCTTCTCCACCCAGCCCTCGAATTTCGGTGCAATGGCATAAGTACGGCGCTCGTCTATCGCGATCACTCCGGTGACATGCAGGGTTTTGTCCAGACGGCGCAGCGTGACCGCCACACTGGTCACGCCCAGTTTCTGCACCTTGGCGACGCTGATATTGACCGCGCCCTCCTCATCCTGCCCTGCATCGCCTTCATAAACAGCCACATAATCCATGCCCATGCTATCTTTCTTGGGCACGGGCGAGGTATCCGCCAGACCCATCGGATTGCGGTAGTACAGCACTTTGCGCTCGGATTGCACCGCTGCCTCAGCCCTCAGTCCTGAGTCCTGACTCTTCTGAACCCCCAGTCTATATCCGCCTGCCGCAACGCCAAGTAAAACCAGAACACCAATAGCTATCCACTTGATATTTTTCATAATTCTTCTCCCAGCAGGCTTTCAATTTCGGACAGTCGCAATTGCGCTTCCAGTTGTGATTTGAGCTGTTGCCGTCTGGCCTTCAAAATCTGGCGCTGCGCCTCCAGCAAGGTAGAAAAATCCACCTTGCCGGTTTCATATCCGGTCAACGCGGATTGATAGGTCAGTTCGGTCTGCGGCAACAATCGCGTCACCAGCAATGATTCGGTGCGCAGCGCCGTATCCAGTCCCGACACGCTTTCCGACAATGCAGCCAGCATCTGGTTAAGCAAGGTCTCCCTGCGTGCCGTGGATGCGGCAAGCATGGACTCGGACTCACGTTCCTGCGAGCGGCGCGCCCCCTGTTGCAGCGGAATATTGAGTTCGACCATCAAGTCCCAGCTTCTCACCGAATTGCCGGCCTGGGTCGGTGCCACCCCCAGGGTAAAGCCGGGATAACGATTGTTATAGGCGAGCGCGCGCCTCTGTTCGGCTTCTGTGATACCCGCATCGGCCATCTGCAATGCTGGATTGCGTGCACGCAGCTTTTCATTCAGCGAGGCTAAATCGAGTCGCGCCGCAACGGGAACAGGGCGTAGCTGTGACGGTTGCAGCAGTGCTGCCATCACAGGACGCGACAGCAAGACATTCAACCGCCCATGCATGTGATGTTGCATGTTTTCCAACTCCAGCAGTTCGCTGCGCAAATCAGTCTGTTCAAGCTGTGCGCGTATCACATCCTGCTGCGCAGCCAGCCCGTTGGCATAACGCGTTTGTGCCACTTGTTTCAGGCTGCTCATCAGCGTCAGCGTTTCCCGGGTCAGCTTTTCGCTGCCGGCCAAATAATAATACTGCGCATAAACTGACTTGATGTTGCCAGCCAGTTCCGCCCATGTCGCCGAAGTTTGCCCTCTGGCCTGGCCGGATTGCGCTTCGGCAACGCCACGCTGCAAATCGCGACGGCCGAACCATGGCACGCTTTGCATCAGCAAATAACGTGTCGCGCCTACCTGTGACGGCAACAGACTTGCCCCTCTGTTGGTGCCCTGATTGGTAAAATTCATCAATTCGGTGCGCAATACCGGGTCGGGCAAAGCCTCCGCAGACACTACACGTTGCGCCGCAGCATCCGCTTCATGGCGAGCAGCGGCAAATGCGGGGTTATGTGTGCGCGCATAATCCAACAAGCCTTGCACATCCCCGCCCAACGGCGGTTCCGCCGCTTGTGCGAGCGGGCTGGCAAAACAGGCCAGCAACAACAGGGTAATTTTATTTTTCATTATTTTTCCTTATCAGCCCGGGATGAGGTGAACATATCCCGCCTCCCGAGCCCGTTTTTTACTTGACCAGCCTGATATGGGTCACAAGGTAGGCGTCATCCTGCTTTTCAAGCACAAAGCTCACCTTGTCACCCGCATGCAGGGATTTCAGCGCTGCTGTGTCTTTAAGGCGGTACGCCATGGTCATGGCGGGCATAACGTCCACGATCTCGGCGTGGTGCAGCGTGACTTTGCCTTTTTTGTGATCCACTCTTTTCACCTCGCCATCTGTCCATTGCATCGTTTTCACAACATCAGCCGTTTGCATCGCTTCGTGGCTCATGTGTTGATGCTCCGCTGCGCCGGCATTCGTGCTGGCCAGCATGACAAGAAATAAACTGCTCGTAATAATATGTAGCATGACTTTTCTCCAACTATATGTTTTATATCGTATTTAATAATTACACACGCTACGCAAAACAGTAAGATAGCCGCAAATTATGAACGGCGATCAGCATTGATTGCGATTTGCTATAGCGAATGGGCGGTGCTCATTTTGCAGGCGCAATCAGGCCGGAAAACAGTACTGAACGAGATTGAAGGTCAGTTTACAAAACCGACAGACGTAGTAATCCCGCGTCAGGCGCGGGCGAGAGGGGGAGGAAGCAGCGGAATGCTGGTGATGGAATGAAACGACAACAAATACGAAACGACCAAAATAGCGGCCTGCTGTACCGCCAGGCCAGACAAATTCGACCCGGCCAGATAGCCGCTGCAAGCCAGATGGCAGACACCGCAGGCGTTGCAGGAAGATCCATGCTGATCAGTCGATTGATCCTGAACGGCAGCAGGCGCAAGCTGGTGATGCGTGTGCTCGTCCGCTACTGCATTCTGCGCAGCTTCATGGCACGAACCGCGCTGCAACTGCATGGACAGCGATTCCGCCAGCACCCCGCCGCTGAACAGCGGCAGCCAGACGGCTAACAGGACTGCAATAAATTTTCGGGTGGCTGATAACATGTGCGCAGCTTTCCATAATCCGGGTCATCTGTCAATCGTGAACTGTGGCAGGCTGAGTTTCATCTGCAGGACTTTTCTTCAGCAAGTACTGCATCAGGGACCTCAGCTTTGCGGGTTTGACCGGCTTGTGCAGCAAGGCATATCCGGCGGAATCTGCCAATTTCATAATGGCCGGACAGGTATCGCCGCTGATCAGCATACACGGTGTCGGCCTGCCCGTGTGCTGACGCACCATGGCAATAACATCAAGTCCGGTCACGTCATCACCCAGGCGATAGTCGCTGATAAGAAAATCCCAAACGGCCCCTTCAGCAAGCAGACTTTGCACGACTTCGGGTGTAGCTGCGACTGACACCACACACCCCCAGGAGGTGAGTAGCATCGCCGTGCTATCCAGCACCAGCTCATCGTCATCCACGATCAGCAATTTTTTCCCTGCCAACGACACGACTTCGCTATAGGGTTCTGACACGGGTGATACAGAAAAATCCGGTATTGCGGCATACGCAACAGGCTTGGGTGCTGCGACAAGCTCCAGTGCAAACAGTGAACCCTTTCCGGGTGCCGAGCGTAACGCGATGTGATGCCCCAGCAACTTGACCAATCGGTCAACGATGGCCAATCCCAGTCCGGCTCCATTTTGCGTATCCGGCTGCGGCTGAGACAACTGAAAGAATTCACGGAAAATAATAGCCTGGTCGGCCTGGGCAATACCTATGCCATTGTCTCGCACTTCGATGCGCAACTGATTGCCACGCTTCCTGCAGGCAATCAGTACTGTGCCGCCCGGCGGGGTATAACATATTGCATTGCTAAGCAGATTCATCAAGATGCGCTCCAGCAGGACGGGATCGCTGATGGCATACCCCTGAAACGGGCGAACCAGCAAGCGGATATTCTTGATATGCGCCAACATTTTAAAATCCGCCGCAAGCGGTTCCAGCAGCGCAGACAGGTCACAGGTCTGTTTCTGCGGCACGACCACACCCGCATCCAGCTTGGAAATATCAAGCAAGGAATTTATCAGTGCCGAAATTGCATCGACAGAATGCTCTACTTGTCCGATCAGGCGCTGCTGCTCCGTACCGGAAATTTTGCGCCGCAGCTCGGCAAGATACAAACCCAGAGCATGTATGGGTTGGCGCATATCGTGACTGGCCGCCGCCAGGAAGCGGCTCTTGTCATGATTGGCGCGTTCCGCCCCCTCCTTTTTTTCGCGTAATTCAGAAGTAGCCTCATCCACCCGACACTGCAACAACATGCGATCCTGCAGCAGTTGCTCCGCCATGTTATTGATGCCGCGCGCCAGAGTATTCAGCTCCCTGATACGCGTAGACACGGAAACGCGCGTTTCAAGATTGCCCTCGCCTATCGTCTGTATCGCCTCACTCAGCTTGCGGATAGGGTTGGTGATGCGGCGACCGGCAAGGTGTATCAGGTATAGCGCACCGGAAAAAAACAGCAAGGTTGCCAGAATGGTATAGGTCAGCGTCCTGTTCTTGATTTCCAGTACGCGCGCATTGCTCATTTCCACGATGGCCGAACCCACATGCCGCACGGCCGGATGGACATCCAAGTCATTCAATACGACTTGCGCCGGAAGGATGGGTTGAAAAATCCACAAGCCTTTACTGTTGTGACGTATCGTGGTCAGCGAATCAGCCAAGCTGTTAACCTCACGCAAGCGATTGAATTGGTTTTTTTTAATGAAGTCGCTTGCTTCGACACTGGTATTTGCATAGGCATCGAAAAGTCCGCCAACCGCTATCAGGGGTTCGGAAGCGGCATTCAGAATAACCACGCCACGCACATCGGGTTGTTGCAAAACACCATGGGCTATGTTCTGCAGAAACGGCGTGTTATTTGAAAACACACCATATTCACTACTGGAAGCCAACTGGTGAGCAATAAGTTTGCCGCGTTCCAACAAATCGTTGTCCAGATCAGAGAAACGGGTGTGCAGGAAAAAAGCTTCCAGGCTGACTGTCATGGCCAGCATCGGAATAAAGGTCAGATAGAAGACTTGTCGCCGAATACTGTGTTTATTCCTCGTCGACCTCACCTTTTCTTCGTTCTTGATGACGTGAGTGAGATCGGGGATGTGACTGTCCTCGCTGGCGAGATTTGAGTCATGCGGCCATCTGAAATATTTCTGCTTATTTCCAGGCGCTGAATGACGAAAGAATCCATAAAAATAGTTGTGTGATTTTAAAGTCGGCAATGAAGATACGCTGTCCATCCTCCTGGATGAGTTGGCAGCCGCATTGACCCTCGTCGAAGATGCGACTGCCATTGTCGCGTGATGAACAATCCGTCAGGCTACCTGAATGTTGGCAGCTTGTCTTCCCTTGGGACCTTGTGCCACTTCGAAACTGATTTTTTGTCCTTCCTTGAGGGACTTGAAACCATTTATATTGATCGCGGAGAAATGTGCGAACAAGTCATCTCCCCCATCGTCGGGAGCGATAAAACCAAAGCCTTTTTCGTCGTTGAACCATTTAACTGTACCTGTTGCCATGTGTCTCTCTCCTTGCCATTAAAAAAATCCTGCTACTTGTTGCCGCCTTGTGGCCCCCTCTTCTTCCACCCCCCGATGAAAGAAGAAAGGGACAAGGCAGACCCTAGGCGATGTTCACATTGACGGATTTGCTCTCTGCCTTTTTGGATTTGGGCAGTGTGACACTGAGCATGCCATCCTTGAACTCCGCTGTTACGCTCGCTTCATCGACATTATCCGGCACCCTGAAACGGCGCACAAAACTGCCGTAAGCGCGTTCAATCCGGTGAAACCTCTTGTTTTTTTCCTCTTTTTCCCGCTTGCGTTCACCCTGAATGGTGAGCATGCCCTCTTGCAGAGAGTCGCCCGAAATACGCATTCAAGCGATTGCGGGCATCTTCCAATTCCCTGAAGGCGCGCTGATTATGCACAGATCGATTCGGTCGTCACCATAAGGAGATGCTGATTTATTTTTCAGCAATACCTATATCATGTAGGAATTTCCCTAGTGCAAGATGAGGGATGAGGGATGTTCGCAACCGCTGGTAGCCGCGTAGCTATGCTAGTGGACGGCGACTAAGGTAGTTCATCCACTTGAACTAGGGAAACGCTGATTAAATCGTCTTTGCGAGGAGCGTAGCGACGTGGAAATCCAGAATTCCTTTGATAATCAACATTCTGGATTGCCACGCTACGCTCGCAATGACAGTTTTGGTGAATAAATCAGCATCTCCCTAGGCAGCATTGTTGCGCCTAATAGATGCTTATGCTGACAAAAACGATCAATCCTGAAATAATTTATGCTCGACCGCATAGCGCACCAGCTCCGCCGTGCTAGCCAGCTTCATTTTTTCCATCAGGTGCAGCTTGTGGGTACTCACCGTCTTGTTGCTGATAATAAGTCGCTCGGCGATTTCATTGACCCGTTTTCCGGCAACCAGCAGGCTAAAAACTTCAAATTCCCGGTCGGAAAGCAGGGCGTGAGGCGCACGTTGCTCCGGCAGCAAAGTGTCAAATGCCAGTTGTTCGGCCAGAACCGGGTCGATATACTTGCCGCCGGCAGCCACACGGCGTATGGCTTCCAGCAGGATTTCCGGATCACTATCCTTGGAAATAAAGCCGGCAGCCCCGGCCTTGATCACGCGAGACGCGATCTGCGGTTCGTTGTGCATGCTGAAAACAAGAATGGGCAAGGTCGCACGACACGCCTTGATGCGCCCGATCAAGTCTGTGCCACTGACCCCCGGCATGCTCAGATCCAGCAGCACCATATCAAAAACGACCGGACTGTGCAGTTGTTGCAGCACACCGGCGCCATCAACCGCATCGGCCGCCACCTTGATATCAACCGTCAACGCAAGAATTTTCCTGATGCCCTCGCGCACAATGGCATGGTCGTCGGCAATTAACAGACTAATCATCAGCTCTTCTCCCCGGACAAGCATGAAATATTGGAATGTGGACGGAAACAATCGTCCCTTCTGAGGGTGCGCTGTCGATTATAACCTTGCCACCCAATGCAATGGCGCGTTCGCGCATACCCATCAAGCCAAAAGATTGGTTTTCCGGCCTGGCGGCAGGATCGAAGCCCTTGCCGTCATCATGTATCTTCAGGACGACATCACCACCGCTCCGCTCGACGGTAATTTCAACACGCGATGCCTGAGCGTGGCGCGCGACATTAGTCAACGATTCCTGCACGATGCGAAATAGTGCCACGGTGCGCGCATCATCCAGGCCAACCGGGTCATTGATGACGCGTAGCGTACAGGCCGTGTTAGTACGATCGGGGAATTCGTCGCATAGCCACGCAATGGCGGGAACGATCCCCATATTCAGCGCCGCCGGACGCAAATTGGCGGTCACATCGCGCACCCCTTTAATGGATTTATCTACCAGCACCAGCATGTCCTGTATCTTGGCCTTCAGCAACGGGTCGCGCTCGCCAAACTCGATGCGCAATAAGGAAATATCCATGCGTAATGCCGTCAAGAGCTGGCCCAGTTCATCATGCACTTCGCGTGCGATACGCTTGCTCTCCGCTTCGCGCGATGACGAACTTTTAGTTGCCATGTCGCGCAGCAGCTGCTGGTAACTATAAAGTTCGAGTTCTCTTGCTTTGTGCAGGGTAATGTCGCGCACAAGGCCTTGCAAATAGCGTTTATTGCCTATTCGTATCGGGGTCGAGCGAAATTCGATATTGATCACGCCGCCGTCCGGCTTCTTGTATTTCACGCTAGCCACACCGCCCTGCCCCGTTTCCAGCACGCTGAAAAAACGGGCTTTCGCCAGTTCAAACTGGTCGACAGGACGCAATTCCCATATCCGGGTTTGCATCAGGCGTTCGGGTGACAGGCCGCTTTGCTGCACGAATACGTGGTTGAAATCGACTATCATGCCGCTGTCATCAACCAGCACGATGCCATCCAGCGTCCCATCAAAAATAGCACGGAATTTTTCCTCGGATGCTTGCAGCCTCTCATCTGCCCGTTTGCGTTCCGTAATGTCGGTCAGCACCGTGCGCACACTTCCGACGCCGTTTGCTTCCTTCAGGCAGATACATTCCATCTGCGCCAAAAAAGTCGAGCCATCGCCGCGCCGCAGCCTCACCTCGTCGCTACGACAGCCCATGTGACTCAGCAAGCCCTGAAAGCTACTGCTCCAGTGCTCGCGGTCTTCGTCCTCGATGAGCTGCGTAAATCGGCATTTGATCAGCTTCTGGCGTTCGACCCCGAGCAGTCTGGCGCCAGTGAGGTTGATCTCGGAAATCATGCCTTGGTCGTCGAGGGTGAGATAAGCAACCGGAGCGAAGTCATAGAGATCCCTGTAGCGGTCGCGGGATTCTTCCAGTGCCAGCTGGGTCTGGCGCAGGTTTTCGTTCTGCATTTCCAGTTCGATCTGATGCACTTGCAGTATATGCAAAAGCTCTTCAGCCGGACGCATCGGCAACGCTGTTTCTGTCCTACCCTGGGCGAGGCTGTTTTCAACGGCCGCGCGCAAATCAACGCTCTTGCGTCGCTCGACTTCACCCGGATTTTTATTGCTCATGCGCGCTCCATTGCCCTAGCGGAAAGCTGTTTCAGTCTAAAAAGGGAGTCAATCTGCATCTCCAGCCTGCATAAAGCTCAGTTGCCGGCAAATATACTCCAATTAAGGCTTTCGCGGTCAGTGGAACGTCTCGATAGGGAAGAGATTAACCCGGATTGTTCATTAGCTGAATTTAACCCATCCCCCCTCCAACTCCCCCCTTGAAGGGGGGAGAGTATGAATGATGCAGTTTTGCGTCATCTGACCGTCCCCCTCCAACTTCCCCCTTGAAGGGGGGAGAGTATGCGATGGCGTGACCCACCCTCTGTTGAGAACCCCCTCCAACTCCCCCCTTGAAGGGGGGAGAGTATGCCACTGTACCTGCCTTTTCCCCTCCCCTTCAAGGGGATAACCAGCGACTTGGGCATCGTTCTTTGATGCCTTAGTCGAATGGCTATCAATGATGGTTTGGGCTTTCGCCCTTAGCCAGAATTGAGTGGTTTTATCAGTAGTTTCATCAGGGGTGGGGATGGGGGAAGAATTTCCCAATGGATAATTGGGGATTAAGGAAGGCTCCCGCAGGCCCGGGCGGGCGACTGGAATCGCCGCCCATCCGGCACGTTCAGGTGTTTTGAACCACGATTTTGGGGAAGGCTGCGCTGTGATCCTGCGCCATCTCCGCCACCTTGACCGCGATGCGTCGGGCAATCTGCTTGTAGACCTTGGCAATATTACCGTCCGGGTCAGCCACCACGGTCGGCATGCCGGAGTCGGCCTGTTCGCGTATGCGGATGTCCAGCGGCAATCCGCCGAGAAACTCGGTGTTGTAATCTGCGCACATTTTCTCGCCACCGCCTGCACCGAAGATATGCTCTTCATGTCCACACTGGCTGCAGATATGCGTGCTCATATTTTCGACGATACCGACGATTTTAATGCCCACTTTTTCAAACATCTTCAGTCCCTTACGCGCATCCAGCAGTGCGATGTCCTGCGGCGTGGTAACGATCACCGCGCCCGTAACCGGCACTTTTTGCGCGAGCGTCAACTGGATATCACCGGTACCGGGAGGCAAATCCACCACCAGATAGTCGAGGTTGTCCCACTTGGTCTGATGCAGCAACTGATCCAGCGCCTGCGTGACCATGGGACCGCGCCATACCATGGGGGTGTCCTCGCCATCGATCAGGAAGCCGATAGACATGGCCTGAATGCCATGATTGCTCATCGGTTCCAGCATGTTTCCGTCCGCTGAATTGGGTTGACCGGAAATGCCCAGCATGGTCGGTTGCGACGGTCCGTAGATATCCGCATCCAGCACACCGACTCGCGCGCCTTCGGCTGCCAGTGCCAGCGCCAGGTTCACAGCAGTCGTACTCTTGCCTACGCCGCCCTTGCCGCTCGCCACGGCGATAATATTTTTCACGCCCTCTACCAGCTTCACACCGCGCTGCACCGCATGCGGCACCACTTTGCTGGACACATTGGCGCTGACTTTACCCACACCCGGCAAGACAGAGGCCAGATGCGCTTCGACCATCGTCTTGATCTCGCCCCAGACACTCTTCGCCGGATAACCCAGCAGGATATCCAGTGAGATATCGTTGCCATTGACCTTGACGTTTTTTAACGATTTTCCGCTCACAAAATCCTGTTTGGTGTTCGGGTCGGTCAGGTTTTTCAATGCATTCTGTACATCAATCTCGCTAAAACTCATCATTTACTCCTGTTTATTAAAGGGTCGAAAGCGCCCCGAATTCAGTTGACTAAAACAGTCGACATTATAACGAAAGTTACTGTCCTGTGTAAGATTAGCTTCAGCCATGTCGTCCCTTATAACAACGGGCTGCAGCATGTATTACCTCGGAATACGGTACATCCGCCAGTACACCCCACTGTTGCAGGGTGCCGACCAGCAACGCATCCACATTCTCCACCTCGGAGCTGTCATACAGGACATACTGTATTCCCTGAAGCCCGCCACATTGAACCCGCTTTTCCTGGGCGTGCGGCAAAGGCACGGTGACATCGGGTTGACCCAACGCAAAAGCAAACGCACGCCGCAAGTGCAGGTGCAATTCGTTACAACGGGAAAGACTGGCCAGCGTCTGGCAGGAAACCAGCTCACGTTCGGCAATCTGCATGCGCTCCGAGCGCGCGCATGAGACACAATGCGACAGAATAGCTTTCTCGAACGAACAGGGCCGTTCGATTACTGCGGCCATTCTCTGCCGGAAGGCAGACTCATCCATGTGTGTTAATCGTCACCCAGTTCCGGAGGCACATCGCGCACCTCGTTGAGTAAATCTTCGGCATGCAACTCGGAATCAGCGTGGATCATTTTGATAACAGCCACTGATCCCTCGCTGAGCTCGGCGCGCAATTGTTTGACTCGCGCCGAAGCATCACGATAACTGTCGTGCTGCTCCAGGTTTTTCAAAAGCCGTATCGGCTGCGCGGTAATGCGATAAATATAGTAAGGCATAGTTACTCGTTCGATTCCTGTAAAAGTAGCCAAAAAACGGCAAACAATACGTCAGACTGACGTAACGCGGTTGATACGAAATCAGGCGTCCGGACGCTTCAGAAAAGTGATGACATTGGAACCGGGTGCATTTTTGCTGCCGCAACTGCCCTCGCCGACTCCGGCCTCCTGTTCCGCTTCATGCAACAGGTTGATGACATCCACATAATGTTTCTGCTTCACCATCATCAGCGCGGTGTAGTCTCCCTCGTTACGCGCCTGCACATCCGCACCCGCTTTCAGAAGACATTCGACCACATCGGTTTCACCGTATCCCGCTGCCAACATCAGCGGTCGCACCCCATAGCTGATAGGCGCCTCGATGTTGGCCCCGGCAGTGATCAGCGTTTGTACCACGTCAGCAAATCCGCGTTTCAACTCGGCGTTAAAAACGGCCCTGGTCAAGGCTGTCCAGCCACGTTCCGTGCTGGCATTGATATCAGCTCCCGCTGCTATCAGTGCCTGCACCATGGGTAGCTTGCCCGTATACGCGGCCAGCATCAGGATAGTGTCACCCTCTTCATTCCGCGCATTAACGTCTGCTCCGGCAGCCAGCAGCTTTTGCACCGACGGCACATCACCCGTTTTCACGACTTCAAACAACTCTGTAACCATGTGATTCTCCTGACTATTTTTACTCAGCGAGCTTAAGAGCTCGCTGCTCACCCTATTTCTTTACCGTATTTTGTAACGCTTTACGAATCGCTTCCGGCGAGTCCATGATATTCATGAAACTGTTCTTACCCATCATGCTCAGGTCGGGGAAATTGATTGCGATACGATAGCGCGCATACAGGGCATAGACTTTGGTGCCCGATACCAGTACTTCATAGGGCAGATGCGCAGTGGACTTCAGGTTACGGAAATCGATCTCGTTCATGATGAAGTGGTCATCCATATATTTTGCGTCGCCGCTACCCTTCATTGCCACGCCGAACACGCTTTCCTTCTTGCCCGGAACATCGACGCGATAGACCTTGGAAATGCCGTTGGTGTTGCTCGACAGCTTCGCATCCACCGCCTTTACCGCCTCTTCATAACTGCCGTATTCGGCCAGTATGCTAGGTTCATCGAAGTATTCCATACCTATCATGTAATGGTATTTGCGCGCCTGTTTCGCGGTCATCCCTTTGGCGGAGCCGAACTCTTCCACCTTGCCCAATGCTGTCGCCAGCGAGGCGGCCACACCGCTCAAATCACCACTCATGCGATATACATTCGCCATGTACAACGGATTGGTATAGCTGACCTGTACGTCCTTATCGACTTCAGTGATCGCCACCCGTTGCACCGCCCCATAACCGCCATGTTCCGATGCGGCCGCATTTTTCTTTAATTCATCGTTGGTAACAATGATGATATTGGCGCCGGCATAGGGCGCATATTCGCCGACTACGGTGTAGCCGCCCCCGGTTAGTGCGGTTTTTACCTGGGCCGTTTTATCAGCCACTGTTCCCGCACTTTTCGAGGCCAGCACAAAAGGTTTGAGCAACACATCGGCTGCCTGTGCACCCGTCGTTACGAACATCAGCGCTGCAGACAACAACATACTTTTTATTCTCATCATGTTTCTCCTTACTGGGGTTGGTGGAAGGTAATTACTCGTCAAACGTACTCATAAAACCTGAAGCAGCCTGCTAATCCTCCAACAGCTTATGCGCACCGTCGCAATAGGGTTTTTTCGCCGTTGCCTTGCAGCCACATAGCCAGACTTTGGTTTTCTCGGTCAGGGTGAATTTTTCGGGAGTAAATTGACTGCCTTCATGCGACCCGTCGCAGAAGGGTTGAGACTTGGATTGACCACAAGCGCACCACCCGTATTCACCGGCTTCAAGTTCCAGTACGTAAGGTGCCCGTTGTGCACATACAGCTTTGTCCATAATTTTCCTCTATCAATTTATAACAGCCACTGCGACACGCGTCTTGGGCAAACCCAGCGCAAGAAAAAATTGCTCGGCGAGCAGCACGGCTGATTCTGGCCCGGCAAGATACACGTCGCCATGGATAAGTTCGGCATCGCTGCCCACTATTTCCCTGAGCATGCTCACCAGATTCTCTTCGCGTTTAGCACTTACTACGCGCAAATCGAAACCGGCAATATGCTCAGCGTAGTGGAAATTATCCAGCGCATCGGCCCACGCGCGCGCCACATTGGGCAGATAAATCGCTTCCCTGTTCGATCCCATCCAGTGCAAATGGATAGACTCCGCATTGAGTGACAGTGCGTGTTCGATCAGGCTCTTGATCGGTGCAAAACCGCCATCGAACGCAATGAAATACAGCGCGCGGGGAGATTTTTCGTGCAAAATAAATTCGCCTTGCGGGCCTTCCACTTCAACTGATTCATTGCCTTCAAGGCGATCAAAAACATAGTCTGAAAACAGGTTGCCGGGCTGTCTGCGCAGATGAAACAACAAGTTGCGGTCATCACACGGGCAACTGGCTATCGGCAGTTCGGCGGCAAAAGCACCGCCAACACGTAAAGTCACGCTCTGTCCTGCGAGAAAACGTAAGCGCTGGGTGCGCGGAGTTTGCAGATGCAGCAGTAGCATGTCCCCTGCGAACTCATCCGTTTTTTTCACCCTGGCGCTTATCTGCTGGAAGGGAATATCCTGCACGCTACCCGCCACCGCTGCCTCCAGCACCACATCGCTGACAGCCGTATTGCTGCACAACAGAACATAACCCTGGCTCTTTTCCTTCTCGGAAATAACAAAATCATGATTAAGGGTTTTTTTGACCCGCCCCGAGACGATTTTTGCTTTACACAGGCCACAATTACCGCCGCTGCAGCCGTAACTGAGCGGGATGCCGGAACGCATGGCGGCTTCCAGCAAGCTATCTTTGCCTTCAACCAGAAAATCGTGTTTGCTGGGTAACACCGTCACCTGGGCGGCCATGACACGCAGCATATTGTCCCTGATCGCCAAAGGATTGCTAAAACCAGGTTCCATAGCAGATTCGACCTCATCCTTGATCCACAACTTCAGGTTCTCCACCGTCAGTCGTGCATCGGCATTAACCTGCTTCTCGATTTCGTCGAGTTTGTCCCACAGCCTGTTCAACAAGTTATTGAACTGGCTGACCTGTCCCTGATTGTCAGCCAATATTTTGCTAAGCTCAGCAAGTCTGGCTGCCAGCACTTCCGTATCCGGCAAGGCGCGTTCAAACACCCGTTTACCAAAGGCCAGCTCCCTGATTTTCGCTACCCGGGTGAATTCGGCGTCATCTTCCAGTTGCGCATCCGGATAGCAAGCCAGCAGACTTTCGACAGTCACTTTCCCGTCGAAAGAAGTCATTTCTCCACTCTGAATTTTCTTTTGCAACACCGCACGGGTCACACCAACCAGTCGCGCCGCGCGTGTCACACTCAACAGTTCATTCATGGTTCTCCGCGTTGTCGGCTTATGGATGAGTCACAGGGTGTTATTCATCACCCTGCGGATGGAACCACTGTAATTTTTCTCTTAGCGTGACCACGCCACCGATGATAATCAGCGTCGGCGCCTGCGGCTGTTCACGCTCGGCTATGCCCGGCAAGGTTTTCAATGTACCGGTAAACACCCGCTGATTGCGCGTGGTACCTTGTTGCACAATGGCAATCGGTGTCGTTTCCGGCATACCATGCGCAACCAGTTGCGCACATAAGGTATCCAGTCCGTGCAGCCCCATGTAAACCACCACAGTCTGCCTGGGTCGCGCCAGCGCTGCCCAGTCAAGATTCATCGTGCCATCCTTCAGGTGTCCGGTCACGAACATGCAGGACTGCGCATAATCACGATGCGTCAGCGGAATGCCCGCATAGGAGGCCACGCCGGAAGCGGCTGTGATGCCGGGCACAACCTGGAACGGGATACCTTCCGCCGCCAGAGTTTCGATTTCCTCACCGCCACGCCCGAAAATGAACGGGTCGCCGCCTTTGAGACGCAATACACGCTTGCCTTCCTTGGCCAGACGCACCAGCAACTCATTGATCTCTTCCTGGCGCAGGGTATGATCGGCGCGCTTTTTCCCGACAAAGATGCGTTCCGCATCACGTCGCGCCATCTCGACTATCGGTTTTGATACCAGATTGTCATACACCACCACATCAGCCTTCTGCATCAGACGCAGCGCACGGAACGTGAGCAAATCAGGATCACCCGGACCCGCCCCCACCAGATAGACCTCACCGCGCTGGATATTGTCTTCGTCTTCCAACATTTTTTTCAGCATGGCTTCGGCACTGTTTTCATCACCCGTCAGCACCTTTTCGGCGACCACGCCTTCCAGCGCATTCTCCCAGAAGATGCGGCGCTTGGCCGGATTGGTTACACGCTGTTTGACCTGCTGACGGAAGCGCTCCGCGAATGCAGCCAGGCGGCTGTAATTCTGTGGAATCATGCTTTCCAGCATGCCGCGCATCATGCGGGTAAGCACGGGTGAAGCCCCCCCGCTGGAAAACGCCACCATCAGCGGTGAACGGTCAAGAATGGCGGGCATGATGAAGCTGCATAATTCAGGATCATCCACTACGTTCACCGGAATATTGCGTGTGTGCGCCTGCTCGGACACCTGTTGATTGACGCTGCGATCATCCGTTGCCGCAATGACCAGCGTAATGCCTTCAAGATGCAGCGCGTCGAAACAAGCAACAATGCTTTCAACACCAGGCTGCGCTGATAATGAGTCCTTGATCTGCGGAGCGACCACGCGCACCTTCGCGCCCGCGTCCAGCAGCACCCCTGCCTTGCGTGCGGCGACTTCGCCACCGCCCACCACCAGACAAAGTTTGCCTTTTACATT
Source organism: Gallionella sp. (assembly GCA_030652475.1). GTDB lineage: Bacteria > Pseudomonadota > Gammaproteobacteria > Burkholderiales > Gallionellaceae > Gallionella. The sequence continues at coordinate 19,998 of JAUSAO010000050.1, read as the reverse complement.
CAAAAAAATCGGTAAATAATCCATCATTGAACAGCCTTCAAAATTAACGGGACCAGCGCCTGCGGCAATTTCAACTTGCCGGAAAGCGCGAATTCATGTGCGCGTGGCGACATTTTCTGCCAGGTTTTTTTAATGATCTGTATCCATTTTTCCTCGTCATACTCGGGATGAGCCGAGGCGAATCCGATCATGTAATGCTCAATAAATACCAGATCTACCACATCTTCCATCAACTGCGTTTCGGCGTTGATTTTCAAACCCTTTTTACTGATGATGGCGCGCACGCGTGCGATCATTTCATCTTCATAACCTGCCTGCTTCATCAGCTCGCCGGCCGTTTCAGCGTGGAATTTGTACAGCCCGGTACGCCATTGCAGATAGCCTGTTCTGTCCATGGGATAGGCGCTGCGCGGACTTTTCCAGCGCTGAATATGCTGGGCGCGCACCGCGAGCTTCACGGCTTCCGATGCTTCTGGCGCATAACGCTCCTGCATTTCGGTCATGCGTTGGGCGTAAAGCAATTCCTTCGGATATTCCCTGCCATCAGCCATTTCCATGTTCGGGTCTTCGGCATTGGCCCTGTCAAAAGCAACGAAAGCCGTTTGATAAATTTGCTGTGTCATAGCGTGTTCCCGGTATTTGATTTTGATCCGTATTGTTGTTCCATTTGTTGCCGGATAAAAGCGACGAAACGGGTGGCCCAGTAGCAACTGCCTATGGTGCGCAGATGGGTGTAGGAGGCCAGCAGATTGTGCAACACCAGTCCGTCGCGCGCTCCGTCTATGCCATAGCCACGCTCGACATGGTAAGCGAAGCGGGAATCAGGGGGAAGATTTTCCAGGCTGGAGTAATGAAACTCATGCGCCCTGATTTGTTTGGCCGGTGCGGCGGGACGCGGCCAGGGATGCGCCTCGTCTTCCTTGAGGTGCACATAACCCCGGCCGACAGGTTTGGCGTGCATCATCACATCGCCGGGTATCGCGCCCACCATCTGGTAATGACGCCCCTGATAATCGATGCCGCGTGACAGATACATCAGCCCTCCGCATTCTGCATAGGCGGGCATACCGCTCTCGATCGCCTGTTTGATCTGGGCACGCAATGTGCTGTTGGCCTCCAGTTCGGCCGCGCAGGTTTCCGGAAAACCGCCGCCTATGTACAGTGCATCCACATCGGGGAGATTGTCATCTCGCAGGGTATCGAACGGCACCAGTTCGGCACCTGCCGCTTTCAGCGCGTCAAGGTCGTCCGCGTAATAAAAGCCGAAAGCACGATCTTGCGCGATGCCGATGCGCACCTTATCTTTGCACGGGAAAGGTATTACCACGGGCGGTGCATCCAGCGGCTGTTTTTGCGAGAACTCCAGCAATTTGTCCAGATCGACCTGTTCCGCAATAGCTTCGCCTATCTGCTTTATCTTGGCCGTCGCGACGTGAGATTCATTGCTGGGCATCAGGCCGAGATGGCGTTCGACGATACTCAGGCGTTCATCGTGATGAACGGCGCCGATCACCGGTACGTCGGTGTAATGTTCGATGACGGCGCGCAGTTTGGATTCATGGCGGCTGCCGCCGAGATTGTTCAGGATGACTCCGGCAATATTGATGTCGCGATCAAACGCCTGATAGCCCAGTATCAGCGGCGCGATACCGCGCGTCATGCCGCGCGCATCGATCACCAGGAATACCGGCAGGTCGAGCATCTTGGCCAGTGCCGCATTACTGTTGCTGCCGTCCAGTGCGAGGCCGTCGTACAGCCCCTTGTTGCCTTCAACCAGACTCACTTCCGCACTGTGGCGTGCAAAAGTGGCGACGATGTCATCGCGCTCCATCAGGTACAAATCAAGGTTGCGGCAGGGATGTCCGGCGGCTTGCGACAACCACATCGGGTCGATGTAATCAGGACCCTTTTTAAATGGCTGCACTACGTGACCGCGCGCCCTGAGCGCAGCACACAAGCCAATGCTGACCATGGTTTTGCCGGAGGACTTGTGCGCTGCGGAAATCAGCATGCGGCTGATCATGTTGAGTAGCCTCTAACGGGCATGGAAAAGTGACCACCCCTGATAATAAAACCCGCCATGCCCGTCCCCCTCACCTCAATCCTCTCCCGCAAGCGGGCGAGGAGGCTAACGAAACGCTGCGCGAGTTTCACGTTAAAGCAGTGCATAAGTTCGCTGCTCAGAGCGCTTTTTTGGGTAATTCGCGCGGCACGAAATTCAGCACCCGAATACCGACAGCCGTGATCAGAAAAGCGATCCCGACACCGCCAAAGCCCAGCAGTACTTCTGGCAGTGAAGGAGAATACAGGCCAATTACACCATCGCCAAAACTGCTTTTAACCTCAAAACCCGGGAAAATGGACAACGGGAAGGCCTGTCCGCCGATGATGAACACATACAGGAAGGCAAACCCGCCCAGTATGACCATAGCGGATGCGACGGCGACATGTTGGGATTTTCCCCAGCCCGGAAGATAGATCAGCAACAGCGGCAACAGATTACCCAGCACCACATACCCCGCCCAGAACAACAGCGGATAAATCCCGCCGCCGGCAAGAATAAAATGTTCAAACTCCACCTGGCGCGCAAAATACAGATTGGTCAGGTGATAGACTGCAACGAAGTACAACGCGGCCACCACGAACAAACCCAACAGATTTTTCATACGTTTCTGCACATACTCATCCAGTGTCTTGCTGTTCCATTGATAAATGGCCGACTGCACGATATGAAACACCGCCAGCCCCCAGGCAAAGGAAATAACAATAAACATCGGTGGCAAAATCGCCGAGCCGTAGGCCTGGCGCGCCACCAGAAAGGAAAATATCACGCCGGTGCCGGTGGTCAGCGCAAATCGCCAGATAAATACCACAAAACCTGCCTGTTTTGACCATGGCTGCATGCGCGCTTCCATCATGGTCCACAGATAGGCGACCACGGCTGCAAACATGACTGAATAGAGCACCACATTCCAGGCAAACACGGATGTCAGGTTAAAGTTGGTCGCAGCTACGATGATGCGATCAGGCCGACCCAGGTCCAGCATCAGCACAGTCAATCCACCAGCCAGCATGGCAATCGACAACAGGCCGGCCAACGGCGCCCTGGCTTTATAGGCAGGCTTGTTAAATACCGACCCTATGGATGACACATTAAGTACGCCGGATGCCGCCACGATCATGAAAATGGCAAACACATGCGGGATACCCCAGACGATCTGGTTGTTCATCCCGGTGATGATATGACCGTGTTCTTCCATCAAGTGCACGGAATACAATCCGGCCAGCACGATCAGGGCCGCGATCGAAGTCAGTATGTAGAAGAGTCGGTTCTTTAACAAGAATGGAGAATGGCTGTGCATTTTATTTATAACCCCTGATAACGAACGCCGGGATTGAGTCCCAGATCAGCGCGCACCTGAGCGGATGCTACAGTGCGTATCCTGGTGGCAATCTCACTATCGGGATCGTTGAGATTTCCGAACAGTATGGATTTGTTGGGACAGGCTTCAGCACAGGCAGGCTGTTTTCCCTGGTCGATGCGATGTACGCACATCGTACAGCTCTCAACGGTACCCTTACCGCGCGGCACATCCGGATTCTGATTCTGCAACGGCTCGTGTACAAAAGAGCGCGCTTTGTAAGGGCAGGCCATGATGCAATAACGGCAGCCGATACAAAGATGCTTATCCACCAGTACGATACCGTCGGCGCGCTTGAAAGAAGCCCCCGTCGGGCATACGTCAACACAAGGCGGATGCTCGCAATGCTGGCACATCATCGGCAGAGAAGTTTCTCGTCCGGTGCTGATGTCCTTGATTTCAATCTTGCGTATCCATTGCGAATCAGTGGAACTCACCCCGCCGGACAAACCGTTTTCAGTGTTGCAGGCGGTCACGCAATCATTGCAACCTTCTGCGCAGTTTGCGGTTTCAATCAACATCCCCCAGCGCACCTTGTTAGCATCAGCCTTGCCATGAGCCATGTCGAACAAAAATACCCCCGGTGCAATGGCAACCGCTGCCACCCCCATGGACATCTTAAGGAATTGCCTGCGCTGCACGTTGATTTCGCTCATTTTGAGTTCCTTTTCAGCCATGCGCTCTTGCGCTCACCTGAATGACACTCGAAGCAATCAAGTTTCACTGCCTCATAGCGGTGACAGGCGACACAAAAACTGTCATCGCGCGCAATCACGCTGTCATCCTTGGTGCTGGCATGACATTCGATGCAATTCTTGAGACTGATCTTTTCGTCGCGTATGCCTTTGTGCACAACTTCATCGCGTTGATGCGTAAGCAGATGCATATGATTCTTACGCATCCACTGCGGTTCTTTTACGCACTCGCCACCTTTGCCGATGTCAAGTTTGGGAACAGCCGAACTCTCCGTTGCATACGCAGGAATGCACAGACACAACACGGCAAGGATGGATAGCAGTCTCAACATATCGTCTCTATTCGCCAAGACCCATCTGAATATATCCGGTCGGACATACGTCGGCACAAATATGGCAACCAATACACTTGTTGTAATCAGTGTCGACATAACGGCCCAGCGTGGCTTTAGCCTTAGGCACACGGAACACGGCAGTCTGCGGACAATACATCACACAGTTGTCGCATTCAAAACACATGCCGCAACTCATACAACGCTTGGCTTCTGCCACAGCCGATTCCTGATTGAGTACGCCCAGGCGATCTTCAAAGTTACCCAGTGCAGATTGCGCATCCAGCGTGACAATATTGCGCTTGTTGCGGGCAACAATGGAAAAATGACCCATGAACAGCTTGTCATGCGGGATGACATAACGGTCGGAACGATCATCGAAGTTATGTATGGCCACATTTGATTTGTCTGTGCCACGCAACGGCTCATGGGTCTCTTTAACATCCAGGCCTTTTTCGATCATTTTGCGCATCAGATCGAATTGATGTGCATCTATCTTCGGACGTTTTTCCAGGTCCATGCCGTTAAGGTAGTTGTCAATGCCATCAGCCGCGATAGAACCGTGACCAATCGCAGTAGTGAGAAGATGAGGCTTGATGATGTCACCACCCGCAAACACGCCCTCCTGCCCCTTCACCAAATAATTACGATCTGTAGTGACGGCGCCCTTACCATTGTTGAATTCTTCCAGACCGGTAAAGTCCACCGCCTGGCCAATCGCAGAAACGATCAGATCAGCAGCGATATCCTGTTCCGTACCTTCGATATTTTTGACTTCCAGCCTGCCGCCGACCATCTTTGCTTCGCACTCACATACGCGCAATGCCGTGGCACGTCCATCCGCACCGCGCACGATGCCGATAGGCACCAGTGAGCCGCGTATGTGTATGCCTTCAGCCAGCGCCTGCTCGATCTCGTGCTTGTTGGCCTGCATCTTGTCGATGTTGAAAATCGACGTCAGCGTCACTTCAGCGCCTTGTTTGACCGAAATTTCAGCCACATCGTGCGCCATTTGACCCGAAATAGCCTGCTCAAAATCAGTTGGCTTGGATTCTTCCAGATGACCCAGACGGCGCGCAACGGTCGCAACGTCGATAGAGGTATCACCACCACCGACTACCACCACGCGCTTGCCGACGTGTTGTAAACGGCCGTCATTAAATGCCTTGAGGAAAGCAGTCGCAGTTACCACGTTTGGTGCTGCACTATCTTCCAGCGGCAAAGCACGACCGGCTTGTGCGCCCATACCCAGGAAAACCGCATCAAATTCACTGCGCAGTTGCTCCAGCGTGATATCTGTTCCCACGCGGCAATTCATGCGCGTCTTGACACCCAGGTCGATGATGCGCTTGATTTCTGCATCGAGTACATCACGCGGAGTACGAAAGCCGGGAATGCCGTAGCGCATCATGCCGCCCAGATGCTCGTGATCGTCAAATACAGTGACTTCATGCCCCTTCAGGGTGAGCTGATAAGCGCATGACAAACTGGCAGGACCGCCGCCGATTACGGCAACTTTTTTACCGGTAGGTGCGGCATCGGTGCTGTAGCCCAGATTGTTGGCAATCGCATATTCGCCGAGGAAATGCTCGACTGAATTGATACCGACGTGATCTTCGAGCGCGTTACGATTACAACCGGTCTCGCACGGTGCAGGGCATACACGACCCATCACCGATGGGAACGGATTGGCTGTCGTCAAACGACGCCATGCATATTCCTGCCAGGACATGGCGGGTTTGCCATCTTTGCCGACTGGAGGCTTCTCTGTGCCACGCACGATAGACAGATAGCCGCGAATGTCCTCACCTGCCGGACAACTTCCCTGACAGGGAGGCGTGGACTGAATGTAGGTTGGACACTTGTGTGTGTAACTGGCCTGGAAAATTTGATCACTCCAGTTACGCACTTTGCTATCTCCGTCTTTGTAACGGCGGAAAGTGATTTTTTGTGGCGTTTCGCTAACTACTGACATTGCCTATCTCCTATTTATTTTTGCCTAGCACAATTGCATTGCTGACCAATTGATGTACACCGCCTACCATTCTTCTATCAAACCCGTAAATAGGCATGATCTTGGTAAATTGCGCCTTGCATATCGCGCAAATACAAGCCATGAAATTTACCTTATGCATATCCGTAACCTGCTGCAATACTTCCATTCTTGGCAACGCACCCTTGACGCGAACATCGATCAAATCATCAGTCAGCAAGCCGCCGCCGCCGCCGCAACAAAACGTGCGCTCATGTGTTGTGCTGGGGTCCATATCAACATAATTGTTGGCAACCGCCCTGATGATATTGCGCGGAATGTCGAACTGACCACCCGGATAGCCGCCCATGCTTGAACCGCGCGCCACGTTGCAGGAATCATGAAACGTGATGATGAGGTTGTCGTTGGCTGACTTGTCGAATTCCAGACGTTCATCCTGAATCATGTCCCAGGTAAATTCGCATATATGCGTAGGTTGCCTGTAACGATGGTCGAGCTGCTTCTGCAACATTTGAGCAAAACGATCATTGGGGTCTGCACCATCGCCCACACCGCTCAAGGTGTTCCAGAAGCTATAAGCGACGCGCCAGGCATGGCCGCATTCACCCACCACGATGCGCTTCACGCCCAGCTCCAGCGCGGCTTCGCGGATACGCAACGCAATCTTGCGTAACTGGTCATAATTACCGATGAACATACCGAAATTACCCGCTTCGGAGGACATCGACGACAGCGTCCAACTGGTACCGGTCGCATGAAAAACCTTGGCATAACCGATCAGGCTGTCTATATGCGGTTCGGCAAAAAAGTCTGCCGAAGGCGTAATCAACAGCACCTCTGCGCCTTTAACATCGATGGGAAAGCGCACATCAATGCCAGTAGCCTCTTTAACGTCCTCTTCCAATCCCTCCAACGTATCAATCAGCGCAGGAGCCGGCAGCCCGAGGTTATTACCGATGCGATGTACTTTACCGATGATCTCGATCGAATATTTTTGACCATAACCCACGGAATCAAGGATCTCGCGTGCCGCCATGGTAATTTCAGCCGTATCAATGCCATAAGGGCAAAATACCGAACAACGGCGACATTCAGAACACTGGTGAAAATAGTTATGCCATTCGTCCAGCACTTCGCGCGTCAAATCGCGTGCGCCGACCAGTTTCGGGAATAATTTACCCGGCAACGTGAAGTAACGGCGATAAATACTGCGCATCAGATCCTGCCGGGCAACGGGCATATTTTTCGGATCTTGTGTGCCGATGAAATAGTGACACTTGTCCGAACAGGCGCCACAATGCACACAGGCATCCATGTACACCTTGAGCGAACGATATTTGGAAAGCAAATCACCCATTTTGGCGATTGCCTTATCATGCCAGTCATCCACAAGATGACCGGGAAATCCGATTGCCTCGTTAATTTTGTCGCTGGCTACAAAGGGGCCCTTCCCTTCCATCGCACCCGGTATCAATTTGGGAATGATGGGAAAACTACGATAAGCCGGTGGCGTAATATCAGCCATGCTATTTCTCCGATTCCATTTTGGCGGCCCATGCAGAGATATGGCGCTTTTCTCTTGGGTTATCAACCTGATTGCGGGTCGGCGAAAAAAATACTCCTGGTGCATGTAACAATTTACTGTAGGGGAAGATCACCAGGAGTATCACAACCGAAAACAAATGCAGTACAAGTATCGTATCTGCCGGCAAGGGCTGAATACTAAAATGCATCAGACCTTGAAAAAATATCTTTACCGCGATCACATCGGTATGCGCGACGAACTTCATCATCAGCCCGGACACGGCAATAGCAATAAACAACAACAACATCAGATGATCGGACGGCGTGGAGATGTAGCGGATACGCTCAACAAACAAACGTCTGGCCCACAAACCACACAGACCGAGCAACATGGCGATCCCTGCATAGATACCGAACGGCTGGATAAACACGACCCAAGCCCAGACCGGCTCGATGAAATAACGCAGGTGTCGCAACACCACCAGTGCCATGCTGGCGTGAAATAACCAGCCCAGGCCCCAGGTCCACAAATTAGCCTTGAACAGGCTTTCGAACAACACCACCTCGCGGGTCATACGCAACACCACGCCACCGGTTGTAGTCGGTGCGGGCGTAGTGGGTATTTTCAGCGGTGCAGGAGTAACGGCATAAGTACGGATGCGGTGAAACAGCCCGACGACGAACAGTAGAGTCGCAAGATAAAAAAGAATCGCAAGCAGTGCATTCATCGTAGGGCCCTAATCCTTAGTGGATCAAACGCAACCGGTTGGCTTAGGCAGACCGGCGATTTTGCACGCCTGTTTACCCGGACCATAGGGGAACAAACCATACAGGTATTCGCTATTACCCTTTTCCGCACCCAGCTTTTTGCCGATGGACTTGGTCAATACGCGCACTGCGGGAGCGATCTGATATTCTTCAAAATACTCACGCAGGAAATTGACAACTTCCCAGTGCTGGTCAGACATATCAATGTTTTCAGTCTTTGCAATGTAATCTGCAACTTCAGCATTCCACTCGGACAAGTTAAGCAAATAACCTTCTTCGTCCGTTTCGTAACTTCTACCGCCGACTTCGATACTTGACATACTGATTCTCCTTCTATGTAGAACTACTTAAAGCCAGGATTGGCAGGTTTTGTTGCTGGCTACCAGATCGACAAAGCCAGCATAATCGACCGGCAAAACGCCTTCGATGAGTCGGTCGCCCATACCGCGTGCATCAAGATCGGGTAACAGGACATGCACCCTGAACTGCCCTGTCGCTGCACGCAACTTTGCTTCTACTGCATTGCCACGCGTCGCCGCATAGACTGCATCCTCAATGAGCAGAATATCCCCGCCCGTTGCGGTACTCAAACAACTATCCAGCGTATTGCTGGTCAGAGGTGATTTATTGACGATATGTAACATGCTTGCCCCTTAATAACTCAAGACCACGTCTTGTTCATCCATCAGCGCGCCCATTTCTGCACGACTGAGCACAGTAACGCTCACCAGCAAGTCTTCCTCGGTAAGACCGCGCGCTTGCATGGATTCCTTTTCGACATAGAGCTTTTCGACGTCATAATCTTCCAGCGCACGATAGGCCGGCGAGAAATTCTTGGTCTCGATACCTTTCGTCTGCTGCCCCTTCTTCAACTGATACACGCCGTCATCCAGGAACATCAGCGACACATCCTGATCGAAAGCCGCCGTGATAAGCACCACTTCCAGCGACTCCAACGCATAGATCGTACCGTAAGGTGCCTTGCGGTTGACGAACATGAATTTCTTGATTTCACTCATTTCGTCTCTCCTCAATCGCCGAAGGTGACCAGACGGTCACACTTGATACCGGCTTCTACCAACTGCCCCAAACCGGAAATACGAAAACCCTGCGCCAGATTTTCCTCCTTGATACCCCGACGCAATGCAGCTGCGACACAAACCACCAGATCAACCTTGTGATCTTCGGCCAGCTTACTCCAGCGGTTCACGATATGGCGGTCATCCTGTGGCGGTTCAGTCAATCTCGACGCGTTATTGACGCCATCGTGATAGAAAAAAACGCGCCACACTTCATGGCCCTTTTCGATGGCTGCCTTGGTAAACAGGTAGGCCGAATCACTGGATTGGTGCTGATAAGGCCCTTCATTCACTACTATTCCGAACTTCATCTTTTACCCTCCGTTTAGAAGCGGATATGCGTCGAAGCGTTCAGATTAGCCCGCGAACCGCGCCAATCATCGATCAAATACTTGGTGAACGGCAAACCTGTCTTCTCGAAGAAACGCGGCCAGCCTATGCGCTCGATCCAGTCAGCAATACGCTCCCAGGGACGTGCATCTGCCTTATAAACGGTGATGATATTTTTCACCGCTGCGCCCACTTCCGGCCAGCGCGGTGCGTTGTTGGGCAATCCGGAAGCGACCATCTTCATGAACGTTGGCTTGCCGCGCGCATTGGAATTCTTGCCGCCAACCCAGATCGCCAGCTTGGAAAATTCAGGATCATTGATCTGCATCGGTGGGCAGGGAGGATAACAAGCACCGCAGCACATACATTTAGATTCATCAATTTCCAGCGAAGGCTTGCCGTTAACCATGGCAGGGCGAATCGCCGCAACAGGACAACGCGCGACAACCGTAGGACGCTCGCAAACATTGGCAACCAATTCATGGTTGATGACCGGTGGCTTGGTATGCTGGACGATGATGGCAATATCGGCCTGACCACCACAGTTGATCTCGCAGCATGATGTCGACAAATGTACGCGGTTAGGCATCTCTTCACGCCTGAACTCATCGTACAACTCGTCCATCAGCGCCTTAACCACGCCCGATGCATCGGTACCCGGAATATCGCAATGCAACCATCCCTGCGTATGCGCAATCATGGTCACGGAATTGCCAGTACCCCCTACCGGGAAGCCATTACCTTCCAGCTCTGCGATCAGCGGCGCCACTTTACTTTCTTCTGACACCATAAACTCGATGTTGGAGCGTATGGTGAAACGCACGCGGCTTTCTGCAAAATCATCGGCAATCTTGCATAACTTACGGATGGTATGTACATCCATCTGACGCGCCGTTCCTGCGCGAACCGTCCAGATTTCATCACCACCGTGTGCCACATGATGCAATACACCCGGACGTGGACGATCATGGTATTTCCAGTCGCCGTAATTTTTGACCATTAGCGGGTGCAGATACTGCGTATTCTCCGGCACACCGGTTTCTTTTGGCTTGCGTTTTGCAGCCGGTTTTTCAGCTTGAACAGCTTGGTTCATTCTATTTCTCCTCAGGCAGCTTGTTTTTTAGCGTTGATCTTAGCGACTTCTTCGTCCCAGCCGTCGGTGCGGACATAAGGGTTCATACGCGGCGAGTTAACCATGGATGGATCAACATCGATTTCCATCGCATCCAGGAAGTTGGTCAAGCCGATACGTTCAATCATTTCACCGGTACGCTCATGCTCCAGCGCATTTTCAGCAAAGAAATCAATGGTACGCTGACCAAAGTCGACCAGTTTCTCAATCGCTTCATCGGAATCCAGCTTGATAAACGGAATCACTACCGTACCCATCAAGCCACCGATTTTCAAATGACTCTTACCGCCTACCAGCACCGTTGCACCCTTGTCCACGCCCGTTGCCAAAGCACCTGTCATGACATTGATACAGTGCATACAACGCACGCAGTCCTGATTGTTGATTTCAATACCATGCGTGTCACTGACCGCCACGCTGGTGATGTGCTCGCCAGCCTTGATCTTGCCGATTTCCTTGACTTGAAAGGTTTTGGTCGGGCAACGTGCAACCACGTCATTAACCAGCTCATCCATGCCGTGCTTGTCGAACCACTTTCTGGCCAACGCCTCATCGGTACGCATATTGTCGCGCCATGTGCCAATAACCGCCATGTCTGCACGTTGCACAGAGTTCATGCAGTCATTGGGGCAACCAGAGAACTTGAATTTGAACTTGTAAGGCAACGACGGGCGATGAATATCATCCAAGAAGGTATTCAGCACTGCACGGTGTGTCTTTGCTTCGTCGTAGCAGGACTGCTCGCAACGCGCCGCGCCCACGCATGACATTGAGGTACGCACTGCAGGACCCGCACCACCCATATCAAAGCCAAGCTCGTTGATTTCATCAAACGCTTTCTGCACGTTATCAGTCGTCGCGCCCTGAAACATGATGTCGCCGGATTGTCCGTGGAAAGCGATCAAACCTGAACCGTGATTCTCCCAGAGATCGCAGAATTTACGCAGAATATCGGTATCGTAGTGCATGCCGGGTGGAGGCATGATGCGCAAGGTATGAAACTCGGCCGCATCTTTAAATTTTGGCTGACCATCTTCATCCTTAAGTTCGGTAAAGCGTGGAATAACACCGCCGCCGTAGCCAAACACACCAACCGTACCACCCTTCCAGTAGCCCTTCTTGGTTTCGTACGATGTTTCCAGCTGACCCAGCAGATCAACAACGTAATCCTTATCTTTCGCCAGATCTTTAAGACCTGTTACAAAACTGGGCCACGGGCCGGACTCGAGTTGATCGAGATTGGGAGTGTCATGCATCTTCTTTGCCATAATTTTTCCTTTCAGTCAGCGCGCTGAGTACCACTAGCCGACAATTTAGTTTCGATAACCCAATATGCTAATTAGGGAGTGATTCAAATGGTTGATCTGTTTGCGGTTCGCCACCTCGCACATTGCTGCGCGCCCATCCTTTAACTACTAAGCTGCATCTTCATTATTTGCCAAGTAGAATAGTACGACTTCCCCATGTCACAAACTATTACCCGTAGCGGCTATTTTTTATAACCCCAACGGGTAACACGCTACCGTCCACAAGCAGTATTTCAAAATCGTTGCGATTCGATATACTCGCGGCCCAAGGAAATTTTACTGAAAGTCATAATGGCACAAATTAAAGAGCTGGTAAAATTTAAAATCCCTCTCGGAAATCAAGAAATCGAATTACAGCAAATCGACCATGTCGAGGGTGGCATGAGCCTTATGCGCATACGCATCCGCGAGGCTAAACGCTTCACCATATTCGACATTGATCCCGACACGGCGAGGCTATGGGCACGCACCATGAATGAGTGGGCGGACACGCAGAATACAGCCCCCAATGAGTGAATCCTTAGCTGAAATGATCGATGCGGTATTCGACATCAGTTGCGATCTGGTTCCCGCAGGCTATCCGTTTGCGCTCTGGGATGCATTGATACAGCACCTGCCGTCGCTTCAGAATGAGACTTGCGTCGGCGTGGTGCCGTTGCGCACCGCGAGCAGCGAAGCGGGAATGTTGCTGCCCAAGCGTTCCAAGCTGGTGCTGCGACTGACAGCATCACTCGCTGCCGAATATGCCTGCCTGACTGGCCAGCCGCTGAATATCGGCGATCACACCTTGCAGCTTGGCAGTGGCAAATTGCGCAAAATACAGGCTTATCCTACACTGCATGCGCATCTCGTGATTGGCGTCGATGATGAAGTAAAGTTTCTTGAAGATGTAACTGAACAGCTGACTGGACTGGGCATCGCCGGAAAACTTCTGTGCGGCATGCGCAACACCCTGCTGGCACCGGATCGGGCGATACAGGGTTACAGCCTAGTGATCCATGATCTCAAACCGGATGATTCCTTACGTTTGCAATATACAGGTTTAGGCGCCGACCGCCGTTTTGGCTGCGGCATTTTTGTACCCTACAAAGTCATCACTGATCTGGACTGATGACCGCGTGGGTTTTTCATTAAATTGGAGAAAAAGATGGGATACATAGTTGCAGGAAACGAACTTGAAGTAGACGCTGATGGTTATTTGCTGGAAGCCGATTATAGCGATGAGGTGGTCGAAGTCATTGCTGCCGCCGAAGGGATCGAGCTGACCCCCAAGCATTGGGAAATCGTCAATTTTATGCGCGAGCAATACCGCGAGCATGGCGCCACGCCGAATTTCCGCAATATGCTCAAAGCCGTCAACGAATTCTGGCCGGAAGCGGACAGCAAGGCATTGTATGATTTGTTCCCTATCGGGCCTGCCAAGCAGGCATGCAAAGTTGCCGGCTTACCGCAACCATTGGGCAAGGGCGGCTACTAATAGTTGACCGTCGGCGATCCTTCGAAAATTATCAGGACACTTGAATATGACTCATCAAAATTTGCACACCAACGTCAAACTGGATATGCGCGGACTGAGCTGCCCGGCACCGCTGCTGGGAGCCAAACGCATCATAAATGATCTGGAAAACGAACAAATTCTTTTACTGATGTCTGACTGTCCCGGCACCGGGGATGATCTTTTCGCCTGGGCGGAACAGACCAACAACCAGATACTGAAGACTGAAACCCTGGCGGATGGCGGCACGGCCTACTATGTCCGGAAAGGCACAGGAGAATCAGTCAAAGCAAACGTCATTCTGGATATTCGCGATGTTGCCTGCCCGGGACCGATAGTCGAGGCCAAAAGACTGCTAAACGGCATGAAATCCGGCGAGGTACTCAAGCTGGTCAGCAATTGCCCGGGGATACATTCCGATATCGTTGACTGGGCCAATGCAACCGGAGTGAAAATCGTCGACACCTCCGAAATTGCGGCGGAAGAATATGCCTTTTTCCTGGAAAAAGGTTAATTCCGCATGCGCATCAAGAGCCACTGGTTCAAGGCAGGACGCCAGCACACCCCGAAAGAGCTTGCCGGGGCTGTGTCCTTTACTGTTTCACGGATCGCCGATAACGCCCTGAAAAACACGCGCCAGGCAAAGTTTGAAGTCGCTATCGGACCGCAATATTTTGCCTTCCTCGCCGAATTTACGATATTTCTGATCCAGGTTGCCGACCGCATTGCTTACCAGCAACTCTCCGCAGAAGATCGCCATGCGTTTACCAGCACACTGGTGAACAGGGTGGGCGATACTTATGCCGAGAACCAGAGCCGCCTGCAAGGCGGTGAGCTGAGCGTATGCAAACAACGCTTCGTCGACCAGCTTAACCAGCGTGCGGGTGAATATGCCGACTTCGACTACGGCGCGGATGGCCCGTCTTTCCATTTCAGCCGCTATCTCGGTTTCTGCATGGAACAGGTGATGGATAAACAGGACAGCTTCTGGATTATCGACCAGATGATGAGCATCGAAGCACCAAAATCCGTGGAAATGCTCGAAAAAACCATGCGTGACCTGTTCGAGAGCGAACCGCGTCAGCCGGTCAGCGCCGAATAGCATGGCGAGCCCGTTTGACCTGAACGACACGGTCAATTATCAGCGCTGGCGCGAGCAGAAGCTGGAGCAAGCCCTTATCGATTCCGGCGAGTTGATAGTCGAAATCGCCGACCCCGGCGCACTGACTACCGCAGAGCACGCCGCACTATGCTCACGAATCCGGCGCAGCAACATGGTAGTTTATGCCAGCGCAGTGCCTATGGATGAAATTGCGCTGCAACGCTTCGGTGCGCAATTCGGCTTGCTGCGTCTGGATGCCAACTGGCTGGCCGGAGAACAGGGCATTACGAGCATCACGGTCAGCACGGAAGATAATCAACGGCATGCTTACATTCCCTACACTGACCGTGCGATTAAATGGCATACCGATGGCTATTACAATCTCCCTGAAAAACAGATACGCGGCATGCTGCTGCATTGCGCGCAGAGCGCCGGTCAAGGCGGCGAAAATCGCGTGATGGATCACGAAATCGCCTATTTGATGTTGCGCGACGCGAATGCCGATTACATACGCGCGCTCTCTGCTCCCGATGTCATGACCATCCCCGCTCGAATAGATGAATTCGACGGCGTGCGCGCAGCACAGTCCGGACCGGTGTTTTCACAGGATGACGCCGGAAATCTGCATATGCGCTACACCGCACGTACCCGCAGTATCGAATGGAAACAGGACGAAACCACGCTGGCTGCGGTCGCGCTGCTGGAACGCCTGCTCGCTTCGGAATCGCAACATATACACCAGCTGAAACTGGAAAGCGGCATGGGCCTGCTATGCAACAACGTGCTACATGACCGCAGCGCCTTCACCGATGATCAGAATCACCCCCGTCTGCTGTATCGCGCACGCTATCTGGATCGTTTATCCTAGACTGCGCTCTTACCCGGCTTATCTTTCACCGCATGATGCCGATACAGTGAACACCCGATTGACGTTAACAGCCATGCCATAACGGAGAACGATCATGTCCAAGTCACCCTCTTCAATACTGAAACAACTCCAGTATTCATTTCTGGCCTTCGGATTAGCCATGGGGCTGATTTTTCCGCTCTACGCAAATTTTTTCGTAGACTGGAAAGAGGGGATGCTGCTCTGGTTCTGTCTGGGTTGCATCATCGCGGGGCTTACGATAGGCATCGTGAATCACAGGCTGCTCGAATGGCTGCTGATCCGCAAGTTGAGACAGGTTGCCATTGCTTCTGAACGAATCCGGGGAGGAGATCTCCGCGAGGGATGTGGCGTGCGCAGCGCCGATACGGTGGGTGAAATCACTGAGGGTTTCGATGCGATGACCGCCGGCTTGCGTGTAACCATTCGAGAAATGACACAGTCCGCACAGTCTGTGGAAGCGGCAGCCAGTGAAATTGGCTCAGCCATGCTTGCACTGGGTTGCAATATGGGCGAGCATCAGAAGAACGCCACCGAGATCGCCAAAGTCATTCAGGGGATGGCCGAAGCGGCAAACTCAATTCTGGAATTATCTGATAAAGCGAGTCATAGCGCATCCAGCACCGATGATCAGATACGCACTGGTATCTCCTACGTTACCGCAACGGAACAAGCCATCTCCGAATTGGATATTTCCAGCGGTAAAATTTCAGCGAACGCCGCCAGTCTGGAAGTCAGCGCCGCTGAAGTAGAAACCGCAGTCTCGGCGATACGCGCTATCGCCGAGCAAACCAATCTGCTGGCCCTCAACGCGGCTATAGAAGCTGCGCGCGCTGGCGAACAAGGCAGAGGATTCGCAGTCGTGGCCGACGAGGTCAGAAAATTGTCCGAACAAGCAGCACAGGCCACCAAGCGCATCGACCTTGTGCTCGAACGCATCAATCAGGATGTCAGTTCCACCGTACGCTTCTCGGACGAAAATGCCAGAGCCGTACGCGCAGGCCTCGACGCCTCAAAACTATCCTCTGAGACATTCGGGAAAATTCAGCAATCTACCGCAGTGATGCATCGTTCAGTGGATGCGGTACATGAAGCCGCCGATGACCAGCAAATGCTGGTCGGTATTATCATGTCGCGTATCGCAGAAAATGAAGCGCACACCAACGACGCGGCACAATACACCACAAAATGCATTGCAGATTCGGAACGGATGACAGAAGCCGCGCACCGCCTTAACGACAGCGCCAAAAATTTTGTGGTCTAGCGGGCTGCCAGACAATATTCAGTCCGGCTAACCCGTCGAACGCCTATCACCGTCTCACATTCGAAAGATACTATGTCCAGATTGCTGTTGACCATGATCACCCTGCTCCCCGGCCTGGCCCTGGGTGCTGCGCTGCCGGTGGAAAAAATTGCACCCGGGATTTATGTGCATCACGGTGAACACAAGGACATTGATGCAGACTATGGCGGTGATATCTGCAACATCAGCTTTGTCATAGGCAGCAAGGGAGTCGCCGTTATCGACACGGGCGGCTCGCCCGTTATCGGCGCACGTTTGCGACAGGCGATACGAGAAGTCACTGCACTGCCCATCCTGTACGTCATCAACACCCATGTACACCCCGATCATGCGCTGGGCAATGCGGCATTCAAACAGGATCATCCTGTCTTTGTCGGGCACAGCAAACTCAGTGAAGCAATGGCGCAACGCAGTGGAATTTATCTGCAAAATCAGCTTGTATGGGTAGGTGCTGATGCGGCCGGGACTGAACTCATTCCACCCACGCTAGCGGTCAGCACCACGCACGACCTTGATCTGGGTGGACGCACGCTGAGTTTAACGGCCTATCCGGTCGCACACAGCCCTTCCGACCTCACCGTATTCGATACTGCGACCCGCACGCTGTGGACGGGGGATTTGTTATTCATTGAGCGCACCCCTTCTGTGGATGGCGACTTGCTCTCCTGGCTGCAAGTCATAGGGCAATTACGCGAAATCAACAGCACACGCACGGTTCCCGGTCATGGCGCAGTCACTGACAATGGACGGGCGGCGCTGGATGCCGAGGAACGCTATCTCTCAACACTGCTGAGCGATGTACGCAGCGCCATCGAACAGGGTCACAGCATGGAACAAACCATAGCCACAGCCGCCCAGTCAGAACAGGGAAAATGGGTATTGTTCAACACGACCAACCGTCGCAATATCGCCCGTATTTTCCCGATGCTGGAATGGGAATAGCTGCTTAAACGCTCACATCAATCGATAGATTTATGATATAAAACAATTGATTAACTGAATAAGCTAAGCAAATGGATCAGACTTAAAGTCTGAAGACGTGCCTCGACTTGTTTGCTTGCTTTACGTGCATCCGCTGCGCAGATGCACGTGCCCCATACCCTGATTAAAGATCACCCTTGCTTGCTGCCACCATCATATCCTTCATGGCTGCCATCACGCGTTCGGCCTGCTTGCGCGTATCGGCGGGCATCGCTTTTATCAGTTCAAGGTCCATCATCATCGAGATGACCCAGCGTTTACCACTGGCATCTTCCAGCAAGGCAATCCGGCACGGCATGAAGGCAATCATCATGGGGTCGGCTGTCAGCATTTTATGTGCGGTCAGACCATCACAAAAATTGAAAATCTCCATGCGCTTGGCCGGCTTCCCGGTCAAGGCCTCGATTTCCTTGTAGAGTTGATTGGCGCCGACAAATTTGAGGTTGTTCTGGTTGGCACGCAACTTAAGCGATTCCACAGCGTCATCAAAACTGACATTTTCCTGTATCTGTATGCGCGCAATCTGTAAGGTGACATTGGTGTAGCTGAGTCCAGGTGCAGGTTCAGCAGCCACGGCAACGTGCATAACAAGCGCCAGCAGCAGTGCGAGCAAGCTTGGTAATTTATTCATCTCGATTCCTTTCAAAAATATCAAATCATGCCGGGATTGCCCGCCATACCCTTGAGTTTGGGTACGTTAGGCGCGCTGACCTTAACCACCTTCTCGGCGCGCAAATGTCGTGCAACCAAATCCCATACAGGTTCACCGCCCTTGTCACGCGCCGCCTCGGTAACAGGAGCCCAACCTGCCACTTTGTAAGTCTTATTGGGATCGAGCAGTTTACCGTTCAGGCGCATATCCTGAATCCGCTGCCCCATTCCCGCATTCGGTTCACAGGTGTACTCCAGTCCGCCCACCCGCACCATGTCGCCACCTTGCTGATAATAAGGATCTGGATTGAACAGATTGTCGCCCACGTCTTCCAGCACAGTCTTGATCTGCATGCCCGTCATCTCGGTGACTGTCGTCATCGGATAGGTGATGGCCGTCTGATTGAGCACATCTTCCATGGTGATAGCCGAACCCGGCAGCAGCGATGTGCCCCAGCGGAAACCGGGAGAAAACGCGATCGGCGCATCCTTTTCTTTCATCAGCGCATCGAGCAACACTTGATCAAAACTGCCGTTAAAATTGCCGCGACGGTATAGCAAGCCATCGGTCGTGGCCAGTTTCTCGGACAATTTGCTCTCGTAAGGTGCGCGGTGTTTTTGCATTAGTGCAGTCATGCTCGGGTCTGCTGCCAGCAAGTTGGCGAATACCGGCAACAATTTATACTTGAAACTCGCCACTTTGCCTGCCTTAACCTCGAAATCCAGCACGCCGAGGAATTTGCCATTGGAACCGGCATTGGTCACCAGCGTCGTTCCGCCGCTATTCTTGACCGGGATGGGGGTCGGTATGCCGTCGTGGGTATGTCCGCCCAGAATCGCATCCAGCCCGCTGACGCGTGAGGCCAGCTTGAGGTCAACATCCATGCCGTTATGCGACAAGAGCACCACGACCTGAGCCCCTTTTTTGCGCGCCTCGTCGATGATGAGTTGTAGATTTTCTTCCTGTATTCCGTATGACCAGTCAGGCACGAAATAGC
>JAUSAO010000049.1 GCA_030652475.1 Gallionella sp. | reverse complement strand
TCAAAGTGGCGCTGGGCGCATTGCCTGAATGGTATGTCGGCGGCTATTTGGCAATCACGGGCGCGATATGGGGCATTGCAGAACTGAAGGCGGCAGGGATATTGAAGCGATGAGCGCAGAATTGATTTTACAGTTGTTCGGGTTGGTCGGCGGAGCGGGCGCGGTGTATGCAGCCATCAGATCGGATTTAACGCGGGCAATCGTGCTGGCGGAGCAGGCGGCGGAAACGGCAAAGGGGGCGCATAAGCGCATAGATAATTTTATAGGGGCGCATCATGGCTAAAAAACGCAAAGCAGCAAAGCGCAGCAAACGCACCGGGCGATTCGTTAAATGAATCTGATAGACTTTTTACAGCCGCAGGCAAACACGGCGGCAATTGATGCGGCTAATGCAGCGGTCAATGATTTATCGGCGCGCCCGTTTAACGTGGTGCTGTCGGTGTCAGCGGACACGCAAGCCTTTATCGCTTTTATGATGATCGGCGGCGTGGTGGCGGCGCATATTCTCAAGCGTAGAGCATGAGCAGGGAGCAATATATCGCGCTGTGCGTAATCGGTGCGGTGGCGGTGCTGGCGTACTATGAGGCCAGCCGGGTTGCTATAGCCTTGCGCAGTATGACAACGGCGAGCCGGGCGGGTGGCATTGTCGGGGGGCATCGTTTAAGCGGTTATCTGTTGTACGCTGGTGGTGACTTCAGCGCATAGTCTTTTGGTGTAGAATCCACGACATAACACACCTTGGAGGTCATCATGGGAAACACGGTTACATTGCCGCAATCGGTCGTTAAACGGCTGGAAAAATTAACCTCATCATCGCGGCACACGCCGCAATCAATCATCGCGCAAGCGATAGAAGATCGCATTGATTATGAAGAGTGGAAACTTGAGCAGATTGACGCGGGGCTAGCTGATATAAAGGCGGGGCGCGTTATTTCGCACGACGAAATGGTAAAGCACATGAACTGTAAATTTGAGAAATCGAATGCAATCAAAAAAGCGGCTTGAATGGTCTAAGCGTGCTGAAAAGCGGCTTGATGCAATATCATTACATCGCGTTAGAAAATACCGTCGCGGCTCAAAAGGTCGCACTTCATTTGCTGGAATCGGCGATAAGTCTGGTTGATTTTCCTGAAGTGGGTCATGCTGGAAAGCGTGAAGGGACGCGCGAATTAGTCCTGTCGAGATACCCTTACACGCTGATTTATAAATTCCGAGCGCAACAAGGGTTATTATCGTTGCCGTGGTGCATCAAAGCCAAAAGAATTAAACCGTAATCCGTTCCAGCATCATGCCCATTTTTGATTGTGTATTAACGAGCCGCCGATAATCAGCGGCTTTTTTCATGGCATCGGCAAGGTCGGTTTCCAGCATGGATTCGCGGCGTTCAAGTTCGCGTATTTTGTCGTGCAAACTGCGCACCTGTTGCACCTTAAAAAACATGGCGCGGATTTGATCGGGGTCAAAGCCGCCACGCCAGCCGGGCAAATACAATTTACCATCGCGCCCGAAGGTGTAACCATCCCAGCCATCGCCCAGCAAACCGGACAGATCGCCATGCCGGATTTGCAGCAAACGGCGGCAGGGCGCGGGCAGCGGCGCACCTTCCCGCCATCGGTAAACCGTTTTGAGGGTAACGCCTAGGAATTCAGCCAGCGGCGCAGCATCGCCGCATAATAGATCGGTATCGTCTTTTGTGTTGAGTATGGACATATCGCGCCTTTGTCATTTTGGGCGGCGAGGTTAACGGCGGGGGGATTTGGGGAAAGCCCGGATTAACAGGGCGATTACGGCGATAATCGGCAGCCAGAGCGTGAGCCAGTCATTTGACATAATACTCATTGTGGGCAGGGGCGGCGGACAACGCAAGGTTAAAGCCGCCATCGTCTAGGCTTATAGTCGGCAGGAAAATCAACACAAGCAGCGCGGCAGCAATCCCGCTGGCCTCTTTCGTCTGCATCATCGCGGCGATTCGTTCCCACAATGCGCGCTCGTTGCTGTGCTTTGCTCTTTCGGCATGGATGCAGGCCACGACATAGGCCGCATCTTCATTGAGTAGATCAGCAACCTGAATGGCGATAGAGTCATCAAAGAATGATTTTTTATTGCGGTATGAACTGAGCGTTGTTTTAGTTACGCCAAGCAATTTTGCTATAGCGTAATCAGATTCGAGGCCTGTTTTGGTCTTGAGGTCAGAGACAAAATCTAAAGTATTTTTCATGGTGTAACCCTCCTAAAGGTAGTCATTAGGGGGGTATCTAATAGGCACCTCCCCTCCATAGGCGCGTTTATAGTCCTATTACCCCTGACGGTCAATAGTAAGACACCCTCTTGCTAGATGGTAAGAGGTTGTATTACTATGCACCTAGTCGCCCCCCTGATTCCTCCTAAGGAACAGGTCGCGGGCGGCAACATCTAC
Source organism: Gallionella sp. (assembly GCA_030652475.1). Taxonomy (GTDB): domain Bacteria; phylum Pseudomonadota; class Gammaproteobacteria; order Burkholderiales; family Gallionellaceae; genus Gallionella. Next base: position 8,823 of record JAUSAO010000049.1, on the reverse strand, counting down.
CTTTAGGAGGGTTAAAAAATGAACACATCAAAACTTTATGCACTGGTGGCGGCTTATGAAAATATGGGCTTGCCGCATGATGCGGCTTTCGAGCGGGCGTTTAACGAGTACAAGGCAATCAAGGCGGAATTGCGGGGTGCAGTATGAAAATCAATTACGCGTTAATGGCAGACGTTGCCGAATATGCCGCCATGCATGGGATCTCATTTGAAGCAGCACAGGGCGTTTTAGTCCTGACGGGCTGGGATGGTCTGCGCGCAATTATCACGCGCAAGGCGGCAGCATGAGTGCAGATCAGGCCATGATTTTGATCGTCTGGGCGCTGGCGTTGGTTTGGGCGGTGGGTGCTAAATCACTCTCTATTTACTCTATAGAACTAAGTACTACGCTTTTGAAGAGATTCGCGGGGTTAAGTACTACGCTTTTGTGGATAACTCGCAAGAATTAAACACCGTTCCATGTAACAGCCGGTCGCGGTGCAATAACGCAAGGGTTTGCGGATATTGCGCACGTAGTCGGCAGCAGGAAATTGCAGCAGTAGCGGAAAAGATCGAGCAGCAATACGGGCAGCTAACAATGACCGTCCTCAAACCAGAACAGAACACGGCGGAGGCGGTGAGGGCATTAAGAGCCTCGTTTCTGCGACGCGCTCTTGCTCCGGCTGGGATATGGACGGTTGAAACGGGTACGCAATTTGCCGGGCTGCATGTGAACATTATCAGCCCGAAGCCGTTACCAGCAAGGTGGCGCAATTGCGAGACATACAGCGAACTATTGAGGACAACGGCAAGGGATGCGGCGGCGTACATCGCGAAGCGGTCAGGAATGCCAGCGGTTGAACAGTACGGCGGCAGGTTATACGGGTCATGGGGCAGGGTCAGCGATTTGCTTTCATCGCCCGAAGCCTTGCCAGTGGTGCAGGCAGCAGCGATTGAAATACAACTATCGGGAGGGGTCGCAGTGGACAGGTTAACAGCAAGCAGCAGCGCAGAGTTCAGGACAGATCAGGAAGAGGCGCGGGGCTGGCGTGAAAAGGTGGCGAAAGACGGGCGGCGGGTGTGGGTCTGTCTGGACGGGTCGAGCGAATACACATACAAGCCGCCCCGCCCTCAGATGACGAAAGAAGAGCGGGCGGCAATCATGCGCAGGCATTTGCCTAACCTGTATGCGGCGGTGGGAAAGAGTCAAATTTTAACGGTCGTTTAAGCTGGACAGGTAGCACAGTATAAACAGCAGGCAGAAACGGTATAAATTGGGGCGCTGTGCGGCATAAGTTGGACAGTGTAAAAAGTTGGACACTTTAGGAGGTGGCAAGATGAAAACAACAGCATATTTGAGAGTAAGCACAGACAAGCAGGACGAAGCCAGCCAGCGCCAGATCATAGGCGGCAAATATGAAGGCGTGGCGCTGGAATGGGTCAGCGACACGGCAAGCGGCGGCAAGCCGTGGCATGACAGGGCAATCGCTGGAATGCTGGACAGAGCAGAGCGCGGTGACAGAATCATCGTGTCGGAAATATCAAGAATCGCACGCTCAACCGTGGGCGTTTTGACTTTCATGCAGGCAGCCGCCGAAAAGGGCGTTACCGTGGATGCGGTGAAGTCCGGCATCACGCTGGACGGGTCAACGGCATCGAAGATCGTTATCACGGTATTGGCAATGGCGGCGGAAATCGAGCGCGACTTATTGCGAGAGCGCACCAAGGCCGCCCTAGATGCGCGCAAGGGGCGCGGGTTGCCAGTCGGGCGGCAGGTGGGCGCAACGGGCAAGCGAAACAAACTTGACGGGCGGCTGAATGAGATCAGGCCGTTACTTGATGCGAAGGTGTCAAAGACAGCAATTGCAAGAATTCTGAAGGTGTCACGGCAAACGCTGGATACGTTTCTGAAAACGTCCTACGGGGAGAAGGTGGCAAAAGGTGAGCAGCTTTTGATTGTGTAAATAAATGTACGGGGGGTGAGCATGGCAGCAGCGGAAAAAGTGCCGCAGACGGTGGAAGGTTTGCGGGTTTTGGTGGAAAAATCGCGGACGCTTTCGCAATTCGCGAGGATTGCTACAGCGGAGGCGCTCATTGTTGGGCTGGTGGAAGTTGTCGAGGCGCAACAGGTTGAAATTGAAAAACTGAAGGGGGTAATTTATGGTAGTCGTTAACGGGTCGGTGGTGATTCTGTCAGGCAAGCATGAGGGTCTGGTCGGCGTGGTTCAAAAAACATCAGAGGCGGGGAATTTTCACGTATTGATTGCGGGTAATCAACACGGCGAAGATCGCAATGTAGAGGCATGGTTCAAGCCTGAACAATTGGAAGGGTTGTAAATATGGCAAGCGATAACACAAAGCGCCGTTTGGGTGTCATGCCGTGCGAGGGGTCGCGCTGTAAATCGCACGATAAATCTATCCCTGTCGTGGTATTCAAAAACGCAAAGGATACGCTGTCATACCGTTGTGATTATTGTGATCGCGCCCCCTATGCGAGGCCGGGAACAGATCAGCATGACGACTGGATGCAGGACATAAGGCCATTTGCAGACAAGCCGCCCGACAAGATCGCAAAGCCCGGCGCGGTGGTCGTGCCGGGTGTGCCTTCCGCGGAGGACATACCCGACAAGATCGCCCCAAAAAAAATCAAAAAAGCCTTTGATATGGGGGATTTATGAGCGAAGAACTGGACGCATTGCGGGGCGAGGCGGCGGCGGTTGATGTGCTGATCGCGCCCGTGCAATTTGAGGACGTGGAGGCGCAGCAGGCAGCAGAGCAGGCGCAGCAGATCGCGGGCAACGAGGCGGCGGAATTGTCCGCCATGCTGTCAATTGTCACGGGCATATTCGCGCCCGTTTTCCCCAGCTTGGGTAAAATTTACACGCCCGACACGGTGCAAAGGCTGGCGAATTCTTTCGTTCCTGTGATGGTGAAGCGGGGGTGGTCAACAGGGGGAATTCTGGGGCGCTTCGGGGAAGAGCTGGCATTTTGCGCGGTGGCCTTCCCGGTGGCGCTGGCAACCTATGCGGGGGTAAAGGCGGACATTGCAGCGGCACAGCCAGAGCAGAAAGAACAGGGGCGTATTGAGGGGGTGTCTATTGAGCCAGCGCCACAAGATCAGCCGCAAATAATGGCGAGGGGTTAGCCAGTGGCAACGGGTAACAGCAAGGCCGCGCATTTTGTCGCAATCATAGGGGCTACAGGTTGCGGCAAAACTTACGAATTGAAGCGCAGGCTGGGCATCAGGTCGCGCCCTCGGATTCTGATCTGGTCGCCAAAAGAGGCCGTGGACAATTACGCGGGCTTTTATCGTGACACGGTGAAAACAAGCAGCATCGCGCAAGTTTTGCAGATCGTAACAGCAGCAGGCAAGTCGGGCGCGTTCCGGGTGGTATTCGTGCCAACACTAAACCAAAAAAAGGACATGGCAGCGTTTGACGTGTTTTGCAAGATCGCACTGGCGGCGGGCAATCTGGCCTTGATCGTGGAAGAGTTGCACAGTGTCACGCAGGCCAGCAACGCACCGGACGGGTGGCGCAAGGTCAACTTCATGGGGCGCGCATTCGGTCTGGACGTGTTCGGCCTGTCACAACGCCCGGCATCAGTAGATAAGGCTTTCATGGGGTCGCTGTCTTTCCTGCATTGCGGGCGCTTGCCACACCCGCCAGATCAGAAGGCCATAGCGGACGTGCTCAATATAGACCGGGGGGAAATTGCGGCGCTTACCGGGTTTCAGTCAATCCAAAAAGACATGCAGAGCGGGAAAATTACCCGAAATTTGAAATAATCGCCCCCCCCCTTATGCGCCCCCCTTCATTGGGGGGTTTGCTTTTCTGGATTGAAAACGGGTTGCATAGTGCGGCACAGCAACAAAAAACAACTTTTTCCAATTCGGAGGCAACAAAAAATGAATCAAGCCAATTTAATGAAACTGGGCATTACAGCGGGCATCCTGTTCGCAGCCTACAAGTTTGCCCCTAACGCAACAGCAAAGGCAATGGTGCTGGGCGTAGCGGGCGTGGTAGTGGCGAAAAATACGCCAGTGCTTAATCAGTACGTCGCAATCTAAGGGGGGGCGCGATTATGTCAGTTGGTAAATTGATGATTAACGGCCTGCCCCACTCAAACGTAGTGGCAGCAGGAACAGCAACCAGCCAGATCACGCCGGGCAAAACAATCGAAAGCATCATGCTTCAATTGGGCGGAACTTTCACGAAGGCGATGATTACCATGCTGAAGCTGAAGGCAAACGGCAAAGTGATCCTTGAATCAACAGGCAGCCAGTTGGAAAAAATCCTTGCCTATCGCGGATATGCCGCAAACGCGGCATTCTTGGAGATACCTTTCGAGGATTTGACGGGAACATCAGAACTTGATCGCACTGTTGGTAGTCTGGATACATCGCAAGGCATCCAGAATATTACAACTGAAATCACTATTGCGGGCGCAACGGCTCCAACGTTGGCGCATCGCCTGTATCAGTCAGCGCAGCAGAAAGACCGCAACGGCGCAGCAGCGCCCTATGCACCGGTGATGTGCAAGTTGCTGCGCTATCCGTTCAGCATCGCAAACGGCGGACGCTTGCCTATTACGTTGCCCTTCGGCGCGCAAAACGGCGCGATTATCAAGCGAGTTCATATTGAACATATCGGCAATCTTACAGGCATGACGGTCAAGGAGGACGGCCTAGTGATTTTTGAGGGCACGAAAGCGCAAAACGAATACGAGCAACTACGCAACAAGCGAGTGCCGCAAGTGAACATGGCTACGATTGATTTCGTGCTTGAAGGCAATGTCCGCGAGGCGCTGGACACTCGCAACGCACGATCAATGGAATGGCTGCTTGACTTCGCCGCCGCCGATAACGGGTTCGTCTTGGTCGAGTATCTGGACGTGTTGGGTAATCTGTAAAGGGGGAAATCATGGCTGAAAACTGGTCTGATTTTTTACAGGGCGCGGCGCAGTCGGTAGTAGATACCGGGTTAAAAGTCTATGCCGCAAAAAACGTGCCAAAAACAATTGACCCTTGGACGGGTCAGGAGTTTATAGACGGTCAAGCAGCAGACACACAGGCGCAGGCGGGCGGCGTATCAATGCGCACGCTGTTGATCGGTGGCGCGTTGCTGGCGGTCGTCTTTCTGGTCGCAGTTAAATAATGGCAACGCCTATGCCAAACCTGACGGGCGGAAAAGGCGGTGACGCGCTAGGCGGCAACATGCAAACATCGGCAATGTTTAATGCGTCTGGCTGGACGGTCAACACCGGGGCGGGCACAGCATCAGGCGCGCCCGCTGGAGTGAATATCTATCTGATCGGCGGGCTTGTTATAGCGGGGTTACTGGCGTGGAAAATGTACCTAAAAAAATAGGCATTTCAGAGGCAGGCGCGGCGGCAGCAATGCCGTTGCTGAATCTGGCAATCGCGGACGATGTGCAGGGCGTAGGGCTTGAAAACATCATCAGCGGTTGCAAGTTTTTCATTTTGTCGGGTGTGCCGGGTTCTAAATTTGCCTATGCAGTAAAGGCGGCGGGGTCTGAATTATGGGTACAGGCGGCGGGCGGGTCGGGTGCTGTTGATTTGTCGGCCTTCGGGCTGGCGGTGATCGAACAGCAGGCGGCAGCGGCGGGGCTGGGGTCGGTAGGATTCCAGACGCGGCGGCGCGGTCTGGTCAGGAAAGCAGCGCGGGCGGGCTACCAGGTGGACGGTTACATTATGCGGAAAATTATCAATGCTTAATCTTTTCAAAACGTGGTTTTTCTTTGCAATCGCGCCCTTGTACTTTGGCGGCGGCGGCGGGTCGAGCGCGTCAACGTCAACAACAAACAACACGGATGCGCGACTGGTCAATTCGGGCGGTATCGGCATCACAAACAGCAGCGGATTGACAATTAACGCGCTGGACGGTGGGGCGGTGTCCGGGGCGCTGGATTTGATCGCAAAAACAAACAGCGCCAGCGCGGGCAATTACGACAATTTGCTGAAGTCAACAAATGACGCGCTGGGGGGAATTTTCAGCCTTGCGAATACCACAATAAAAGGCAGCATGGACAGCCTTTCACAGTCACAAAACAACTTCGGGGCGCTGGTGGACACCAAGCAAAGCGCGGGAACGCTGGACAATCGAACAATTACAATTTTAGGCATAAGCGCGGCGGTGGTCGTGGGCGCTTTTGCAATGCGGAGGGCGGGTTAAATGTGGACAGTAAGCCATAGCGCGGCGGCGGGAATTGCAACAGCTTTTCACATGGGCGGCAAGTATTTTCACCTGTTGGAAACGGTGGCGGCGGTCAATATTCGTTTTTACCGCAACGGCGCAATTTACGCGGAAGCGGTCGGTATGGAAGCGGGGTTCTATTCGCAACCATCAGAGGGTTTTGACAGTATCGAGCTTGTCAGCGCAACGGCGCAGGCGGTCAAGTTCGCCATTGCGGACGGGTCGGGCGGCTATAACAGAACAGCGGGAACGGTGCAGATCGCAGGACAGCAGGGCGTAATGACGCAGGCGGCGGCAACGGTCACAACAGCAAGCGGGCAGCTATTGGCGGCAAGGGCAGGGCGCAAGGCTGTTTTGCTGCAAAACAACCATGCAACGGGCAATATTTTTGTGACACTGGACGGCAGCGCGGCAACCGTGGCACACGGTATCAAGATCGCGCCGGGCGGCGTGATCGTGCTGGACGTATTCGCGCCCGTGGCAGCGATTAACGCCATAGGCGACATTGTCAGCAATACGGCGGTGATCGTGGTCGAGGGCTGAACATGAGCGCATTTATCAGAGGCGGCATGGCGGAGCGGGCGGAGTTGCTAGGGCAAGGGCAGACGCGGCAGGATTTGACAGTATCGCGAGCAATGGGAGTAGTTTATACAAATGCCACTGGAAAAGTGATTTTGTTACTTTTGACTGTAAATATTGCCGCGAATTATGGCTCGGCGCAGCTATTGATAAACGGGCTTCAGTGCGCCGTAGTGCAGCGCACAACGGCAACAATGCTGGAGTCAATCCATTGCGAGGTGTTGCCAGGCGAAACATATACGCTGCAAAACTTGGCAAGTTCAGCAATTAACAAATGGATTGAGGTTAGATAGTGGACAAGTATCAGGACACGGCAACGGGGCTGGAGTGGCATTTTGAGCCGGGAACAGACACGGCAGCATTGTCAAACGTGCCGCAAACACTGACAGCGCAGATCGTGCCGCAACCATCAGTGCATCACGACTGGAGCGGCGCAGGCTGGACGCTGAACGCAGCAAAACAGCAGGCCGCAAACAACGCGGATTTAATCGCGCAGATCGCAGCAACGGAGGCACAGCAAGTGCGCCCGGTGCGCGAATTGATCGTTAATCCTGCAAACGCTTTTGCAGCAAAAAAACTGGCGGCGCTGGATGCGCAGATCGCGGCACTACGGGCGCAGCTTTTGCCATGAAGCCAGCGGCGGCGCTGGTGGTGATCGGCGCGGTGGCGGGCGCGGCGTGGTGGGTATCACAACAAAAAGGCACGGCGCTGGCGGGGTTCAGTTTGGGCGGCATCGGTGACAGCATCAGCAGCGCAGCAACAACCACAAAAAATACAATTCTGGAGGCGGTAGGCATGAGAGGTATCAGAAACAACAATCCGGGCAATATTCGCCATTCGTCAACACACTGGCAGGGCATGGAAGCGCAGCAAACAGATGCGGCTTTCGTACAATTTACAACGCCAGAGTACGGCATCAGAGCATTAAATAAATTGCTGGACACTTACGCGGGCAAATATGGATTGACAACGGTGCAGGGCATCATCACGCGCTGGGCTCCGGCATCGGAGAACAACACGGCGGCATATATCAAAAGCGTGGCGGCGCAGATCGGCGTAACGCCGGGCGAGCAGTTGAACGTATCGCATCGGGCGGCACTGGTGCAGGCCATTATCCGACACGAAAACGGCATACAGCCGTACACAATGGCGCAGATCAATACAGGGGTGACAATGGCATGAAAGATAATATTTTAATCATGGCGGTTTTGGCGGTGGGCGCTTTTTTTCTGTTGCGCGGCAATGACAGCAAGGCGGGCGGAACGGTAGCGGCGCGGTTAGGGCGATTGCCAGTGGGCGCGTTATTTCTAGGGTCAGACGGTGAGGAATATATAACGGCACAGCGCCCGGCCTCATCGTTTGAGACGTACGCCAGCGGCGGGGTGATAAACATGGCGAATTCAGAGCAGATAATCAGGCCAGCAAATGCACTGGACAGCATCGGGGGTTATTACTTGTGAGCATTGCGGGCATGGTAAGTAAAAATCCGGTGATAGTCGGCGCGGTGGTGCTCGGCATACTTGGGGCGCTTTGGCTGGCAAAACAGGGCAGCGCGGCGAAAGTGGGCGCGAACATAGGCGGCGCGGCGGTTGATTTGACACTTGGGCTGATCGGTGGCGTGAATGACGCGCTCGGCGTACCACGCACCTCGGACGTGATCGCGGCGGCGAATAACCAGAAAATCAATCCATTGCAGCCCGTGGGTGCATGGATTGGAACAACGCTTTACGATTTGACGAGCAGCCGCGCAAACGGGGGTTACTGGTGAGCGCGTTGGCTATGCTGTCCGGGCTGGTGGTGGGCTGGTTCGATAACTGGCAAGCAGGCCAGCAGGACAAGCGAGAGGTAGCGCGGGCGGTAACAGAAAACAAAATCCGCTTGGCGCAGTCGGTAGAATCCCACAATCAGGCATGGGAAATGGCGGCGCTGGAAGGTCGCGATAATCTTTTGAGGCGCTTGAGCTTTGCGGCATGGTCAGTGCCTTTGCTGTGGGCGGCCTTTGATGCGGAGGCGGCGGAGCACTATTTCAAAGTGGCGCTGGGCGCATTGCCT
>JAUSAO010000045.1 GCA_030652475.1 Gallionella sp. | reverse complement strand
TCCTCCCCCTTCAAGGGGGAGGTTGGGAGGCGCGCGCCCAGGCGGCCGAACTGCATGAAGGCTTACTCCTCCCCCTTCAAGGGGGAGGTTGGGAGGGGGATGGGTTACAAACACAGCAACCGATTCAACCCATCCCCACCCCAGCCCTCCCCTTGAAGGGGAGGGAGTAGTACCTGTCCTTACTCAATTGCAAGAGTCATAGCCAATTTTCAGCTAAAGCTGACCGGCTAAAGCCGGTGGTTTCAACCTTGTGATGGAAATCAACCTCGTGGTTTAGTCCGCAAATTACGCAGATTTACGGCGCTTGCCTGCCTTTAACCACAAACGGTGAGCTTAAAGATCGCCCTTGCTTGCGGCCACCATCATGTCCTTCATGGCTGCCATCACGCGTTCGGCCTGCTTGCGCGTATCGGCGGGCATCGCTTTTATCAGTTCAAGATCCATCATCATCGAGATGGCCCAGCGTTTGCCGTTGGCATCTTCCAGCAGGGCAATCCGGCACGGCATGAAAGCAATCATCATGGGATCGGCCGTCAACATCTTGTGAGCAGTCAGACCATCACAAAAATTGAAAATCTCCATACGCTTTGCCGGTTTTCCGGTTAACGCCTCAATTTCCTTGTAGAGCTGATTGACACCGACAAATTTGAGGTTGTTCTGATTGGCACGCAACTTAAGCGATTCCACCGCGTCATCAAAACTGACATTTTCCTGTATCTGTACACGCGCGATCTGCAGCGCAACATTGGTATAGCTGAGTCCGGATGCAGGCTCGGCGGCCACCGCGACGTGCGCGACAAGCGCCAGCAGCAATGCGATCAGTGTGGGTAATTTATTCATCTCAGTTCCTTTCAAAATAGTATCAAATCATGCCGGGATTGCCTGCCATACCCTTGAGTTTGGGCACGTTGGGTGCGCTGACCTTGACCACCTTCTCGGCGCGCAAATGTCGTGCGACTAAATCCCAGACCGGCTCACCGCCTTTGTCACGAGCCGCTTCCGAAACAGGCGCCCAACCCGCCACTTTGTAAGTCTTGTTGGCATCGAGCAGCTTCCCGTTCAGGCGCATATCCTGAATCCGCTGCCCCATACCCGCGTTCGGCTCACAGGTGTATTCCAGTCCGCCCACCCGCACCATGTCGCCGCCTTGCTGATAATAAGGGTCAGGATTAAACAGGTTGTCACCCACGTCTTCCAGTACGCTCTTGATCTGCATGCCCGTCATCTCGGTGACAGTCGTCATCGGATAGGTGATGGCCGTCTGATTGAGCACATCTTCCATGGTGATGGCCGATCCTGGCAGCAGAGACGTGCCCCAGCGGAAGCCGGGTGAAAATGCGATCGGCGCATCCTTTTCTTTCATCAGCGCATCGAGTATCACTTGATCGAAACTGCCGTTGAAATTGCCGCGCCGATACAGCAGCCCATCGGTCGTGGCCAGTTTCTCGGACAATTTGCCTTCGTAAGGTGCGCGGTGTTTCTGCATCAGCGCAGTCATACTCTGGTCTGCTGCCAGCAAGTTGGCGAATACCGGCAACAATTTATATTTGAAACTCTCCACCTTGCCTGCCTTGACCTCAAAATCCAGCACGCCGAGGAATTTGCCATTGGAGCCCGCATTGGTCACCAGCGTCGTTCCGCCGCTATTTTTTACCGGGATGGGTGTCGGGATACCGTCGTGGGTATGTCCGCCCAGAATCGCATCCAGTCCGCTGACGCGCGAGGCCAGCTTGAGGTCAACATCCATGCCGTTATGCGAGAGGAGCACCACGACCTGCGCCCCTTTTTTGCGCGCCTCATCGATAGTGAGCTGAAGATTCTCTTCCTGTATTCCATACGACCAGTCAGGCACAAAATAGCGCGGGTTGGCAATCGTGCTATACGGGAAGGCCTGGCCGATAATCGCAACCGGAATCGCGTTGATTTCCCGTATGACATAAGGTTTGAATACCGGATCGCCGAAGTCGGTGGTTTTCACGTTCTGCGCGACCACTTCTATCCTGCCGCGCAACACACCTTCTTCGGCTTCCTTGATACGTTGTGCGCCATACATGCACTCAAAGTGCATGGTCATGATATCCACACCCAGTTCCAGGCAGGCATCAATCATGTCCTGCCCTTTAGTCCACAACGCTTGTCCGCTGCCCTGCCAGGTGTCGCCGCCATCCAGCAGCAAGGCACCGGGGCGTGACGCGCGTATTTGTTTAACCAGAGTGGCCAGATGCGCGAAACCGCCCACTTTGCCGTAAGTGCGTGCTGCTTCAATAAAGTTGAGACTGGTATAAGCATAGGCCTCGGGCGAGCCCTGTTTGACGCCGAAGTGCTTGAGCAGTGCGTTTCCTACCAGATGGGGAGGCCTGCCATTTGTCGTTCCCACGCCCAGATTGATTTCCGGTTCACGAAAATACATCGGATTCAATTGCGCGTGACTATCGGTGATATGCAGCAGGCTGACATTGCCATGGCGGGGCAATTCATAGAAACGCCTGGCATCAGTCGCCGCATGGCTTTCATTGTTATTCAGCATGAAGCCACCCGCCGATGCGATGGCCAGCAACTGAAGGAATTCGCGACGATTCATGTCCATGGTAAATCCCTATTTTAAAAAGGCAGGAATGGATTGCGTGCCGCCTATTCAGCGCACTCAATTATATTTTGCAACGATCCTTCCCTCCGCGAACGGCGGGAAGGATGCACAGAATGCTACTTGTTAACGGGTGATTCAGGGTCCAGCAACAACGCAACCAGATCCTTGATTTGAGCCTCGGTCAAAATACCCATATGACCAAAGCGCGGCATGTTGGCGCACGCATTCATGGCTTTGGCGTTGTAAATACGGCTATAGGTATAACGCTGGTTAGCCTCACTATTGCCGCGTAGCTTGCCAAAATTCAGCAGACTGGGACCGATGGTTCCAAAGGCGATCTCTTTGGAAGAGAGTTGATGGCAGTTATAACAATTACCGCCGGCAGGATCTTCCGCCTTATCGCTCCAGGTCATTCCCCTGCCGCTTTGAGCCAGCTTTTCGCCCGCCTTCCAGTCGCCCATATACTTTCCATCTGCAGGCCACTTGATGGCATCGCTCTGCTCGGCTTCCAGTCTGGTTTTCAACTTGGCAGGTAAATTATCAACATACTTGCTGCACATCGCCTGCAACTCATCCTGATTGACGCGTGTTGCCTTGGCGATCCCCTTGTCACGGAAATCACGCTTGACGATTTCGGCCGTTTTTGCATCCAGCCCCCCTGCCGTATTACCCGCCTGAGCAGACAGGGAAATCGAGGCCAACGCTGCACTCACCGCAAGTCCAATAATCAATTTTGCATTCATGTTTGTCATCTCCTAACGGGCATGGCAAGCGCCACCCCTGATAATGAAACTCGCAATGCCCGTCCCCTCACCTCAATCCTCTGCTGAAACAACTAGCCATTCGACTAAGCTGGTAAACAACACCAGCAAGTCGCTGGTTATCCCGCAAGCGGGCGGAGGTAAATGAATCGTTGCGCGAGTGTTACGTTAACGTTTTAGACCCGGGCCTGCATATTCACCACCGTTTGCACTGACCGCCAGAAACATGGTCAATGCGACAGTCGCTTCAGATGCGAACTTGGGTTCAGGGAAGCGTTGCTGACGGAAGCAATCATTCAATCGCCACTGGAAGGAGCGCGTCAAGCCCTGAGAAACGCGGTAGGCCGGCCAGTTGGCATACGCGGCTTGCGCGTCTTTCCTGACATTCAGGTTAGGCAAGTCCTGCATGCGGATACGCACATTGCTGGTTGCATGACACGTAGAGCAGGCAAAATCATAAGGGCCTGCACGGTAGTTGAAAATGCGTTTGCCTATCTCGTAGGCCTCTTTCGCCTGCGGATGCTTGGTCGAGACAGCCATCTTGATGCCTTTGGACTGACCGACTACATACGTTGCCAGCGATGAGATATCCGAAGCCTTCTTTTCGGAGGCAAACGGTTTGGCGGCAATCTCTTCCTCCGGAATGCCTTGCAAGGTCGTCATGCAGGTCAATAAACGGGATTCCAGGTCCTGCACCTTGCCGGTATCCTTAAAGTAGCGCGGCAGTTCGGTATAAACACCCTTCACCACACCCGCGCCCTTACCCAGATCGCATTTTTCCAGGCTTGCCTGTTTGGGTCCGGCAACCGTTTTCCACAACGCTTCGCCACGCATTTCATCAAAATCAGCCGGATTACCATCGCTGATCATTTCCCGATATTGTGCGATTCGATCCGAATCCGAAATTTCGCTCTCGGCTGCCGTTGCTGCACAGCTTGTCGCCAATACCAATAGCGGAATCAACTTAATTACATTGCTGTTGTTCATCTATACCCCCAGAAGAAAATGTTCGTGAAAGTTACACAACCCGTTTAGCGCGTCCTGCTATGCCGCAATGGTGACCTCGTCGCTGCGCGTGTCACCCTTGTTATCCACCCAGCTGACCGTTATTTTTTCACCCGCCGCGCCGCCCTTAAAACGGAACAGCAAATAGGGATTCTTGGAAATGGATTGGCCAAACTGTGTTTCCAGTACCGTACGTCCCTGGTACTGGGCTTTGACTTCGGTGATGAACCACGCTGGCACCAGCGTACCGTCTGCATCTTTACGCAGTCCGGTTTCCATTTCGTGTTGCATAAGAATTTTTACTTCGGTCACGCCATCCTTGACAGCGGCGCGAATTTTCATTGGATTGCCCATATTATTCCACCTCGTAATCGATTTGATTGTATCCGTAGTCCGTTAACCGCCGCAGCCGCCGGCAGTCACCTTAACTTCTTTGGAAGTACGATAAAACTTGCCGCCCGCCTTTACCAGCGCGATGACATTGGCGGTTTGCCCCATTTTGACACGGGTCGTGATATACGCCTCTGTACCCTGTGGCAGGGTGAAGTTTGCGGCCAGCACACTGGGGTTTTTATCCACGAAGATGGTTATCTGCTCGACATCAGCCAGCGTGCTGGCCACGGTAACCGGCACAACCGCACCATTTTCGGCAATCTCAGGTACAGTCAATTGAATTGAGGCTGCGCCGTTCTCCGGCACAATGACACCCAGCGCATTCAAGGCATCATCCATGGTTTTTGCCGAAAAAGCCGTTTTATTCCATTCCGCAAAGGCCACACCCGACTGTAATAGGCCGAGCGCGCCAAACAATGCGAGTAGCCCGACCCCGCCGCCCGTTTTAAGCGCCTTACGACGCTGCAGATTTATTTCCATATTCATCAAGCCTCTCCCCATTCAGATGACAGAACTGCAATTAAACACCAAAAACCCCGCTACAGACTGGCAGTCTGTGTCAGCAGGTCAGAACTACTGAGGCGATAGCGCCTCAATTCAAAATCAGAATTTATAACGCAACGAAGCCGAATAGGATTGCTGCGAGTGAGTCGTCGTATTAAAAAGTGTGCCGGGAGCCGCACCAGCGGGAGGCACAGCATCACTGATATCTACTCGGGCGACCACTTTGGGCGCGTACATGAACGAGGCTGCAAGTTCAAAATTGTTGTTCAGTGCGTAACCTCCGCCCAAAGTATAGGCGCTGTTAATGATGCCAGGGAATAACATGTTGTTGAACATATTGCCTACGCCGTTTTGTCCATTCCTTGCATTTGCTGCAATACCGTTGGCAAAGACGCTGATGGGGTTGCTGGAATTATTGTACCCGGCTCCGAGCCAATAGCCATCAGCGGAATATTTGCCACCGACAGCGATGACCGTCTGATCCTTCCAGCCAAAGTCCTTATAGCCTGCCGCGCTGCCCCATTGAATCAGACGATAATCAGCCGTCACGGTGAAGTTATTGTCAGCCGCATAGGCAAATCCGGCTTTGATTTCAGCAGGCTGATCCAGATGATCGGCAAACACCTGACCAAATCCCGCACCGGCAACAGACATTTGCGTACCATAATTCATGCTGATTTTCGAGTGATAGGAGGCCGCCAGCGTCAATGCATGACTGGTGTTGTAATAGCCGCCCAATGCGATGCCAAAACCGGTATGTGATGACGCCTTTCGCGCCGCATTAACCGCAAGACTGCCGGGCATCGCGACCGACGTATCATACGAGATGGCCAGCAAACCGTACTGCAACACGGGCGAGAAACCCAAGCCGTAGTTATCCTTGTTATATGCGATGGTTGGAATCACCTTGAGTATGCTCAACGCGGTTTTGGCTGAAACATGGCTGCCTTTAGGCGCGCCGGTGTAGTCCACACCCATGCCGGCAATCCCCGCCATGGCAACACCATAAGTCAGGTTATCGTCCAGCCGGCTGGAGAATGAAACATCGGGAATGTAACTGGTATTCGCAGCACTGTTGGCCACAAGCGCACCGCCGCTCATGCCATCGTTGGTGACGGACGGCCTGAACACCACCAGACCGCCGGTTACTTCCCTGCCTGTCGATTTGCCCAGCATGGCCGGATTGGCAAAGGTGCTCTCCGCGCCCACGAAGTGCGCTACGCCAGTACCGCCCAAAGCCGTATTTTCGGCGCCCACCGACATCATGGTGTCACCGTTAGTGGCATAAGCCAGCGAGGGTGCCATGACACCGGCAGCAACCATCAAAATAACCCGCGTTTTCATTCCCACACAATTCCCCAATAGTTCCCGTTTAATCCGGATAACCTTTTGTCAAGGTTATCCGGATTAAACGATTCTTGATAATTCAGATACAAAGTAAAAGATAAGCTGTTAATTTACATGATATTTTGTATGAAAAAAGCCCGTCCCCTCTCAGGAACGGGCCTGTTATCCTGCTCGTGCTGTAACCTTAGAAACTGTGGCTGTACATCAACTGCCAGTTCAACTGGCTGTGAACGATGCTGTAAGCAGGTGATACACCTGCAACAGCAGGGGTATTAGTTGTAACCTTGGGCACATACACCAGGGATGCGTTCACTTCAGATACTTTACTCAGCGTATAGCCTGCGCCTACCGTGAAATGATCCTTGACTATGGCTGGGAACAGCGGATTCACAGTACTGTCAGGAACCGGGTTATTGGCCAGATTTGCACCCGCTCTCAGCGTCAGCTCAGGAGAGGTGCGATACGCAAGGCCGATGTTGAATACGTCCTGGTCTACCCAATTCTGAGGCATTTTCATGTCCAAAGTCAGACTGCCATCTGTCGCAGCAAAGTTCATGTGAAAATTCTTCATGACCTTGGCCCAGCCGATACGCTTGTAATCTACCGCTACCATCAGATCATCGCTGGCCTGCAAAGCCATTCCAACTCCATAGGTTTCTGGAAATTGGAAATTAATAATGGATACGCGTCCTACAAAGGTTTGAACCACACCGCCACCCATAATCATGTCCATGGTGGCGCCGTTAGTAGTCATATCACCCAGACTGGTCTTGGAATGATAGGTTGCGCCTACGGTCAGCTGCGGGTTGACTTTATACGTCATGCCCAGCTTGCCGGCGAAACCGGTTGAATTGGCCTTGCCGGAGAAGCTGCTGCCATCGGTAAAGTTGAAGTACCCAACGCTGTTAACGCCACCTGCCATAAATGCGCCAAAAGCCGGGCTGGCGGCTGCGGGGCCACCTGGTGTTAAATTACCACCCGCTGCGAGCGCACCCATTTGATTGGCATTCATCGCCATCTGCAAATCCATTCCGCCCCAGACAAAATCCAGAGAACCGGCGATATTCAGATCGGGAGTAACGCTATATGAAAGCGGCACAATCAGATTGCCCACGCCCACTTCGGAACGGCTAGGTTTGCCGGAACCAGCTCCTACCCAGTCATTGGCCGTATATTCGGTTCCCATGCCGCCCTGGGCAAACACACCGATACCATAGGCCAGAGGGCCGTCTTTCTTGACCCAGCCGCCGGCTGGCATGAAATAGGATTTTCCACCCGAATTGGCATCAGGCATCCCGGCCATCTTGGAGGTCACGCTAGGGTGCAATCCGCCGATAGCCACATCCAGACGACTCGTGCCGTCCTCCATCAAACCCAGTGTCGCCGGGTTATTTGCCATGGCTGCCGCGCCGTTATCGAAGGCCATGGACGCACCACCCATACCTGTCGAGATAGGGCCGTAGCCTTCCATCAACATGCCGTTAGTGGCCTGTGCCAGCGGTGATGCCATGACACCGGCGGCGAACATCGAAACAACCAGTTTGTTCATCTTCATGCAAATCTCCCTGAATATTTAATTTGTGTTATTAATAAATTTTACTGCCTGATACTGCCACTACCCGGTTGAAACAATCTGCTACACGAACAGACAGATATCCGTCTCTCCGGCAAATCCGAAGAACGCTGCGGCGCCGGCATATTCGACCGGCTCGATGAATTCGCTCTTGTCGAACTCAAACAGATCAACTGTCATCTGGCAGGCAACGAACTTGACATCGGCTTCCAGGCACAGGTCGCGCAATTCCTCAAGCGAAGCGACGCCATGTTTCTTGAGCTTCTGCTTCATCATCATGGTCGCTATGGATTCCATGCCGGGCAGCATCTGCACCATTACCGGCATCGGGATAGGCATCGGCATTGCGGGGTTGGCCAGCGGACTGATCATCACATTCGACAAATCCTTGCGCAGCAATTGCAGACCGTAAAAAGTAAAGAAAATTTGCACGTCGTAACCGAGTGCTGCGGCGGTGGATGCCAGAATAAACGGCGGATAGGCCATGTCCAGCGTGCCCTTGGTGGCGATAATCGCCATTTTTTTGGTAGTCATACTCACCCTTAGAAATTTGTTAAAAACGCGGCTCCGGTTTAAAGCGGGAGATTATTTTTTCTGCATCATAAAAACATATGCGCCGCCTTCTTCAGAGGTCGACAACAGGGTATTGCCTGTTTGATCGGCAAATGCCTGCATATCTTTCACCGCACCGCTGTCGGTGGCGATAACTTTGAGTACCTGGCCGCTGGCCATATCCACCAGTGCCTTTTTTGTCTTCACGATAGGCAACGGGCAGGACATGCCGCTGGCATTAAATTCTTTATCAAAATTCATTTATTTGTTCTCCTAAATTAATTATAAAAATAACCGCAATACAAAAAATGCTGCAGCGCAAACCACCGTGCATTAAAAACAATTCACCTGCCAACGTCCATACTCATGAAGAGTCATCAAAATAACCCCTTGGGGTTATTATTCCTCCGTTTATGCAACAAGCAACGCCAGGGCATGATTCAGAATGATTCCAGCGATTTCATAAAAACGTCTGTGCCGCCCTGACACGCCTGTTGTTACGCCGAATAAAAAACGCACACGGCATGATCCGGGAGATCATGGCGTGTGCGTAAGGCTCAATTAAACCCGGATTGTTCATTAGCTGAATTTAACCCATCCCCACCCCAACCCTCCCCTTCAAGAGGAGGGGGGAAGGCAGGCACAATGACATACTCTCCCCCCTTCAAGAGGGGAGTTGGAGGGGGGATGGGGGAAGAATTTTCCAATGGCTAATTTTGGTTAAAGCAAGACGTCGTTCAGGATGTTCTTCAGCCAATATCCGGCAAAAGCCCCCTCAAGTTCCGAGCGTTTGGCCGACACGCCGCCCCCCTCTGCCGCGACCATGGCCTGCTTCTCGACATTGAAACGATACACGTTGGCCACATGCACGGCCTCATTGCCACTCACCATGCTGTAGCAGGTATTGGCGATGGTCGGATTCTGGTCCGGTTGCTTGCCCTGCATCAACTCGATAACGGCTGCCGCACAGACTTTCGCCTGCGACGTAGCCATATGCCCCGACTTCGGCAACGCTGCCGAAACGGCATCGCCGATAACGTGTATGCCCTTGTGCACCTTGGATTCATACGTCAGAAAATCCACGCCGCACCAGCGTCCATCCACATTGGCCAGACCTGCCATGTCGGCCACCGCACCGGCCTTCATCGGCGGCAAGACATTCAAGACATCCGCTTTAACATCATCGAACTCGGTCTTTGCAGTCTTGCTGGCCACGTCCACCTTGGAGACGAGCGCGTTAGGCCGGTATTCCACCATACCCGGATAAAGCTCATTCCAGGCGGCCATGAACAATCCCTTCTTGGAAACGATGTCCGGATTGGCATCCAGTATCAGCACCTTGGACTTGGGTTTGTTTTGCTTGAAATAGTGGGCGACCTGACATGCGCGCTCATACGGCCCAGGTGGACAGCGATAAGGGCCCTTGGGGATGCTGATTGCGAAAACGCCGCCGTCCGGCATGGCTTCCAGCTGCTTGCGCAACAGGACGGTCTGCGCACCCGCCTTCCATGCGTGCGTGATACTTATGTTCGCCACGCTCTCGTTCAGACCTTCAACCTTGTCATACATGAAATCCACGCCCGGCGAGACGATCAAGCGATCGTATTTCAGATGACCGTTGGCCAGCATGACCGTTTGTTTTTCCGGATCTATCGCGGTCACTTCACCCTTGACCAGCTTGATACCGTACTTTTTCTTAAGCTCGTCATAACTCATCGTCAAATCGTCGATGGTACGACCGCCGCCCAACACGGTGTTACTCATCGGGCATGAGATGAACATGGGGTTACGCTCGATCAACACCACTTCAATCTTGTTATTGCTCCACTTGCGGATATATTTCGCGGCAGTGGCACCACCGAATCCGCCACCGACGACGACGACACGCTGGCCTTTCTTCTTGATAAGTTCGCTGGATGCGAACGCAAGTCCCGGAAATGCACCGATTACAATCCCGGCTGCACTGGCTTTCAAAAAATCACGACGGCTGAATGACATATTGGACTCCCTTGATCTGTTTGATTTCTGAGGTACCCTGAGGCACGAGTTTAGTGGCGTTTCTGCGCGGAGAAGAAGTCAGCCAGCAATTCGTATTCCTCATCGGTATAACCCTTGGCATGCTGATGCATCACCGTTGCAGGCCGTGCCCCCGATTTAAAATCCTTCATCTGATTGACGAACAGCGCCTTATCCAGCCCGGCCAATACCGGCATACCGCCTTCGCTGTTGCCGTCCGTGCCGTGACAGGCAGAGCAGGACGCAGCGAGATTGCGGGCATGTTTATCGACTTCAGCCTGAGCGGCAGTGCAAAACAGCATTCCAAAAACAACGAGCAGCGTTCGAGACATAATCATTTTCTTATCCTCACTTTAGTTGACCAACACAACCACCCCTGGTAACACCCGACTCGGGCATCCCTCTCCTGCACGGTCAATCGATGACCGTTTCATCCATGCGCTTGTCATCCCGATTATCGGTCCACAGCACAGATATTTTTTCCCCTTTGACACCGCCCATCAAGCGAAAAACCAGATAGGGATTTTTTGATACCGCCGTACCGAATTGCGCTTCCAGCACGGTTCTGCCTTCGTGCAATACTTTCACATCGGTGATAATCCAGGCGGGTATCTTATTGCCTGCGGCATCCTTACGCTGCCCGGTCTCCATCTCGTGTTGCATCAGCATTTTCACTTCGGTTTGCCCATCTTTAGCTGTGGCGCGAATTCTGGTTGCTTCACCCATGTCTGCTCGTCCTGAATTGTTGTGAAATGAAATATCTCATCTATGCGCTACAGCCGCCCTGAGTTACCTGTACTTCTTTGGATGCGCGATAGAATTTGCCGTCTGCCTTGACCAGTGCAACGACCGTTGCGGTCTGCCCGATCTTGATACGGGTAGTAATAAAACCGGCGACGCCCTTGGGAATAATGAAATTTGCTGCCAGGACGTTGATGTTTTTGTCGACCAGAATGGAAATTTGTTCGATGTGCGCGAGAGAACTCTCCACAGTAACGGGTACTACAGCCCCATTTTCGGCGACATCCGGCACCGTCAGTCTGATCAGTTCGCTATTTTCAGGGATGGTAACCCCCAGTGCATCGAAGGCGTCGCTCAAATTGCCTGCCTCCAGCGCTGCCCGCCCTATCCCGGCCCAAGCCAAACCGGGTATCAAACCCAAAACGGCCAACACACCCAGCAACCCCAGGCCGCCCCCCGTCTTGAGCGCCTTGCGACGTTCCATGTTTACCAAATCACCCTCCCCATAAGCAGCGAATAAAATCAAATAACAACCCCCGATGGAGGGTATCGCCTTACTGACACAGCGGGAATAACCCTAACGGGCTATCGTTCCATTTTTAATCAACTCTATCGTGTTACTTGCCGCCCTATGCCTTAAGTAGAGGACGGTATGTAGCACGCTGCTCAAGCTAATAATTCCAGGCTCATTCCCGCCAGAGCGCAGACAGCGATCACCTGCATGATGCCGACCTTGAAACGGAACAGTGCGACAAAAGCGGCGATACCGATCAGCGCCGATATCCATTCAAACGCGCCGGTGAAACCTTGCGGCCACAATACGTGGTAGGCGAAGAACACCGCCAGATTGAGAATAACCCCTACCACGGCGGCGGTGATGGCAGTGAGCGGCGCGGTGAATTTGAGATCGCCATGCGTCGCTTCCACCAGTGGGCCGCCAATCAGGATAAACAGGAAAGAGGGCAGAAAGGTGAATATCGTGGCCACCATTGCACCCGCCGTACCCGCCAGCAACAAATTCTCCGCGCCGAACAATTCAGCTGACCAGGCTCCGACAAAACCGACAAAGGCCACCACCATGATCAATGGCCCGGGTGTCGTCTCTCCCAGCGCCAACCCATCGATCATTTGCGCCCCGCTAAGCCAGTGATAGTGCTCGACACCCCCCTGATACACATAAGGCAACACGGCATATGCACCACCGAAAGTCAACAGTGCAGCCTTGCTGAAGAACCAGCCCATCTGCGTCAACACTCCGCTCCATCCGTATTGCGCTGCCAATATGCCTATCAGTGATGCCCACAGCGCCAAGCCGGCAAGACTGTATTTCAACACGCGTGCTTTCGAAAACTGCGCATAGGTCGGTGGTGGCGTGTGGTCGTCGATCAGCGCCGGGCCGTAATCTCTGCCCGATGAACCATGTTCCCCTGCCCTGAATTTATCCGGCACTATTTGACCGCCGATATAACCGAGTATGCCAGCCGTCAGCACAATGGCCGGGAACGGGACATGAAAAACAAAAATCGCCAGAAACGCGGCGGCAGCCATGCTCCACAACATACCGTTCCTGAGCACACGCGAGCCGATACGCCATGCGGCGAACACCACGATAGCCGTTACTGCGGGCTTGATACCGTACAAAACACCTGCCACCGCAGGCACATTGCCGAACGACAGATAAATCCAACTCAACGCAATCAGAATAAACAGCGACGGCAACACGAATAACACGCCCGCCATGATGCCGCCGCGCACCCCGTGCATCAGCCAGCCGATATAAGTGGCCAGTTGCTGCGCTTCCGGGCCCGGCAACAGCATGCAATAGTTGAGTGCATGCAGGAAACGTCGCTCAGAAATCCAGCAGCGTCTTTCCACCAATTCCTGATGCATCATGGAGATTTGTCCGGCCGGACCGCCAAAACTGATGAAGCCCAGCTTCAGCCAATAGCGGAAAGATTGCGCAAACGTCACCTGTTCGGGCGGTTGCGTTACGTCGGAAAATTGCTGCGGTGCGTCCATGATTCCTCCCTGGAATAGCCAATCAAGAGCAGGCCTTGGACGATGAGATGTCTTGAGGCGGGGAGGCTGCCTTATCCCCGGGGTTACGTTTATCTACACTTGAACCCAAATTGTCCATTGGGAAATTCTTTCCCCATCCCCCCTCCAACTCCCCCCTTGAAGGGGGGAGAGTATGCCACTGTGTCTGCCTTCCCCCTCCTCTTGTACCCGCAAGGGGCATCCCCGCCGAGTGCGGCAGCAAGCTGCTCGCACTAGCGTGAAAGGGGAGGGTTGGGGCGGGGATGGGTTAGATTCAGCTAATGAGCAATCCGGGTAGAATACACAGACACAAGAAACGGGAGATCAAATTTTGCCGCCGCTGGTGACGGCGGTGAGTATGGCTTGCATCAGCATGATGGGCGTGGGCGGACAACCGGGCACCGCGACATCCACAGGAATCACATTGGCTATCCTGCCGCAACTGGCGTAGCTGCCACACTGTTCATCGACCGGGGAAAACAGGCCACCATCGCAGCCGCAATCACCGACGGCGACCACCAGTCTGGGCTCGGGGGTGGCCTCATAAGTACGTCTGAGCGCGATCTCCATATGCCGCGAGACCGGACCGGTCACCAGCAGCATATCCGCATGGCGCGGGCTGGCGACAAACTTGATGCCCAGGCCTTCGATGTTGTAATAGGCGTTGTTGAGCGCGTGTATCTCCAGTTCGCAACCGTTGCAGGAACCCGCATCGACATGACGTATGGCCAGCGCACGTCCGACATGACGCAATATCGTTTCCTGCAAACGCTGCGCCTCGACACGCAGCGCATCGTCGGGCTGAGGTGGCGCCTCGGTCTTGATGCCGGTTTTCAGAATCTGTCTGATGATCTGGTACATGCTTACAAGTCCTGTCCGGCGTAGCTCAAATTGAACGATTTATTGATCAGCGGAAAATCCGGCACGATGTTGTTGAGGATCGCATGTTCCAGCACCGGCCAGTTCTGCCACGAAGGGTCGTGCGGATGTACGCGTGCCAGCCTGCCCAATGCATCAGTATGAATCGCCACCATCACCTCGCCGCGCCAGCCCTCGATCATGCCGACACCAAAAGCATGGCCGGGTAACGATTTGACGGGCTTGGACAGTTCATCGCCACCGATCAGATTGATCAGAATCTCACGCTGCAAGCGCAACGATTCGAACAGCTCATCAAAACGCAGGGCGGCACGCGCAGCCACATCGCCATTGGCATGCGTCATCATCTGTACATCCAGCTTATCGTAGGGCGCGCACGGGAACTGCACGCGCGCATCCCAGGCCTGCGCACTGGCGCGTCCCGGCAAGCCACACAGCCCGAGTTGGGCCGCCAGTGCCGGGGTCACCTGTCCTGTGCCGATAAATCGATCCTGCACGCCGGCATGCTCTTCATAAATGCTGCGCAGCACGCCCAATTCGCGTTCCAGCATGCTGCACTCTTCAATAATCACGCGCTTGTCCGGCATCTGCAGGCCGATGGTCACGCCCCCCGGGATGATTTTGTCCATCAGGTAACGATGACCGAACAAGGCCGCATTATTGCGCAACACCTGTTCTTTCAATATCCAGAATTGCGCAAAGCCGAACGACAGCGCGACATCGTTGCCCAGATAACCCAGATCGCCCAGATGATTGGCAACCCGTTCCCGTTCCAGAAACAACGCGCGCATCCACAG
Organism: Gallionella sp.; assembly: GCA_030652475.1. Taxonomy (GTDB): domain Bacteria; phylum Pseudomonadota; class Gammaproteobacteria; order Burkholderiales; family Gallionellaceae; genus Gallionella. The sequence goes on along the minus strand of JAUSAO010000045.1, from coordinate 76,291 downwards.
CGCACGATCCGGCGGCGTGATTCCGGCGATACTTTCCACCGCCATCGCATAGGCCCAGGCATAGGCCACGGTGCTGTCGCCACTCACCCTGCCGGCGAGTTTTGCCCCCTGCTCCGGACTCATACTCTCAAAACGCTTCTCGATACCCTTATGCTTATAGCCCAGCCGCTCCTCCAGACGCAATACGCGATCACCGATGATGGAAAAACGAAAGTGCCCGGGTTCAATAATTCCCGCATGTACCGGGCCGACCGGAATCTCATGAACACCGTCACCCGTCACCGTCACGAAGGGATAGCCATCGGTTTCCGCCGGAAACGCACACCTACCGTCAAAGTCTTTGCGCAACGGGTGCACATTGCCCGGCCAGCTCGCATGCCGCAACCACTTGCGCTGGTCGTCCGCACCGCTGGCGTGTAAACCGAGCAGATCGGCGACGGCGCGTTGCATGCGGCTTGCGGCGGGAAACAGGTCGCTGATATCCGGATAAGCCGGGCGTTCTGCACTCACCGGCAGCGTCAGACACAACATACCTGTGCTGTCGATCAGTGCAACATGCAGCGCATAGCCCGCGTCGTCTGCCCGTTCATCGCTACCCCACAACGCCACCAGCCTGCCGCCGCCATGGCGCACTTGTGCACACCCGTCGCGAAACCGGCTTGCATCCACGCTGCCGCGCCGAATCGGCAGGGCTCCGGGCAACTCGGGAAAATCAGCGGTAAATTCGTCCGGTCTCATGTCATATCATCCAATCAACGCCGCCGCCTGGCGATACCAGTCTGCCAGATAAGGCGGAATATACAGTCCGAGCAGTAGCACCAGCCCCAGATGCACGAATACCGGTATCAAGGCGGGGGGATGCGGCAAACGCTGACCCGTGGCCGGACCGAACACCATTTCCTGCATCCGGCTGAAGATCGCGGCGAAAGCCACACCCAGCGCGATGAGCAAGAATGGCGTGGTCCAGGGATAGGCATGCATGGCCGTGGTGATAATCAGAAACTCGCTGGCGAACACGCCGAACGGTGGCATGCCGAGTATGGCCAGCGTACCGATCGCCAGCCCCCAGCCTATGGTCGGGTTGGTGCTGATCAGGCCACGGATGTTTTCCATCAACTGAGTACCGGATTTTTGTGTGGCGTGACCCACGGCGAAGAAAATCGCCGATTTGGTGAGCGAATGCACTGTCATGTGCAGCATCCCGGCAAAGGTCGCGACCGGGCCGCCCATGCCGAAGGCGAAAGTAACCAGCCCCATATGTTCGATCGAAGAGTAGGCAAACATACGTTTGACATCCTTCTGGCGCGAGAGATAAAAGGCCGCCATGATGATGCTCAGCAGCCCGAAGCCCATCATCAGATCGCCTGCAAAATGGGTGCCCAACGCACCATCAACGAGCACTTTGGAACGTACCACGACGTATAGCGCAACATTGAGCAGCAAGCCGGAAAGTACGGCGGAAACCGGCGTCGGCCCTTCGGCATGGGCATCGGGCAACCAGCTGTGCAACGGTGCCAGACCGACTTTAGTACCGTAACCCACCAGCAGAAACACGAAGGCCAGCGACAGTACAGTCGGTTCAAGCTGGCTCTTGACCGCATCCAGATGCGTCCACAGCAGTGCCGTACCGCCTGCACCCAGCACTTTTTCCGCCGCAAAATAGAGCAGGATAGTGCCAAATAGTGCCTGGGCGAGTCCCACGCCGCACAGGATGAAATATTTCCACGCCGCCTCCAGACTGGCCGGTGTCCGGTACAGCGAAACCAGCAGCACGGTGGTCAGCGTCGCCGCTTCCATCGCTACCCACATGATGCCCATATTGTTGGTTAGCAGGACCAGCAGCATGGTGAAGGTGAACAACTGATACATGCTGTGATAAAGACGCAGCATGTTGATACTCAGTTTGCCATGTGCCTGTTCGATACGCATATAGGGGCGCGAGAACAGGGAGGTGGTGAAGGAAACAAAGGCGGTCAGCGCGACCAGAAACACATTGAAGGAATCGACGAAAAACTGCTCGTTAAATACGCTGAATGACCCGTCATTGACAACCCGAAAGGCAAGAAACGCCGAGGCCACGAAGGTGGCAAAACTCATCGTGGCATTGAGCTCCGGCGCAAAGGAACGACAGCCGAACAGCGCCAGCAGCAGGCCGCCTGTCAGGGGTATCGCCAATATCCAGAAAATTTCCACGTCAGTCTTCCTTGAGTTTTTCCATGTGTTTCAGATCCAGACTGTCGAAAGTCTCACGTATCTGGAAAAAGAAGATGCCCAGAATGAACATGCCGATCAGCACATCGAGCGCGATGCCCAGCTCCACCACCATGGGCATGCCGTAACTGGTGCTGGTGGCGGCGAAGAACAAGCCGTTTTCCATGGCCAGAAAGCCGATCACCTGCGGTACGGCCTTGCTGCGCGTAATCATCATCAGGAACGACAACAACACGCATGCCATGGCGATACCCAGCGTGCCCCGGGTGATGGTACCGGCCATCTGCGAGATCGGTGCGGCCAGATTGAAGGCGAACACTACCAGCACAATACCGACCAGCATGGTGGTGGGAATATTGAACATCGTCTCGACATCCCATTTGACGTTCAACTTGCGTATCAACCGGTGCAGTATCCACGGCAGGACAAGCACTTTCAGCAGCAAGGTCAGTCCGGCCGAGTAGTAGAGATGATGCTGGTTAGAGGAATAGGCCACGACCGTGGTACTGACCGCCAGCACCAGACCCTGCAAGGCAAACAGATTGATCAGCGACAGCACCCGCCGCTGCGAGAGCATGGCGAAGGAAATCAGCAGCAGCATCGCAGCAAACAGGTTGATCAGCTGTCCGGCAAAATTCAGCATCTCAGCTCCCCAGCAGGAAATGAATCAGCATGCCCAGCACCGCAAGCAGGAAAGCCGTACCCATAAATTCCGGAACACGAAAAATACGCATCTTGGCAGTGACGGTTTCCAGCAGCGCCAGCCCCGCCCCGCCCAGCAGCAGTTTGATGAACAGCGCCAGCAAGGCAACAGGAAGTGCAGCCAGGTTGCCGACTTCGGCGATGCCCCACGGCATGAACAGCGCGCAAGCGATAGTGAAATAGGCCAGCAATTTGAGTGCGCTCGCCCATTCGATTAACGCGAGGTGGCGCGCCGAGTACTCCAGTATCATCGCCTCGTGGATCATGGTCAATTCAAGATGAGTGGCCGGATTGTCAACCGGAATGCGGGCATTTTCGGCCAGCATCACCATGACAAAAGCGATGGCGGCAAAGGCCAGGCTGGGATAAATCACGAATTGTTTGTGCGCCAGGGTTTCGACGATGGTGACCAGCGAAGTGGAATGACTGATGGTTGCCGCCGTGAAAAACACCATCAGCAAGGCGGGTTCGGCGAGAAAACCAACCAGCATTTCGCGACGCGCGCCCATCGTCCCGAAGGAAGTACCTACATCCATCGCAGCGAGCGAGATGAACACCCGCGCCAGCGCAAAGATGCCAACCAGCGCGATGACATCCACAGCCTGCGAAAGCGGCAAATCTGTCGCGATGACCGGCACCAGCGATGCCGCCAGCCACATGCTGGCAAACAGGATATAGGGCGTAGCACGGAACAAGGGTGAAGCATTGTTCGCCAGTACAGCATCCTTGTGAAACAGCTTGATCAGATTGCGGTAGGGTTGCAGCACGCCGGCACCACTGCGGTTTTGCAGCCAGGCCCGGCACTGGTTGACCCAGCCCAGCAATAACGGTGCGATCAACACCACCAAGGCATCCTGAATCAGTTGTAATAGCAGGCTGTTCATCGTACAAAGGCCAGCAAGGCAAGTAAAGTGACAAAACTGTACAGCAGGTAAGCATGGATGCGGCCATGCTGCAACTTGCCGGTCAACGCGGAAATTTTGTCTGTGAGCCGTGCGATGGGCAGATAGCACCATTCCCACAGCCTGTCACTGGTTTCACCATGATAGTGGGGCTTCTTGTCGAACGGGCCGGGCACTTCGCGGGTAATGCCAAAAAATAACTGAAAAATCTGTCGTATCGGCTGTCCGAAACCCTCGGCGGTATCCTGCATGCGGGCGGTCTGTTCAGGATAGCCGCAATCCCAGGCCGGCCCCCGGCGCAGACGACCGTGATAGAACTTCTTCACGCCATACAGGGTAAACAGCACGCCCACGATGATAATCACAAACAGGATCAGCGGGCTGTAACTGGCGCGTTCCGGCTGAATCGGAGTCAGCCACAGCCAGCCCGTCTGGGCGGCGCTGACTCCCAGTGTGTGTCCCACCAGCAACTGGCTGACGAAATCGATATGCAGAATAAAGAACACCGGAAATACCCCCAGCAGGATACAACCCAGAGCGAGCCAGGTCAGCCCGATGCGCTCCCAGATACCGACATCATGTACATCATCGAAAGCTTTCTGCCCGACGACATCACTGCCCCGTGGCTGACCGAGAAAAATCACGCCATAGAATTTGACCATGACATAACCTGCGAGCGCGGCGGCCAGTGCAAGCGCGGCGGCCGCAATCGGTATCAGCATATTGAGGTAGGAGTGAGGCAGTCCCGGAGAGAGCAGGAAGGCCTGCAAAAGCAGCCATTCGGAAACAAAGCCGTTCAGCGGCGGCAAACCAGCGAGTGCGAGGGTGCCAACCAGTACCAGCAGCGCCAGTTTCGGCATGCGGTGTATCAGTCCACCCAACTTGCCCAGATTGCGTTCGCCGGTGGCGTGCAGTACCGAACCCGTACCGAGAAACAGCAATCCCTTCATGAATGCGTGGTTGAACGAATGGTAGAGGGCAGCGGTCAGTGCCAGCGCCGCCAGCGCTTCTTTTTGAAACGAATGAAAAACGATGGCAAGGCCGATACCCGTCAGGATAATGCCGATATTCTCAATCGAGGAATAGGCGAGCAAACGTTTCATATCTGTCTGCACGGCGGCGAATAGCACGCCATACAGTGCGGTGAGCAATCCCAGCGTCAACGCCAGCGCACCCCACCACCACTGCGGCGTGTCAAGCAAATCGAAGCTGACACGCAAAATACCGTAAATTGCGGTTTTCAGCATGATGCCGCTCATCATTGCCGAAATCGGTGAGGGCGCAGCGGGATGGGCTTCAGGCAACCAGACATGCAGCGGCAGAATCCCGGCTTTGGCACCGAAGCCGAACAGCGCCAGCAGGAAAGTGGCGCTGGCCCAGAAGGCATTCAGGTGCGCGTCACGCATACTGGCAAAAGTATAATCGCCCTGCCCGCCCTGCATCACACCAAAACTCAACAGAATGGCGATCGCGCCGATATGGGCAATCAGCAAATAGAGAAAGCCGGCACGTCGGGTCTGTGCGACATGATGGTCGGTGGTGACCAGAAAATAGGAAGACAGCGCCATGGTTTCCCATGCCACCATAAATAAATAGGCATCGTCAGCCATGAATACCAGCGCCATGCTGGCAAGAAAGATATGGTATTCGAAACACAGCAAGCCCAGCGCACTGCCTTCCATGTCACGGAAATAACCCGCCGAATACAGCGAGATACCGACACTGGCCGCGCCCAGCAACAACAGGAAAAATGCGGAAAGCGCATCCAGTCTCAGATGGAACGGCAAGTCCGGCAATCCGAGCGGCAGCACCGCTACGTTGCTGTCGCCACCCAGGTTGCTCAGTGCGGCAGCGGCTAGCAGCAGCGCAGCCAGCGCACCGGCAGGGAAAATATACCGGGTAATCGCCATAGTGTTCTGCAACAGCAAACCCGCAAGACCCAGCAACAGCCAGCAGACGACCGCCCCCAACGCAACGTCTATGGGCAGCAGGGTGGAAGCTATCGTCACCAGGAGTTCTCCAGCATATGTAAGATCACCGTTCAGTTATAACCATGTTCTCACTCCGTCTGCTCCGCCGATGTGTTGTTTCAGCAGACGACATTGCGCATCGGGATCGACCTGGAGTACCTCGACGTACATGGACTCCAGCGCCTTGTCCTCATCGGCGTAGATATTTTCCTGGCCGATGTAATCGAACAGACCGGAATGGCGCATGACATCAATCACCTGCTTCTTCAAGCCGCTGAACACCACACGGACGCCGCTGGCGCGCAATCTCTCGACCACATGATGGATAACCTCGTCGCCCGATGCATCGAGCTGATTGATGCCATCCGACACGATCAGCAGATGGCTGGCACGGGGACTGCCGGACACAGCCTCCAGAATGGTATCTTCGAAATAGGGGACGTTGGCAAAATACAGGGAGCCGTCATAGCGTATGGCGATGACTTTTTCGCTGAGCGGCAAGTTATTCACCTTGGCATCGCGCAAGGTACCGTCGTGATAACGGCCCAGGATGGCGACACGCGGCGACATGGTACGGTAGAGATACAGCAGGATGGACAGACCGGCGCCCACCATGATGCCGTTATCGAGGTGCGGCGCAAACGCCAGCGTAGCGACAAAGGTAACCATAGCCGCGATGCCATCATGCTTGTGCGTGTGCCAGGCATGGCGGATCGCCTTGAAGTTGATCAGACCGACCACCGCCATCATGATCACCGCCGCCAGCACCGCCTGTGGCAGGTGGTACAGCAACGGGGTGAGGAACAGCAGGGTGAGCAGCACAATCAGGCCGGCAAAAACGTTGGACAGACCGGTTTTGGCACCGGCATTGAGGTTCACCGCCGAACGGGAAAATGAGCCACTGGCCGGAAATGACTGGCCAAAACTGCCCACAATATTTGCCCAGCCCTGCCCGATCAACTCCTGGTTGGGGTCGATGCGTTCCCGGGTTTTGGCGGCCATCGCCTTGGCAATGGAAATCGCTTCCATGAAGCCCACCAGCGAAATCACCAGCGCGCTGGAAAGAAGCGCCGAAATCATATCCCAGTTGAATATCGGCAGATCAAACTGGGGCAATCCGGCGGGTATCCCTCCCACCACCTCGCCACCCCCGACGAGAGTAAATTCACCCTGGTTGATTTTCTTGATGCGCCAGCGATAGCCGTCGGCTTTTTCACCCGGCGGTACCTGACCCGTCAGATAAAGTTTCACCGGATGCCCTTCATCCGCAGTCACCTGCTCGAAGATGAAATTGCGCAGAGAGCGGGCAATCTTGCGATTTTCACCCTCGGTATCCTTGACTTCCAGTTTGAGTAACTCGATCTCGTAGTTGAGCGCGGCGGTACGTTGCGAACCGCCCTCATTGGTTTTCAAATGCTGCTTGAGCTCGGTCGATCTGACGCCGAGTTTTTCATTCAACTCAGCCATCTTGATCTCGGTTCGGGAAAACTTATTGGCTAGTGTCCTCACCTCGACATCCATGATTTCATCAATTTTGCCATGGCTGTTGTGTTCGAAACCGATAGCCCAGCTCACCAGCGTGGTGACTACGACGGCAATCAGCACACCGGGCATTTTGGGTGCAAATTTTTTCAGGCCCCACATGACGACGAAGGCTGAAATACCCATCAGCAGTGTGGGAAAGTGCGTGTCGCCTATCTGTTGCAACACGCCCCATATGTCATTGATGAAATGCTCGCTTCGCCCCATCGAGACGCCAAACAACTTGTTGAGCTGCGATAGACCAATGATGATAGCGGCGGCATTGGTAAAGCCCACGATGACCGGATGGGAGAGGAAGTTCACCACCACGCCCAGTTTGAAAACTCCCAGGGTGAGCTGAATGATGCCGACCATCAGGGCCAGCAGGATCGCCAATGCGATGAACTGGCTGGAGCCGGAAGCGGCCAGCGGCGCGAGGGCCGAGGCGGTCAACAGCGAAACCACCGCGACCGGACCGGTGGCTAGCTGGGCGGACGACCCCCACAGCGCTGCGATGATGCCCGGCAGGAAAGCCGCATACAGCCCGTAATAGGCAGGCAATCCGGCGAGTTGCGCATAGGCCATTGATTGCGGTATCAGTACCAGTGCAACGGTGATACCCGCAATCAGGTCAGCCCGTGTCGTCTCACCTCGCAATGGCCACCATGAAAGGAAAGGCAGAAAGCGGATGAGATTTCTATTCACGATGCTTTGGGTTCTGAAACTCTGAGTTCGCCGTCAGGAAGCGCAACGTGACATTCCGAGAATATGCGTGTCTTGCAGGTACGGCACACCGCGGGGTCCAGCGTCGAATAGACCGGTTTTATCCAGTTCGACATGGCAGGAAAGAAACCCTCAGCACCGATATCGTCCAGTTTGTCCGCTTTGCGCAAAAACTTGTAAACGGAATCCTTGCAACGGTAAAAATACAGGCCGCCGCCCAATTTGCGCCGCCGCCGTGCTTCCTGTTCCAGCATCTCGGCACCCGCCACATCGACAAAACTGATCCCGCCACCGAGGATCATCACAGTCTTCTGGCGCGGGTTGTTTTCGTCTATCTGCATCAATCCGCTACGCACGTAGTCCACCGCGCCGAAAAAGATCGAGCCGTTGATGCGCACGATGCGGAACTGCGGGCATTCAGGCTGTCCATGCGCATCGATAAAGTGATACGAGCCCTCCTCGGGTGCAGGCACGGAGGGATCGATGGACGGACGCGATACGCGATACAGATACAGTACCAGCGATAGCAGGATACCGAAGAAGATGCCTTTCTCGAGATCAATCAGGGTACCGATCAGGGTGACAAACAGGGTAACTGTCTCGGCACGACTGGTACGAACGATGGAAAAAATATGATGAAAATCAATCAATCCCCAGGCGACGAGAAATAATATCCCCGCCATCGCGGCGGTCGGCAGATAAGATGCCAGTGGAGCCACCAGCAACAGAATAAGGATCAGAAAAACAGATGCGTACACCGTCGCCAGCGGGGTCTGTGCCCCCGCCTCGTAGTTCACTCCGCTACGGTTGAATGAACCGCAGGATGCGTAACTGGAAAAGAAGCTGCCCACCAGATTCGACAGACCCTGACCAATGAATTCCTGATTACCGTCTATGCCCTGCTCGGATTTGACTGCGATAGAACGCGCGATGGATACCGCCTCCGTCAATGCCAGCATAGTGACTACCAGCGCCGGGAACAGCACTTTGCGTATCGTTTCGTAGGAAAAATCAGGCGCAAAAAAAGGCGGCAAATGTGATGGCAGCGCGCCCACGGTCCTGATTTGCGTGACCGTCTCGCCGAACTCCCTGTTAACCAGATAGGCAACCACGCTACCCACCACCATCGCCACAATCATGTAAGGTAATTTCGGTGCATAGCGTCTGGACAGCAACCCTACAGCCAGCGTGATGACACCGATAAAAGTGACATAGGGATTGATATTGCCAAACTGCACATAAAGTTGCTCAAGCACCACATGAAAAGGAGCGCCGCGCACAATATCGATACCGAAGAAACTCTTCACCTGACTGGCAGCAATGAGGACCGCCGCACCTGCCGTGAAGCCGATGACCACCGTGTGCGAAATAAAATTGACCAGCACGCCCATGCGCGCCAGACCCAGGATCAACTGAAACAGCCCGGTCAAGAAGGTCAGTGTCAGCACCATACTGATGAATTCCGGCGATCCGGGTTCAGCCAGCGGGCTGATGGCGGCGAATACCGCGATGGAAATGGCCGTTGTCGGACCGGAAACCAGATGCCAACTCGAACCAAACAGCGCGGCAATGATGGCCGGCAGCATCGCCGCATACAGGCCGTATTCCGGCGGCATCCCGGCGATGGTGGCGAAGGCCACGCCCTGTGGCAATACAATCAGTGCCCCGGTGAGTCCGGCAATCAGATCAGCCCGGTTGCTGTTGCGATCAACCAGATGCCGCCATTGCATGAACGGCAACAAATGATACAACCAATATTTTCGTGAGCGTCGTATCATAAAAATTATACGTTCAACCTATCGTCTGATAATACAGGTTTTGCGGATGGTTGGCCTGTGCGAAGAAGAACCAGCGCTCAGCCAGCAGGCCGATGTACTGTAGTATAAACGCAATAGCCAGCAATACCGGTGTCAACAAGCCCAGCGCCAGCAGAGCCATCGGCACCACGAAGGCCAGCAAGAGAAAAGTGGGCTTGATGGTACGCAGGAACGCCGGGCTCTTGCCGTGGAAAAACTCGCGGGTATTGAACGAGCCGCCCATAAATCCCATAGAGCGCTGCGTGATACGCGGATGCTTGACACCAATGGCAGTCTGAATCGTTGATTTCGGCTTGAGGCGCGCATTGCGCACCAGCGATGCGAAGCGACCAACAAAGGCCAGCAGCGTAATAATAAGCGCCCAGCCGACAAAGAAACCCGCTTCCGTTGGCGCAGTCATGGCAGCATAAAATGCCGCCAGCGTGAAGCCGGACGCACCACCCATCAGGGTGTAATTGATCACCGTGAGCGGCGTATGCCACTCCCGCAAGAAGCGCAGACAGGCGTAGATCATGCCGGTGCAAATAAACAGCACGAAAGCCAACAGGGTCGCAATCACCCCGATCACCATACTCAGATCAATCAGCAGGCCGCTGGGCAAAGTCACCACTTCCGGCCGTATGCCAGTCAGATGCAATCCGGCATAAAGCAGTGCCATACCCATGAATGCGGGCAAGGCGATGACTTCACGCGACAGCCATGAAGTACGCCATTGCGTGGCCGAGCGCCAGGCGCGTTCCGGCCGCCCGAGGTGAAAGAAGGAAGCGATCAGGCCACCCGCCAGCAACAGCAGGACCAGCACGCTGCCATAGCCGTAGAAGGCGTCGGACTGCATCGGCAGCAGGCCGAACAGCGCATAGGATTGATGGGTGAACAGGGCAAGGAACAGGCCTTGCCCTGCACCGATCAGCGTAGTCAGAAAAATAACAGAGAATGCAGGTTTCATCGTTTGTTTACCAGGCAGAAACATCTTCCATTGAAGACTCACCTTTGCCCGGCTTGGGCAATTGGCGGTCTACTTTAAGCGGATTATCCGCGCGTTCCAGCTCATCTTGATGAATCTTGATATGGGTTTTGCGGCGCGGCAGATAATGATTGGCGGGATGCGTACCCCACTCCGGCATCAGAGCATATCCCCCCTCTTCGCGAATCGCCTTAGACACCACTGATTCGGGATCGTGAATATCGCCGAACAGACGTGCGCTGGTCGGACAGGCTTTCACGCAAGACGGTTTGCGGTCGGCTTCGTCCATCGTCATGTCGTAGATGCGATCCACGCACAAGGTGCATTTTTTCATCACCTGCTGTTTCTCGTCGATCTCACGCGCACCATAAGGACACGCCCAGGTGCAATATTTGCAGCCTATACACTTGTCGTAATCCACCAGCACGATGCCGTCTTCCTTGCGCTTGTAAGATGCGCCGGTCGGACACACCGGCACGCACGGCGGGTCTTCGCAATGCAGACAGGATTTGGGGAAATGCAGCGTCTCGCTATTCGGGAATTCGCCGATTTCATAAGTCTGCACGCGGTTGAAAAACGTGCCGGTCGGGTCAGCACCGTAGGGGTTTTCATCGTACAAGGGCCCGGCAGAGCCGGAGGTATTCCATTCCTTGCAACTGGTCACACAGGCATGACAACCGACGCAGACATTGAGGTCGATGACCAGGGCGAGCTGAGTCATAGCGAGCCTTTCAATTTAATAGATAGTGTCATTTCACACCGCCTTTCTTCTTGCTGCCACCGAAATAGGCCAGCCAGCTCGGATGTTCCTTCATGCCGGGATATTTTGTCATCGGTTTAAATTGCGGGGAAGTCTGTTCGGGCTCGCCCTCCTCCGCCTTGTAGATGCGCACACGCACGTCGTACCACGCAGCCTGTCCGGTAATCGGGTCGGAATTGGAAAAACGCGTTCCGTCCGCATTGGGCGGCAGCTCTTCGGAAATCACATGGTTGAGCAGGAATCCCAGTTGCGATTCGTTGGCATCGGGCGACAGATTCCATGCGCCGGCCGCCTTGCCGATCGCGTTCCAGGTCCACACCGTACCCGGCTCGACAGCCTCACTATAGCGTGCCATGCAACGCACTTTGCCCCATTTCGATTCGGCCCACATCCAGTCCCCGTCGGCGATACCCGCATCCTGCGCGGTACGCGAATTGACGTAGAGAAAGTTGTGCGCATGTATCTGGCGCAGCCAGGCATTTTGAGAATCCCAGGAGTGATACATCGCCATCGGGCGTTGTGTCAGCGCCGACAGCGGATATTTTTGCTTGTCGTTGGTCTGCACCTCCAGCGGCTCGTAATAAAACGGCAGCGGATCAAAATAGGTCTCGATACGCTTCGCCAGATGCGCGGGCGGTTGACGCGTGATGCTCTTACCCTGTGCGGCCAGACGGAACTTCTGCAACACCTCGGAATACAGGTGAATCAGGATAGGCTCGGCATAGCGCGTGATACCGTTGCGTTGCGACCATTCCAGATAACCCTTGTTCCAGTTGCGCATGAATTGATACGAACGCGGCAGCTTGTGGTGATGCACGCAATCGTTCTTGGCGTACATTTCCCACTGGTTGGGATTCGGCTCGCCTTTGATGGATTTTTCGCCACCCTTGCCGCGCCAGCCGGACAGGAATCCGATACCGGAACCTGGCGCAGTTTCCCAGTTGACGATGAAATCAGGGTAGTCGCGGTATTTGCGTTCGCCTGCCGGAGTGACAAAAGCAGGCAAATTCAGACGTGTACCGAGTTCGATCAACACCTCCTGGAACGGCTTGCATTCGCCCGTCGGCGGCAGCACGGGAATACGCACCGCATCCACCGGGCCGTCAAATTCCGAGATCGGCCTATCCAGCATGGACATGACATCGTGGCGTTCGAGATACGTGGTATCCGGCAGGATCAGATCGGCAAATGCGGTGGTCTCCGAATGGAAAGCATCGCAAACCACGATGAACGGGATCTTGTGTTCGCCGTTCTCTTCCTTGTCGGTGAGCATTTTGCGCACCTCGGAAGTGTTCATGCTCGAGTTCCAGGCCATGTTCGCCATGAACAGCAACAGCGTATCTATCTTGTAGGGATCACCGCGCCAGGCATTGGTAATCACGTTGTGCATCAAACCGTGCACCGACAACGGATATTCCCACGAGAAGGCCTTGTCGATACGCACCGGCGTGCCGTCCGGGTTGACGAACAAATCATCCGGATCGGCCGGCCAGCCCAGGGGCATGCCGTCCAGCGGCGTGTTCGGCTTGACCGCCAGCGGCGTATTCGGCGTGCGTGCGCAAGGTGGAATAGGACGCGGGAACGGCGTTTTATGGCGGAAGCCACCGGGCCGGTCTATCGTGCCCAGCAACGTCATTAGAATAGACAGCGCGCGTATCGTCTGGAAGCCATTGGAGTGTGCCGCCAATCCACGCATCGCATGGAAGGAGACCGGATTACCGGTCACGGTGTCGTGCTCCTTGCCCCAGGAATCCGTCCAGGCAATCGGCAGCTCGATCTTCTGGTCACGTGCGGTGATGCCCATCTCATGTGCCAGACGCTTGATGGTGTCAGCAGGGATGCCGGTAACCTGCTCAGCCCATTCCGGTGTGTATTCCTTCACCCTGTCCTGCAACAACTGGAACGCAGGCTTGACGATCGTGTCATCCGGCATCTTGAATTCACCCAGCAGATAGGGATCCGCGCCTTCCAGATGCGTCACCACAGGCTTGTCGGTATTGCGATCCCACCACAGCTTGTTCTGCGGGTCGTAGCAACCCTCTTCTTCGGGTACTTCGGTACGCACGAACATGCCGAACTCGTCATGCTCGGCATCCAGATTCACCAACTGTCCGGAGTTGGTATAGCGAACCAGAAATTCGCGGTCATACAGGCCGAGCGCGATGATTTCGTGAATAATTGCCAGCAGTAACGCCCCGTCGGTACCGGGGCGGATCGGCACCCATTCATCGGCAATTGCCGAATAGCCGGTGCGCACCGGATTGATGGAAATGAAACGTCCGCCTTCACGCTTGAACTTCGACAGCGCGACTTTCAGTGGATTGGAATGATGATCTTCCGCCGTGCCTATCATGATGAACAGCTTGGAGCGTTCCAGATCGGGGCCGCCGAATTCCCAGAACGAGCCGCCTATGGTGTAAATCATGCCGGCCGCCATATTGACCGAGCAAAAGCCACCGTGCGCCGCGTAATTGGGCGTACCGAACTGACGTGCGAACATACCGGTCAGTGCCTGCATCTGGTCGCGCCCGGTGAACAGCGCGAATTTCTTCGGATCAGTAGCACGTATCTTGCCCAGGCGCTCGGCAAGGACAGAGAAGGTTTCTTCCCAGCTGATTTCCTCGAACTCGCCCGCGCCGCGTTCGGAGCCGGGTTTGCGCCGTAGCGGCTTGGTCAGCCGTGCGGGCGAATATTGCTTCATGATACCGGACGATCCCTTGGCACAAATCACGCCGTTATTTAGCGGATGGTTGGGGTTGCCGTCGATGTAACGCACTTCGCCATTGCGCAGATGCACGCGAATACCGCAGCGACAGGCGCACATATAACAAGTGGTATTTTTTACTTCGAGCTTGGCATTCTCGACCGGGGCTGCAAACGGGTCGTGCAAAGGTGAAATCGTGCTGGATGAATCTCCGGGATGATGAGTTTTCATGCAAAGTTCCGCTGGTAAGCGCCCCACTGGTAAATGAACGCTTGATTATAACTATCCTGGGAATCAGTCGGTCATTGAATTTAACAATTATTCAATTTATTGATTTTTAACAACCTATTAACTTAACTTAATAAAATGCACATCAATAAAACCATGAGTAACGGACAAAATCCGACATCTTCCAGACGAGAAAAGAGCCTTTTTAAAGGCCGCCAAGTATGCCTAATAGTAGGCAACCTTAGCCATAACCGTGATGAGCTATCACATATAACCCGTAAGGGGTATCGTGGTTTAACCACAATAGCCTTAGCATTGTGCAGCGGTTGAGTCGGGCATCACATTCCAGCAGTCAAACAAGAATTGATGAATAGGAGTCATGAATGGCATTGGTTAAACCGCACGGCGGCGGCGACCTGAATCCCCTGCTGTTGAAGGGGAAAGCACTCGCAGACGAACTTGAACGTGCACAAACATTACCGCAAATAACGGTGAGTTCACGCGAAAAAGGTGATTTGGTGATGCTGGGCATAGGCGGGTTCACTCCGCTTGAGGGCTTCATGTCCTACACCGACTGGCAAGGTGTATGTGCTGGCATGAAAATGGCCAACGGCCTGTTCTGGCCCATCCCCATCACACTCTCCATAGACAATACCCTCGCCTCATCAATCCAAACTGGTAGCGATGTCGCCCTGCTTGACCCGGACGACGGCAGTCTGCTTGCAACCATGCGCATCACCGAGAAATACACCATCGACAAGGAGCACGAGTGCGCGATGGTGTTCAGCACCATAGACCCGGAACACCCCGGCGTGAAGATGGTGATGGAACAAGGCGAAGTCAATCTCGCCGGCCCGGTCAAATTACTCTCACAGGGCGGGTTCGACAAAAAATACGGCGCGCTTTTCATGTCGCCGCACGAGACGCGCGATGCCTTCGATGCCATGGGCTGGAGCAAAGTGGCAGCGTTCCAGACACGCAATCCTATGCACCGCTCGCACGAGTATCTGGCCAAGATAGCCATTGAAATTTGCGACGGCGTACTGATCCACTCCCTGCTCGGCAATCTGAAACCCGGCGACATCCCTGCCGACGTGCGCACCGAAGCCATTGCCACGCTCACCGAAAATTATTTTGTCAGCCAGACCGTTGTTCAGGCCGGTTACCCGCTGGATATGCGTTACGCGGGACCGCGCGAAGCGTTGTTGCATGCGCTGTTCCGCCAGAACTACGGTTGTTCGCACCTGATTGTCGGGCGCGACCATGCCGGAGTGGGCAATTATTACGGCCCGTTCGACGCCCATCACATCTTTGACAAAATTCCCAAGGACGCGCTGGAGACACAGGCGCTAAAAATTGACTGGACGTTCTGGTGTTACAAATGCGGCGGCATGGCCTCCGCACGCACCTGCCCGCACGAAGGAAGCGACCGTCTGCTGCTGTCCGGCACCAAGCTGCGCAAGATGCTCTCGGAAAATGCCGAAGTCCCGGCTGAGTTCAGCCGCCCCGAAGTGCTGGAAGTGCTGCGCGCCTACTATGCCGGACTGGCTGACGATGAAAAGGTGGAAGTTAAGCTTAGCGGGCACTCGGGACGCTAGAAAACACCCCATCCTCTTTGCACCCGCAGGGGCTAGGCCGTGGTTGTACAGCCGCTGAAACGGCAACAACCTCGCACACGGGGGAGGACTGGAGGGAGGGGAGCTGTACATTTTCCCCCATTGTTGCCAATTTTTGTTCGGGCTGATTTAGTGAAGTAATGGTGGTAGGTTCGTAGGGTGAAGAGTTTTGTGGAGGTTAACTTTTCCATATTCAACGACCAACCGATTGAATGATAATTTTTAATCTTGCGTTTAAATTTTTAAGGAGAACCTAATGTTCATGAGCAACCACTTTGCCGAACTTTCGGCATCAATTCCAACCGTCGTCATGCAGGGGTATATCGTCTTGATGGTCCTGCTGGTTATGGGCGGGACAATACTTGACATGATGCATAAGAAAAGCGCGCAGTATTTTTTCGAAAATGCGAAAAAAGCGCAGAAGAGCGCAAAACGGTCAGTGGGTGCTGGAGAAAAAGTATCAATTGCCGCTACAGTGCTGGTGAACGAAATATTAACTTCTGGCGAATTCAATAATACAAGACGCAGGCTTTCCCATCTGTTGACCATGTGGGGAACTATTATTTTCATTGTGACTACCGCGATTATGATTTTTGGCTATCCGACGCCAGCAACGCCCACGCCTGCCTTGCTGCCACAGCTATGGCATATCGGTGCACTGATGCTGGCCGTTGGTGGATACTGGTTCTGGTTATTTATCCGGGTTGATGTGTCTGCGGAAGGCCTTCCATGGTTTCGGTTCGAGCGTGCGGATTTGTTTATTCTCTCGCTGCTTGCCACCTCGACTTTCGCATTAATCTGGTCATTTACTGGCGGCGGATTAACCCTGTTCTTTGCCTTGTTTGTCCTGTCAAGTACCGTTTTATTTGGCGGCGTATATTTTTCCAAGTTCGCCCATATGTTCTTTAAGCCGGCTGCCGCATTTCAAAAACGTGTTACTCATGCAGATGGTTCAAGAGAGAATTTACCTGCCGAATACGATCTGACGGATCCTGCCGTACATGCAAAATTTCCGGATATCCCTGAATACATGGGAAAGAATCCGGCTTACATGGGTCTTGGTATTAAGCGTGAGTCAGCAAAACACTACTAGTATTAATTTAATTTTTACTTAAGGATAGAGAAAATATTATGCCAACTTTCGTATATATGACTCGTTGTGATGGTTGTGGACAGTGCGTTGACATCTGCCCTTCTGACATCATGCACATCGATAAAACCCTTCGTCGTGCTTATAACATTGAACCCAGCATGTGCTGGGAATGCTATTCCTGCGTAAAGGCCTGCCCGCACCACGCCATTGATGTGCGTGGCTATGCCGATTTCGCGCCACTAGGTCACTCGGTACGCGTGCACCGCGATGAAGAAGCAGGCACGATCGCCTGGCGCATCAAGTTCCGCAACGGCAAAAAAGATATGGAGTTGTTGGCGCCTATCACAACCAAGCCCTGGGGCACGGGAATACCCAAACTCGCAGACGAGCCTGCGCCAAGTAAGGAAATGCGTGACAGTGAGTTGTTATTTAACGAGCCTAAGTATGTCCGCATGGATGGCGGTGATTTACATACACTGGAATCGAATGGCTTGACACTTAAAGCAGGAGTGTACTACTAATGAACTACAAGACAATTATTGAAGACGATATCGACATTCTGGTAGCAGGTGCTGGCCTTGGTGGCACCGGTGCTGCGTTTGAAGCAAGATATTGGGGCAAGAACAAAAAGATCGTCATTGCCGAAAAAGCGAACATCGATCGTTCTGGTGCGGTTGCCCAGGGTCTGTACGCGATCAACTGTTACATGGGTACACGCTTCGGCGAAAACAATCCGGAAGATCACGTCCGTTATGCGCGTATGGATCTGATGGGTATGGTGCGTGAGGATCTGGCCTTTGATATGGCGCGCCACGTTGACTCAGCAGTGCACCAGTTTGAAGAGTGGGGCCTGCCGCTGATGAGAGACCCCAAGAAGGGCACTTATATGCGTGAAGGGCGCTGGCAGATCATGATTCACGGTGAATCTTATAAGCCTATCGTTGCCGAAGCGGCCAAAAAATCAGCCGACAAGGTATTCAACCGTGTCTGCGTAACCCACCTGTTAATGGATGATTCCAAGGACAACCGCGTCGCAGGTGCGGTTGGTTTCAATGTCCGTACCGGTAACTACCACGTATTCAAGTCCAAGACCGTTATCTGCGGTGCCGGTGGTGCTTCTAACATCTTTAAGCCGCGTTCAGTCGGCGAAGGTGCGGGGCGTGTCTGGTACGCACCCTGGTCATCGGGTTCTGCCTATGGTCTGATGATCGAAGCAGGCGCGAAGATGACTCAGATGGAAAACCGTATCGTACTCGCACGATTCAAAGATGGTTACGGCCCGGTTGGCGCCTACTTCCTGCACCTCAAGACTTATACCCAAAATGGTGTGGGTGAAGAGTATGAATCCAAGTGGTTCCCGGCATTGGCGGAAATGGTCGGCAAGGAATATCTGGATACGGAAGGACAACACTTGTCCCACAAGCCCATTCCAACCTGTTTACGTAACCATGCCTTTATCTCCGAGGTGAATGCCGGTCGCGGTCCTATCCACATGGTCACCATGGAAGCCTTCCAGGATCCGCATCTGGAAGAGATAGGCTGGCACAACTTCCTGGGCATGACCGTTGGCCAGGCAGTACTGTGGGCGGCCACGGACGTTGATCCTAAGTACGAAAACCCGGAATTAACGACTTCTGAGCCCTACGTCATGGGTTCGCATGCCACGGGTTGTGGTGCATGGTGTTCAGGTCCTGAGGATGTATCCCCTCCGGAGTACTATTGGGGTTACAACCGCATGACCACCGTTGAAGGTCTGTTTGGCGCGGGTGATGCGGTCGGTGGTACACCACACGCGTTCTCATCGGGTTCTTTCACTGAAGGTCGCCTGGCTGCCAAGGCTGCCTGTAAATATATTGATGATGGCAAGGCAGAAGGCATCCGTGTTTCTGATAAGCAGATCGAAGACCTTAAAACCAAAATCTACAAACCATTAGAGACATACACTGTATATAAAAACGAAGTCGTTGCGGGTTCAGTCAATCCGAACTTCATCAATCCAAGACAGGGTCTGGATCGTTTGCAGAAATTGATGGATGAGTATTGCGGTGGCTTTGGTGTCAACTACATGACCAACGAAAAACTTCTCAGTATTGGTCTCAAGAAGCTTAAGTCGCTTGAGGAAGATATGGAAAAGATTGCGGCAAGTGATATTCACGAACTGCTGCGTGCATGGGAATTAAATCACCGTGTGCGTACTTCTGAAAGTGTGTTCCAGCATACTTTGTTCCGTAAGGAAACGCGCTGGCCTGGTTACTACTATCGTGGCGATGCAATGAAGCTGGATGATAAAAATTGGCACGTGCTGACAGTTTCTCATCGTGATCGCAAAACAGGTGAATACACGATGGAAAAAGCGCCTCTTTACCACTTGGTCAGTGAAAAATAGGGCCCGGCAAATAGGTGCTTGATCATACAATTCAGGTACATCTTGTTTGCTTGATAATAGGCCAACATTTTTTATATGTTGGCCTATTTTTATGATGAGCCGTATGCCGTCTTATTTCGACGGGTAAGCCGGCAATACCAGCCATGTTTTAACTGAAGAAGAAAATGATGAATATTATCGAAATGACGGATGAAGATATTTTAGCGCTGGCGAACCCCATGTGGGCTGACCTTGTTAAATACTCGAACGAGAAAAACTATGGCGCTTTCACCCGAAATTTCTCAACCCCGATGAAATTGGGTGCGAATGAAATCGAGATGGGCAAGCAGTTTGCAAGAAGCGATTTGGCGAAAAACTTGTCAGCCGATTACAAATACCTCGGCATTATACGACGCGGTGAATATGTAACGGTTCTCTATAAACAGACTAACTCCAAGGATAAAAGTGAATGGCTGGGCAGACTGGTGCTGGGGTATGAAAAGGACAAGGTGAAAATTTTTGGCGCTACGCTGTTCTAAGACAACTTTATCGTTAACAGGC
Organism: Gallionella sp.; assembly: GCA_030652475.1. GTDB lineage: Bacteria > Pseudomonadota > Gammaproteobacteria > Burkholderiales > Gallionellaceae > Gallionella. The sequence continues at coordinate 56,154 of JAUSAO010000045.1, read as the reverse complement.
CTTTCTAGTCATGTCAGATACAATACAAAACGAAAAATTCGTTGAATTAAATTATAAGGTCATCGATCAAAAAACCGGAGACGTACTGGTTACCGTTGATTATCCTCTGGGATATGTTCATGGCGTCAACGATGTTTTGTCTGAGCAGGTGACAAAAGAACTGGATGGAAAAAAAGTGGGGGATCTCATCGAAGTTCCTGTTGACACCAGATTGTTATATGGTGAGAGAGACGAATCTCTGGTATTTACCGATCATATCGAAAATGTCCCTGAGGAATTTCGGGAAATTGGCATGACCATCACCATGGAAAATGAAAAAGGTGAGCCCAGAAACTTTATCGTTACCCGATTCGATGACAAAACACTAACCGTTGATGGTAATAACCCATTGTGTGGCAGAGAAGTCGTATTCAAGCTGGAAGTTCTGACGATACGTGATGCTACCGATGAAGAAATCGACCTTGGCGGAGCGGTTGGCGCCGATCCGGACATCAATGAAATTCTCGGCCGGGCATAAATGAAGCACTCTCATACTTACCTGTTGTACCCACACAATCAGGCCCTGGAACGTGCAATCGCTGATTCCATAGGCAGGCTGGGCGATGGCTTGGCCGAAGCGGCTACGCCAGATACCAAGGTCACCGTCGCTGATAATTTTCTTTACACACGGGGAAATTATGAACAACACCGTTTCAGCTCCAATATTCTTGACAGTCTAGGTGATGCACTTAAGGGATCGCTGACAGACCCATATCACGATCAGGCGCCTTTGGCCTGGGCGGAGACTCAGAACAGCCTGGGAAACATTCTGGCGGCTCAGGGGCAGCAGCGCAGAGACGCTGAATTATATGAAAAAGCCATTCAGTGTTTTAACAATGCGCTGGAAGTGTTTAGCCAGGAAAAATCACCCCTGGCCTGGGCGGAAACACAATACAACCTGGGAACAGCAAACCAAGCATTGGGCCGGCAACTGGATAACGCTAACTTATTGAATGCGTCCATAGATGCTTATACGAATGCGTTATTGGTATGGTCTCGAAAAGAGACACCTGAAAAATGGTCGTCCGCCATGCATCAACTTGGCGCGACTTTCCATGCATATGGCAGACTTTTGAAAGGTAACCGTACTTATCAAAAGTCAGCTGTCGCCTATAAAAATGCACTGGCTGTGCTCGATGCTGATAATCACGCGTTCGAGCTAGCTGCTGCACACAATAATTGTGGTGCAGTCCTGCATCAACTGGGGGAATCAGAAGAAAACCCGGATCGCCTGGGAGAAGCAATACGGTCTTACGAAACGGCGTTAACAGTATGCATGGAGCAGCAACTTCCCTTTCATCTGGCCGTACTGTGCAGGGTAAACAGGTCTACCGCAAGAAACGTGCTGGCTGAGTTAACAAATGATACTGCGCTTGCCGACGAAGTCGCCGATGAATTTGAATTGATTGTTGAATGTTTTCCGCATGCCCTTCAGCCGCTCTGTTTAAAGCATTGCGAGGAGCAAATGAATAAGACAAAGTCGCTGGCACTTGTGACAAGTACTCAATGATGAATAGCCGCAGATCAAACAATACGATCCAAAATATTTTTGTTTCAATATACCAAGGGAGCTGAAGCTTGACGTTAGAAGAAAAGCAGAGGGGAAAGCGGGATCCCAATAACCCGTGCCTGTTCTGTAAAGATGCACGCGGGGTGTCGCTGAGTAACGAACTTGCATACAGCGCGCGCGATAGCTACGCGGTGAGCCCGGGGCATACCTTGGTCGTCCCGCGTCGCCATGTTGCCAGCTTTTTTGAGCTGACACCCGAAGAAATCAATGCCTGCATGACGCTGATAAACGAGGAGCGAAAGTTGCTGGACGGAGAGTTTAAACCCGACGGCTACAACATCGGCGTTAACATAGGGCCGGCTGCTGGGCAGAGTATCCTGCATGTCCATATTCACGTCATTCCCCGTTATCAGGGTGATGTCGAGAATCCCCAGGGCGGTGTGCGGCATGTGATTCCCGGCAAGGGGCATTACAAGCGATAGATAGTATAGTTTCGTCAGTTCAATGGGGGGTGCTGACGTACCGGTTTAAATTCCTCCCGTTTCAACCATTAAGGAGTTATGAATATGAGCGAAGCACCTAAAACCAGGCCCAAGGTTCCCGAGGGCAAGAGTCGTTTTCTGACAACCCGTCAAAAGCCCGCAAATGATAAGGGCTATATCGGCTATGACACCATCTGGGAACCTTTCCATAAAGAAGTGCCCTACACCACGCCTAAGAAGCCCTAAAGCAATCGTCCGTACGCTGCCTGAATGGTCGCGCGGCTACTAAATTCAGATTTGTTTTGTGATAAGCACGCTATAAAAAGCGTGCTTTTTTTTGACCTGCAAAAAAATTAACCGTAATTATATTTCGGCAAATTCAAGTACAAGAAGAAAACCCTAACACTTACAGACAGTGCTCTAATTTAAAGCTTAAATACGCTCAGAAAGTTTATATTCAACATTTGCAAATGCGCCAATATCCGCGAGAAAACGAATCGTTCTGGCACCGAACCCGACATCGGGCACCGATTCATTTTTATCAATAGATAAAACCAGAACCACGCCGATTCTGGGCGATAAGTTATGGCTCTTAATTACTTGCAGGATTTTTTCCTTGACCGGTTCTATTTTTTTAATGAGGATCTCCGTCATTTTATAAACGTCAATATTGTCCGCCATCGTTTCCGTTGATAACTCCCATGAACTGATCACGGGTTTATCGAGGGCGCTGCGCGCGCCGGATGCATCAACCGAGGTAGGTTCGATGCCCAGCAGACGCGTGATGTCATCAGGATCGAAATGATAACCACTGAGTGTGAAGTGGGCGCGTGCTTTATTCGATGCCAAGTTATTACCCCGATCAATTGATTGTAAATAGGACGAGACATTATAGCGTATAGCGAAAAGGGGAAATTGCACTTTCCCTGGCTTTGCCAAGGCTAGTGTGTTTGATTTAAACAGTTTGGCAGCAGGGGTTTTGCCGATGACATGTGCGAGGATGCCAGTTATTGATTTAGTAACTCGAAAATTCCTATATTCCAATTAGCTATTTAATATCAACAATAAAGTATTTTACAGACATATCAAGCACCCCTAGACTGCGCTTCAACAAGTTGTGTTGAAGCATCCATCCACCTAGATACCAAAAGGAAGGCAGTCTATGTTCAAGCTAATCAAGAATGGCAATATCGTTTCTGACGTATGGAAAACTCTGACTTTTGCGGAAGGCGATACGCCGCAGAACATAAGGCTACCCGTAGGACCGGTGTTGGTGCCGCTATCGGTATGGAAGGCGCGCCGCGCCGAACTGATACACCGCGAATATGAACATGGCTGGCCACTGGGTGTCTGGCTGGCTGCCGAAGAAAGTGCTGATGAGATTGGGCGCGACATCGATGACTTTACTGTTATAGCGGTGGAATTCGACAAATTCGCCGACGGCAAGAGTTATTCGACCGCTCGTACGCTGCGTGAACATTACGGCTTCCGAGGTGAGTTGCGCGCGATCGGCGATGTGCCGCGTAGCAATGTGACCTACCAGTATCAGGTTGGCTTTGATTCTTTTGCTGTGCGTACCAACCAGAAAGTCAGCTCTGTCTTATCAGGCTTGTTCAATCTCAAAGCAGCCAACCAACATCATACCCAACACGCTACGCTCGCTGGCTAAACTGGGGGGCACTTTGCCCCTCAACCTTCAGATCACCCTGGAATCAAATCATGACCGGGCCGAGATAATCATCATCTATTTTAGCCAGCGTGGCGCTGGAAGAAAGATTCGCCAATGTAGTGGAGGCTAGCTTTTGTTCACCTTTGGTGAAATCGGGAATAATTTAGGTTATATATGTTGTATATAAAATATATACAAGCAAATTGAAAGTCGTTAAAAAATCCGAATGTTCCTAGGTCTGTGCCCAGGGAAGGCCCTCAAAGCGCCAGCCGTTGTGCGAATTTCGATGATGCGTGTCGTCCAGGTCACCTTCAAAACCGTGCAAAACGTTATACACTTCTGTAAGTCCTGCCTTTTCGAGTGCCAATCCTGCATCAACTGAACGGCGGCCTGATCGGCAAATCAGTACAACTGGGCGATTCGCACTTGCGGCTTTCTTTACGTGTGAAATAAAATAGGGATTGATATCCCATTCCGGTCCGTCTACCCAGGGGATCAGGATAGATCCCTTGGGGTGGCCGACGAACATGTGTTCCATCTCACTACGCACATCTATGAATACCGCTTCGGGGTTAGCCTGCAAAAACTCATAAGTCTGCTTGGGTGTCATGTGTTCCATGGTGTGCTCCAAAACTGGATTTGTTCGAATCAATCGGGATGCAATGATAGACCCGACACAGTTACCAGTCTAGCAGGAAGTAAGGACAGCAAATAATACGGTATGCACGTTCAGCGCTACTGCGTGTGAATTTCAAAAACCATATTGTTCAGATCACCCAGTATCCAGGTAAACATTTTTTCCACGCCCGGCGCACCAATGCCGGAAACAGAGCCGGCAACTTGTCGGCGGCCTGATTTCAGGCGACAACGCCCTGCAACTATTTATTAATGAATTTACCGGCAATTTGTATAACGCCTCACAGATGACAAATTAACTGAAGAAACAAACCCAGTCTTTCATTCAGTAAACTGCGGGCACGCAATATCGTTTTCACCAGCGGCAGCAATTCTTCGCATTCAGGCTTATCCAGATACAATTGCGATCGGGTAGCTTTGCAAGCCCGCCCATTAGGCGCAATCATACTGTCGGGCGTCTATAACCATATCGGGTGGGATAAAGCATAACCCAAACGGGTAAATAAGCTGTTTTTTTATCCAGCATGTTGATATTTTTAGGGATTCGACTTAGTCTGCGCTAAGTATTTTGGAACTGGCCACCACGTTGATGCAGAAAAAAACGATTCCGATCGCTATCGCCAATAACAGTACGTTCTTGTGGGTGCGCGATCCCGACTTCACTCCGCCCGGAGAAGATGGTGGCGTGGCGATGTGTCTGACGCATGAATTCATGGCGCCGCGCGCGGGCGATCTCAAAACGCTGCTGGAAAACTTTCTGGAAAGCATTATCGGCACGGTCAATGCAACAGCAGGAGTAGTAAGGCTGTTATCCCCCGACGGACGCACCCTGCAAATCATCAGTTCGGCAGGGCTCTCTGACGATCTGCAGGAAGAAGCTGAAAATTATGTCGAGCTGGATTGCGAGGCCAGCGACAATGCCACGCTGGGTCATGTCGTCCACGCTTCGGACATCAGTGAATGTAACTCGCGGCAAAACTGCCCCCACTCCAGCTGCCGTTTCCAGTCTCTGGTTGCCGCCCCGCTTGAGGTGCAGTACTCGTCCGGTGCGCCGCTCGGTATCTTGACCATTTTCTTCGATGTATCACGCACGGCCGCAAGCAAGGTCATGAACACGCTGGCAGCCTTTGCCGAAATGATGAGCGCGACCATCGAACATACGCGCATTAACCGTGATGTCAGGCGCTTTGAACTGCTGGCTGAACGTCAAGTCATCGCCAACGATATACACGACTCGCTGGCACAAACGCTGACTTACTCGCGCATGCGCGTGAACCTGCTGCTTGAGTCCATCCGCACCGGCAATCAGGTGATGGCAAGCAAATATGCACGAGACCTGGATGAGGCGCTTGAAATCGGACAAAAGAGCACCCGGGAGCTGATCGCCGATTTTCGTTGCGACATGAACCGTGGCGGGCTTTCAATTGCGCTACATGATCTGGCCACCGAATTTCGCAAACGCAACAACATCGTGCTCGAATATCACAATCGACTGGTCGATCTCGAACTGCCACTCGAACACGAAATACAGGTCTATTATATCGTTCGCGAGGCGTTGACCAACATCGCCCGCCATTCCGAAGCGACACATGCGCGCCTGTTCGTCTCGGCAAAATTCGGCTACTACGTTTTCACCATTGAAGACAACGGCACCGGCGCTTGCACCTTCACACCGGTAGAGGGACATTACGGCGTGATGATCATGCGTGAGCGTGCCCACCGGATAGGTGGCGAGATCAGAGTCGACAGCGCTGCCGGCCTGGGTACGCAGGTACAATTATTTTTCCCCGAACCACCGCTGGACTGGAGAGTTGTAAATGACTGACAAAATAAAAGTTGTACTGGTAGATGACCAATGCCTGTGTCGGCAAGGGTTGAGTGAATTACTCTCCAATTGTTATGGTTTCGACGTGCTGGGCGCAACCGGGAGCATAGACGAACTACGCACCTTGCTGGACCAGAAACCTGATCTGCTGATAGTCGATCTGCGCATGAAGCCGCTGGACGGCATTTCTCTGCTGGAGCAACTGCGCAGTGAGGGTTATCTGACACCTGCCGTTATGCTCACGATGAGCGATTCAGAAATCGACCTGGGCAACGCGATACGTGCCGGGGTGCGCGGTTATTTGCTCAAGGATATGGCCCCGGATGAGGTGGTCGATGCAATCCGCCGTGTTGCCGCCGGAGAACTGGTAGTCGCCCCCACCATGACGGTGAAGATGATCGAAATGTTGCGCGGCGATCAACCCGAGCAAGGGCCGAAGGATTCATTCAAATTATTGACTGAACGTGAACGCGAGATACTGCAATTACTGTCGCGCGGCGAAAGCAACAAAGCCATCGCACTGACCTTGCACATCAGTTACGACACGGTAAAACAGCATGTGCGCCACATTCTGAACAAACTCAATCTGTCTTCGCGCGTAAAGGCAGCCGTCCTGTTCACGAAAGAACAGGGCATGTCGAACAACGAGGAACCGTTGACGCGCAACTGAAAGCAGCAGGCAGGAAGCGGAGTGGTGCACTGAATCAGCATACGACTATCATTTGATCAACACGAAGAGAGGAAAAAAATGGCACATATCGTAATCATGGGAGCGGGTATTGGCGGCATGCCGGCAGCCTACGAAATGCAGGCAATGATACGCAAGGGCGATAAAGTAACCGTCATATCGAACAGCGAAAACTTTCACTTCGTGCCGTCCAACCCCTGGGTAGGTGTCAAGTGGCGCAGCCGCAAGCAGATCGAATTTCCGATTCGCACCTATCTGGAGCGCAAGGGAATCAGCTTCATCTCCTCGGGTGTGAAGCGTGTCCATCCCGACAATAATCAGCTTGAATTGAACGATGGCAATACCGTAGCTTACGACTACCTGATCATTGCTACCGGCCCTAAACTCGCCTTCGAGGAAATCGAAGGACTGGGTCCACACGGCGGCCACACCTATTCGGTATGCCACGTCGATCACGCGATGAAATCGCACGACGAATGGGAAAACTTCTGCCAGAATCCCGGCCCCATCGTGGTGGGTGCCGTGCAAGGCGCTTCCTGCTTCGGCCCCGCGTACGAATATGCCTTCATCATGGAAACCGACTTGCGCCGTCGCAAGATCCGCAGCAAAGTGCCGATGACCTTCGTCACGTCCGAACCCTACATCGGTCACCTCGGCCTGGGTGGCGTGGGCGATTCCAAGGGGATACTCGAATCAGGCATGCGCGACAAACACATCAAGTGGATTTGCAATGCCAAAGTTACTAAAGTCGAAGCGGGGAAAATGTATGTCACCGAACATGACGACATGGGCGTGGAGAAACAAAAACACGAATTGCCTTTCAACTACAGCATGATGTTGCCCGCCTTCAAGGGCGTAGATGCCGTGTTTGGTATCGAGGGACTGGTTCAGGCGCGCGGCTTCGTCATCGTGGACAAACATCAACGCAACCCTAAATACAAAAACATCTTTGCGGTGGGCGTATGCGTTGCCATCCCGCCGGTGGAAGCAACCCCTGTTCCGGTTGGCACACCCAAGACGGGCTACATGATCGAATCCATGGTTACCGCCACCGTTCATAACATCCGTGCCGACCTGATGGGTGAACCTGCCGACAAGGAAGCGACCTGGAACGCCGTCTGTCTGGCCGACTTCGGTGAAAGTGGTGTCGCATTCGTGGCGATCCCGCAAATTCCGCCGCGCAATGTCAACTGGTTCTCCGAAGGAAAGTGGGTACACCTGGCCAAAGTAGCATTCGAAAAATACTTCATCCGCAAAATGAAAAAGGGCACTTCCGAGCCATTTTACGAAGGCGGCATCCTGAAAATGATGGGCATAGACAAACTGAAGTAAGCCCGAATTAATGTTCATTAGCTGAATTAACCCATCCCCGCCCCAACCCTCCCCTTGAAGGGGAGGGTGCTTTGCATTTAAGACGAAAGGGAAGCACATGCAACTCGATGACCGCAGTTTGGACCTACTCTACCGCAACGCACGCACCCACAACGCGTGGCTGGAGCAACCGGTAAGCGACGATTTATTGCGCCAGATTTACGACTTGATGAAATGGGCGCCCACCAGTGCCAATTCGAGTCCGGCACGCCTCGTATTCGTAAAAAGCGAGTCGGCAAAACAGCGCCTGCTGCCCGCCATGATTCCGGAAAATATGGAGAAGACCCGTAACGCCCCGGTCACCGTCATCATTGCCCAGGACTACGAATTTTACGAGAAACTACCTGTCCTGTTCCCGCACACCGACGCCCGCGCCTGGTTCGTCGGCAACACGGCGCTGATCGACAGTACCGCATTCCGCAACGCTACCTTGCAGGGCGCTTACCTGATCCTCGCCGCACGCGCGCTCGGGCTGGATGCAGGACCCATGTCAGGATTCGATAATGCCAAAGTAGATCAGGCGTTCTTCTCAGGCACCAGGATCAAATCCAATTTCCTGATCAATCTGGGCTACGGGGACGCATCAAAATTATTCCCGCGCGGCCCGCGTTTGCCTTTCGAGGAAGCGGCCAGCATCTTGTAAATCCGCGCGCAGGGTTCGGTTAGCTACAACAAGACCGGGCTATCCGGAATTTCATTGAACTGATCATTGCGCGCCGGAAAGTGGCGCGCCAGATGTTCCCCCACCGCTTGCAGCCCGTTCAACACCCCCGCTTCAAATTGGCCTGCACGAAACGCCGCTTCCATCTGCTGGCATATCGCCTCCCAGACCTCGGTTCCTAGCTTCACGTGAATGCCGCGGTCGGCGACGATTTCAACATCCCTGTCTGCCAGCAGCAGATAGATCAGCACGCCGTTATTGTGCTCGGTATCCCAGACATGTAACTCGGAGAACACCTCAATCGCACGTTGCCGGGCAGTTTGACCATCCAGCAGCGGTGCCAGCTCCAGCGCAGGCTCGACTGCAAAGCGGATTTGCCCGTCGTGCCGGGTCTCGGTTGTGCGGATGGCGTCTTCAATCAGGTTTAGTGTCTGGCGCGGGAATGCACGGCGCACCGACGCGCGACCCGTTGATAAATGCTTGATGATGCGCCGTATATTCATATCACCACCGCCCCGAGGCACCGCCTCCACCAAACCCGCCTCCTCCGCCGCCAAACCCGCCTCCTCCACCGTATCCACCACCTCCGCCATACCCGCCGCCATGACCACCGAAGCCGCGTCCACCGCCGAGCAGCACGAACACGAATGCCGCCATACCTGCGAACAGCGCGATCACTCCGGATGCCACGATCAGCCAGGCCAGCCCGCCCAGCACACCACCGACCAGCAGCGCCGCCGGGAATCGCCCCAGCATCGCACGCAGCATGCCGCCCAGCGCCACCGCGATCACGAACCCCATAAACATCAGCGATTCATAGTCCTGTTTTTCGACGGATTGTTTGGGCTCAGGCAAGGGCTCACCGCTCATCACCTGCACCATTGCCGATATGCCCGCATCGATACCCTGATAAAACCCGCCGGTTTTGAAATGCGGGACGATAATCTCATCGATGATACGGTGCGCGGTGGCATCGTTGAGCGCACCTTCCAGGCCGTAACCCACCTCGATGCGCACAGTGCGGTCATCCTTGGCAACCAGCAACAGCGCGCCATCATCCACCCCTTTACGCCCGAGCTGCCACGCATCGACTACGCGTATGCCGTATTGCTCTATGGTTTCAGCTTGCGTGGTGGGGATGATGAGTACGGCAAGCTGCGCGCCCTTCTGTGCCTCGAATACCGCTAGACGCGCGTCCAGCGTCTGGATTTGCTGAGCATCCAGCGTCGCGGTCAGGTCGGTAACGCGCTGCGATAATGCAGGCACCGACACCTCGGCGTGTGCTACCCCGACTAACAGCAGCGCAAGCAGTAAGACTCGCGCACACAGGATTTTCATTTTGCGGCGGGTGCAGGACTGGGTGCGTTGAAATCCACGGTAGGCGCGTGGGAAATGGCCTGCTCGTTTTCAACCGTGAAAGACGGCTTCACCGTGTAGCTGAAAATCATCGCAGTCAGATTGCTGGGGAAAGAACGTACTGCGACGTTGTACTCCTGCACCGCCTTGATGTAACGGTTGCGCGCCACGGTGACGCGGTTTTCCGTGCCTTCCAGTTGCGCCTGCAGATCGCGGAAATTCTGATCGGATTTGAGTTGCGGGTAATTCTCGGACACCACCAGCAAACGGCTCAGCGCGGAAGTCAGCTGCCCCTGGGCTGCCTGAAATCTGGCAAATGCTTCGGGATCGTTGATCAGCTCAGGACTGGCCTGAATACTGCCGACCCGGGCGCGCGCTTCAGTCACCCCCAGCAGTACGTCTTTTTCATGCGCGGCATATCCCTTGACGGTATTCACCAGATTGGGAATCAGGTCGGAGCGGCGCTGATACTGGTTGAGTACCTCGGCCCAGCTCGCCTTGATCTGCTCGTCGCTAGTCTGAAAAGTGTTGTAGCCGCAGCCTGTGAGCAGCAAAGTGAGCAAAACCAGCCATAAGGTACGCATCATCACTCCCCTAAAAATTAGATATAGCAAAGCGGCTATACTATAACACCAAATCCGGAATAGACAGTCGCGGTACAATGGCCGGCACATGCTGCGCCGCAAAAGCAGCCTTTGCCGACAAAGTGGGAGCAATGTAATTGAAAACAGTCAAAATCAGCGATGTAATGGACAACAGTGGCGTGGCCTTCGGCACCAGCGGTGCGCGCGGTCTGGTGAGCGCAATGACGGATGAAGTCTGCGCCGCCTATGCGGCAGCGTTTCTGTCAGTCATCAGTCAATCTTTTGCGGTTACGCGCGTGGCACTGGGGATCGATTTACGGCCCAGCAGCCCGCGCATCGCGACAGCTTGTGCCTCCGCCCTGCAATCACGAGGAATCACCGTTGACTATTGCGGCGCACTGCCCACGCCCGCACTGGCGCTGTATGCACAAAACGAAGGCATTCCCGCCATCATGGTCACCGGCAGCCACATCCCGTTTGACCGCAACGGCATCAAGTTTTACCGGCCTGATGGCGAAATCACCAAGGCAGACGAGCTGGCGATCAGTGATGCCATCGTACAAATCAACCCGGTCACTGGCACCTTGCCCGATGTGCATCTTGCCGCGCTGCAAAAATTCGTACAGCGCTATCTGGATTTCTTTCCGGGGCAATATTTCAAGGGCATGCGCCTGGGCGTGTACGAGCATTCCAGCGTAGCGCGCGATGTTTTGAGGCGAATTCTGGAAGGGCTGGGTGCTGAAGTCACCTCGCTCGGTCGCACCGAACAATTCGTGCCTATCGATACCGAAGCGGTCGCTGAAGTGGATATTCAAAGGGGCAAAGACTGGGCGGCAGAACACCATTTCGACGCCATCATTTCGACTGACGGCGATGGCGACAGACCGCTAATCTCCGATGAAACCGGCAGCTGGCTGCGCGGCGATATCGTCGGCCTGATCTGCGCGCGTTATCTGGGTGCAAAAAAAGTGGTCGTGCCGGTCAGTTGCAACACGGCCATCGAACTTTGCGGTGCGTTTGAGACCGTGCTGCGCACCCGTATCGGCTCGCCCTATGTGATTGCCGGTATGGAGGAAGTCGCTTGTGGCATCGACGATGCAGTGGTCGGCTTTGAGGCTAATGGCGGCTTTCTGGTCGGTTCGCGCTTTGCGCGTGACGGGAGAAAACTCGAACCGCTACCCACCCGCGATGCCGTCCTGCCTGCACTGGCTGTCCTTGCGGCTGCGCGCGAGGTCAACGGCAAGGTTTCATCTCTGATGCAAGGTTTGCCCGCCCGCTACACCGCCAGCGACCGGCTGCAAAATTTCCCGGTGGCGAGCAGTCGTCAGTTACTACTGGAACTCACCAACGACCCGCAGGCATTGCAGCGTTACCTGGCGCCCGACGATGCAAAACAGCTTGATTGCAATACCACGGACGGGCTGCGTATCAGCTTCGATAACACTGAAATCGTCCACCTGCGACCATCCGGCAACGCGCCGGAATTGCGCTGTTATTGTGAGGCAGCGACCCCGGAACGGGCGATGCACCTAGTGCACACCGTGCTGGCACGGATTCGAGATCGACATGATGACAAAGAATGAACACGCCTCGTTAATAACCGCTGCAAATATGCAAATGACTTCGACGCTCACACAGAACTCAAGCATACACATCGGCTTTCTTCCAGAGGCCGAGGCAATCAATCGGCAAATCATGGACGGCTATGGCAGCTTGCGGGATCAGGATATACTGCGACGCAGCCATTTTTTCGGCGGGCGCTTTGAGAACCTGTATCTCGATCATGAGCGCATCCCCGCACTCGTGCAGGTGCTGACGCAGGCAACAATTTTTGCAGCGAATCTGCTGGGATTGCCGGAACAGGCATTAAAACGTGGATTCTGGTTTAATGACATGGGGCCGGGGCAGTCCACGAGCAAGCATGACCACGACGAATACGACGAACTTCTATCGGCTGTCTATTACATTAATGTTCCTGAAAGGTCGGGAAGCCTGATCATCCATGACCGCCACAGTCAAACAGAAGTTACACCGGAATCCGGCATGTTCGTATTTTTTGCTCCCGCAGTCTTGCACTCGGTGAGCAGCAACCAAAGCGACGAAAGACGCCTGTCGATAGGAATGAATTTCGGTCCGGCATGAAAATGGTTGCGTATGGAAACAATACCGATCCCCGAATAATAACGATCAGCGCCTGTTCTCTTCCAGACTCACAACCTTGCAAATCACTTCGCCTTCGATGATCTCGCCCTCAAAGACCTCGCCCTTGAATGCGTCCGCATCGTTTGCCGCCCCCCGCATTGACTGCTGGTGTTCGCGCATCTGTTTGCGCAGCGTGCGGGTCTTCCACCACAGATAACCCCCTGCGATCAATCCGACGACCGCGATGAGCGCGATCAGCACCATCGAAAACATCAGCCCCAGCACAATCAGGGCGGCAGTGACGATCAGCCCTATGATCCTGCCTGGCAGGCTGGGCGAACTGGAGATCAGCAGGCGTGCCATATTTATACCGCCTGACCCGCAGCGTAGCCGGAAGCCCAGGCCCACTGGAAATTGTAGCCACCCAGTTGCCCGGTCACATCCACCACTTCGCCGATGAAATACAGACCCGGAACATCGTTGCATTCCATGGTCTTGGAGGACAGCGCCTGAGTATCGATACCGCCGCAGGTAACCTCGGCCTTGGTATAGCCCATGGTGCCGGACGGCGTCACCTGCCAGTCGTGCAACTGCGCTGCGATGACTTTACGTTGCTTATCATTATATTGATTCAATGGTTTGTTTTCAAAAGCATTATTATCTTCGCACCATACATCTGAAAAGCTCTTCGGGAACCATTGCGTCAGAAAATTGGAGAGCTGTTTTTTGCTGGTCTTGTGCTCATCGAGCACGCTCACCATATCCAGATCGGGCAACAAATTGATATGCAGCGCCTCGCCCGGCTGCCAATAGGAAGAGGCCTGCAAGATCACCGGGCCGCTTAAGCCGCGATGCGTGACCAGCAAGTCTTCGCGAAATGACTGCTTGCCGGTGGTGACGATGGCCGGGAACGAAACGCCGGTCAGGTCCGCATACGGCTTCCATTCATCCGGTGCGAAGGTCAGCGGCACCAGCCCTGCCTTGAGCTTGGTGATCGGCACGCCGAACTGTTCGGCAACGTGATAACCGTAAGGTGTCGCACCCGTCTTGGGTATGGACAGGCCGCCGGTGGCGATCACCAGCGATACCGCCTCGAATTCACCGCGCGAGGTGCTCACATAAAACTTCGCCTTCTTGCCGATACCCGCATCCGCATCCGCAGCGTAAGGCGTATGTTTAATTTCTTCGATATCGCAGCTCATGAAGCGCTTAACCCCTGCCGCATCGCATTCGCTGCGCAACATGGCAATAATCACTTCGGACTCGTCATCGCAGAACAATTGACCCAGCGTTTTTTCGTGGAAGCCGATATTGTGCTTTTGCAGCAGCGCAATGAAATCATTCGGCGTGTAGCGTGCCAATGCCGAGCGACAAAAATGCGGATTTGCGGAAATAAAATTCTCCGGCCGAGTGTTGATATTGGTGAAGTTGCAATGCCCGCCGCCGGAGATGCGGATTTTTTCCGCCAGCTTCTTGGCGTGATCGAGCAAGACCACTGAGCGGCCGCGCAGGCCGGCCTGGAGTGCACACATCAGGCCTGCTGCGCCCGAACCGATAATGATGACATCTGATTTCATGGTTGTTCCGTACAGCCCTGAGCGGGCGTCTTTCTGGTTGATTATTGAGGGTGCTGGACAAATTGACGCCAAAAGCGTGTTTTATTCTGCGTAATCTGCGGATTATATGGTCTTTTTTAACTCAGCGTGCGTTTTGCTTGATGAAAGCAGACAGCGCACTGCGATATTCGACCCAGCCGATAGCACCACTGTTGTTGTGCTCTCCGCCTTCGATCAGCAGCAGCGTGGCGGGTCTGGGTGCGGCAGCATAAAGTTCACTGGCCATCGCAACAGGTACTTTTTTATCCTATGTGCCGTGAATGAACAGCACCGGTATTTTAAGTTGCGGCACTTTTTGCAAGGAGGCGAAACGCTGATGAAGCAAATAAGCTATCGGCAGAAAAGCGTAATCCCGCTCACCCATCGCCTGCATCGAAGTAAACGTGCTTTCGGTGATCAGCCCCGCCGCCTCCGGATGGTGCACCGCGAGGTCGATCGCAATCGTCCCGCCCAGCGAATGTCCATAAATAAAAGTTTTTCCCGGCTGACTACCGCGTTGCTTGATCAAATATTTGCCAGAATGCGCAATGCATCATATTTCATGCCCATGCGATCCGGCGTGGTTTGCCAGTCGGCCGTGGGCTCAAATACCTGCTCCATCTGGGTGGCCCACATATAGCCGCATGCGGCTGCATACAGTAACAACACGACACCCAAAGTAACCGCAACACGCCGTGTCCAGCTAGTCATGCCGCGCCTTCCAGCTGCGTCCACAAGCAGGCACCCTTGCTGGCCTTGTCTATATCTATCAGTTGTTGTGCGTGGACAGCCAACTCATCAGCGCCGGGCTGTAATACCCGCAACCTGGGACGCGATGCATCCGTGCTCAGTACGGCAGGCTGACGGATTACCGTGGCCGTGTCATCACCAAGCAGACTCTCCTGTCCGCGCGTCATCGCGAAATACACTTCGGCGAGCAGTTCGGTATCCAGCAACGCACCGTGCAGTGCGCGATGCGTGTTGTCTATCTCATAACGGCTGCACAGGGCATCCAGACCGTTCTTCTTTCCGGGATGCATTTCACGCGCCAGCTTGAGCGTATCGACTACCGGATTTTGCAGGGGCGGCAGATTCAGCAAGCGCAGTTCGTTGTTGATAAAACTCATGTCGAATGGCGCGTTATGCGCCATCAATTCTGCACCTTCAATGAATTCCAGAAAGCTGCTCGCGATGTCGGCAAACTTGGTTCTGCCTTTGAGCATATCCCAGGTAAAACCGTGTACGCGAGCGGCCTCCTCATCCACTTCACGTTCAGGATCCAGATAATGATGGAAATGCCGTTTGGAGACTTTGCGCCCATCCAGCTCAATCGCGGCTATCTCTATGATCCTGTGGCCGCGTCTGGGGTCCAGTCCGGTTGTTTCGGTATCGAGTACGATCTTACGCATTGCTCTGTCCTTGAATCATTTCCACGCCTCTGTTGGCCAGCACATCGGCACGCTCATTCTCCACATGTCCGGCGTGCCCCTTGACCCACAACCATTCGATTTCGTGTTGCGCCGCAAGTGCATCCAGCCTGCGCCACAGATCCTCGTTCTTG
This sequence comes from Gallionella sp., assembly GCA_030652475.1. GTDB lineage: Bacteria > Pseudomonadota > Gammaproteobacteria > Burkholderiales > Gallionellaceae > Gallionella. The sequence continues at coordinate 40,035 of JAUSAO010000045.1, read as the reverse complement.
ACCGGTTTCTTGTCCGCCGTCTTCCAGCCGCGCAGCTTCCAGCCGGCCAGCCAGACGGTGATGCCCTGATGCACATATTTGGAGTCGGTATGCAGCCGTACGTGACAGCGCCGCGTCAATGCTTCCAGTGCCGAAATCGCCCCCATCATTTCCATGCGGTTGTTGGTGGTATGCACTTCGCCACCGAACAATTCGCGCTCCTTCCCCTTGCTCCGCAACAACGCACCCCAGCCGCCCACGCCGGGATTGCCCTTGCACGCCCCGTCAGTGTATATATCCACAATTTCTTCATTCATTTATTAAACCTGTCTATCGTTATTACTTGTCGTTTTCGTCCGGCCCGATCATTTTCGTGCATTCGGCCACAGTGTTACGCTGCGGAATCTTGTTATTCAGTTTTGGTGTAGCCGGCAGTAATTTCTTTACCAGACCCTCATTCCATCTGGGTTTAATCAGCCGCATACCCGGCACACGCTTCACCGCATGCACAAAATAAACACCACCACTCACCGCCCACCAGCGTTCACCCGCCGCTTCCATAAATTCACAACGTTCCAGCCATTTTTTTTGGTAAAAAGGAGGCGCATAGGCGGCAAAGTGATCTTCCACCACCTCAAACCCCAACAAGGCCAGCCAGTCTTTCAGACGCGACAGCGCAATAAAATGACCGCACCACGGGTAACCACGACGTCTGCCCAACAGTCGGTGCAAACCCCACAAACTGTGCGGATTGAAGCCACTGATAATTAGACTGCCTTCCGGTCTCAGCACCCGCTCCACCTCGCGCAAAATCTGGTGTGGATATTCGGCGAACTCAAGAATATGCGGCAGTGACACAAGATCCAGACACCCACAGGCAATCGGCAACTCAGCGCCGCATAACCGTACTGTCGCACCCGCCTGATCCGCGCCAGCAATGCGTAAAGGAATACGACTGTTGCGTAAAAAATCATGCTCCGGCAAGCCCAGTTGCAACGCGTTGTAGCCAAAAATATCGTTCACCGTATGATCAAACCAGACTTGCTCACGCGCCAGCACATAGCCACCCTGCTCGGTGGCAAACCATACGCTCAAACTTTTCGCCGTTGATTTACAATCCGACATCACTCAATTCCCATTCTCTCAGGACTTATGTTCAAAATCACCGCCATCCCCGCCCTGCAGGATAACTACATCTGGGCCATACACAACGACGAGCAGGCGGTTGTTGTGGATCCCGGTGATGCGATACCCGTACTGGAGTTTCTTACGGAACAAGGGCTGACGCTGGCCGCCATTCTCTGCACCCATCGTCATCACGACCACATCGGTGGCATCGCCCAATTGCGCGCAGTATACAACGTGCCGGTGTATGGACGACGACATGAAAAAAATCCGCACATCAGCCATGATTTGCGTGATGGTGAGGAGCTGAATCTGGATGCATTCGGTCTGCAGTTTGACATCATTGCAGTACCCGGCCACCTGAATGACCACATCGCCTACTTCGCAGCAAACGCCGCACCGGAAATCCTGTTCTGCGGCGATGTCCTGTTTGGCGCGGGATGCGGCAGGAACTTCGAGGGCACGCTGGAACAGCTGCACCACTCATTACAACGTCTTTCCGGATTACCCGGCAGCACACGGGTGTACTGCTCCCACGAATACACCGCGTCCAATCTGCGCTTTTCCCTGTTATGCGAACCCGACAACCCCGCCGTACAACAACGCATCGCCGCCACCCAACAACTGCGTGACTCCGGACTCCCCAGCGTCCCCTCCACCATCGCACTGGAAAAGGCCACCAACCCCTTCCTGCGCTGCAGCGAACCCGCAATCATCCATCGCGTGCAACAGCACGGCCTGAATGACACGATCCCGGCTGCCGTATTCGCGGCATTACGCATATGGCGGGATAACTTCTGAATATACCGATTGCAGTAAATGCCAAACTGGTTTATTCTGCGCGCCCTTCGGAGAGGTGGATGAGTGGTTTAAGTCGCACGCCTGGAAAGCGTGTTTGGGATAATATCCCAACGGGGGTTCGAATCCCCCCTTCTCCGCCAAATCAATGGCTTAGCGTTATCTCAGATAACTACAGATAACGCTAAACTACCCAGCAATACATCTTTACTGTTCCCGTTTTAATTTCCTCACGCATTTATTTGATAATGGCGACCAGAGGAAAGAACGAATAAATATGCAACGGAAACAAAACGGGAACCGTTAATTGAGCGAAAACCATTCCTTTCGGCGTGTCGAGCTTGGCGTAGCTCATTGTGGTGTTCAACGAGTGGTGACGCAGCAGGTCGGCCACAAGTTGGCCGCCCTTTTCAGACAAACCGAGCAGGTTAGCGCGAGCGGTTACCGCAGCGATAAAATCACGGCGGGCTTGCGGGGCGTAGGTTTTGAGTTTGGATTTATTCATTGGCTTGCAAATACACCGTTTAAGTTAATGGGCGGGACAATATCTCAGCCTGTGTTCGTGCCATATCTTTCACATCGTCAGCCATATCGGGATGGGCTGCGACTTGCTGCCAGTAGCGCACCGCCAGCGGCAACATTTCCTTCCAGATGGCGAGTGGCGGATTGACCCCCACTTTGGGCAGTGACAAGGCATCGGGTATCTGTCCTGAAGGACGCGGCGCCAGCGACATGGGCAACATGTCATACACCGGCGCGAGGCTATATGCCGGGGACGCTTTGGTGACGTCATCGACAAAGAAAGCCAGATTGCCGGTATGCATATCGGCATTACCGATCAGCACGCCGAATGTGTATAGCTTCTGCACTTGCTGATAGACAGGTTCAGTCAGTATTCCTGCCTGCACCAGTGCAGTAGCGACCTTAGGCCAGTCAGTGGCTAAACCGGTTAATTCGTCGTCCAGTGCCTTGAGTGTAACCACCCCTCTCCTGCCCTGCGAGCCAACCCGGTCGAAACGGGACACCTCCAGAAACAGCTGCGGGGAGCAATCCACTTTGACACTCAATAATTCACTTTCGCTACACGGAAAAGACTCAGCCAACACCTTGAAGGCTAAGTGTTCGCAGATCAGCAGACTGCGCCAGCGTAGCGTGGCGGCATTATCCTGAGGCGCGGTGAATTTCACCATGACGTGTCGCGACTGGCCATCAGACAGAATTTCGACGTTGAACTTGGGTTGCTCCCCCCCAGCCGAAGAACCCACCACCTCGCCGGCCAAAGCCTGCTTGGCCAATTGCGGATACTGCTGCAAGCGCTGCGCTGCCGGCACAGGCTTAAATGTTTCTTCCTGCCGTGCAAAAAGCACGCTGGTTTGAAAATGGGCTGCCGACTCCTCTCCGACCAACAAATTGCCGGGAGTGTCATATCCGGTGTTGGCTAGTGCTAGCAGTGCCTGATCGTCACTCCAGCGACTCGGATCGGCAGGCAAGCCCAACATCGGCCCATGAAAGCGGGCGAAAGAACGCCCCAGAAAGCCTTGTGGGCGCATATCCTGTAAATACCAGGGCAAGCCAGAATGGATATCCGCCCTTGTTTCATTGCTTGCCGTTACCCAAGTTTCGACCAGATAACCTTCGGGCATAATCGGATGAAGTGCCCCCCATTGCTGCAACTCACCGGATTCGCTGACGCGATAGAGCGGAAAGGTGCTAAGAGCACCGATTTTGCGCCGCAAAGCGTATTGCGACTGACGTGCTTTACCGAATCTTAGAATGGATACGCCCAACTGGGCAATCAATCGTGACAGCGTAGGCTGACTAACATCCAGCCTTTCGTACAGGGCTTTTGCGGGCTGCGGACCTTCCATCAGCAATTTCATGACGGTATCTGAAACAGTCATTTTCGATTATTTTGCCAACACTAATGAATTGATAATGAATGAATACTACATCAATATTTCACATCTAGCAGATTTATTGAATCCGCGCGTGTCGACCCTGCTCAATACAGTGACGCCAGCACAGCTTGACCGCCAACTTTTCGACCTGGAGATGGGTGTAGTGTTTAAGCATCTGCAAAGTCTTGCGACCAGACACGGATACAATTTCAAGTGCGGACAAATCACACCGCTCTACGAGCCGCGACAGGGCTTCGTGTCGGAGAACGTGAAAAGTAAAATTCTCAATTTCCGCGCGTCTAACGGCAGCCATAAAGGCATGATAAATGGGCATGCGTTCCACGGGGGGTACCTTGCCAGTCATTTCTGCTTCAGACACATTTCGTCAAAAAATATGTTACAACGCGACTTGTTTGTTAGAATCAATAGATTAAGCAACCTATCATTATGGAGAATTAAAATGACAGCACGTAGAACCAAGGAAGAGCGCATTGCTGCTCTGGAAGCACAGATTCAAAAACTTAAACAAGAATCCTCCGCACCCAAAGAAGTCAAGCTTACCAAAGAGAGCTACGGTATCACTACGGCTATTGCCGCCATTGAAAATGCCGCGAAATTAAATAGTGTATCCGTTGGTGATATTATCAAGGCAATATCACGATTTAAACGTACTGGATTGAAGATTGAAAATTCTGTGCGCAAATCCAAAGAATAGAACCGGGTAATGATTCATCAAATTGCGGATAGCCGAAGCGTTCTGTCGCCTGAGCGTCAAAATATAACCGTCAGCAACTCGTAGCAGCACTAAAACTGTAGCGCAATATAGTTGACAGTTTGCATCGCCCACCTGCGTGGCGGTGTTTATGCAACCTTAAACGCAACCATCGGCATCTGACTCAAGCGCTTTGCCGATTTCCTCCCGCCATGCACATCTGTTCGGCATAACAGGCAATGCCTGAATCGCTATTGCTTGCCGTACAGTTTGCGTCCGCGAATTCGAGCGCGGTGCGCAGCGCGTTGTTCGGCTTCGGTCAAGGCTCTGGGTTTCTTGCCTTCAAACGGATTCTTGCTTGAATTGAACTGAATCTTCATCGGCGTGCCCTGCAGCTTGAAAATCTCGGCGAATGCACGTTCCAGATAACGCGTATAGCTGGCCGGGATATTATCCAGACCGCTGCCGTGAATCACAATCAGCGGCGGGTTGCTGCCGCCCTGATGGGCATAGCGCATCTTGGGCAGGAAGCGACCGACCTTGGGCGGCGCCTGTTTCTCGATCGCGCCGATCAGCGCACGGGTCAGCTTGGGCGTGGACAATTTCGCCATCGCCGCGTCATACGCGGCATCCACTGACTTCAACACGTCAATGATGCCGCTGCCATTCAGTGCGGAAATGTAATGACGCTTGGCGAAACCCAGAAAATGCAGTTTGCGCTCAATATCGCTCTTGACCATCTCGCGCTGATGCGCATCCAGCCCGTCCCACTTGTTCACCGCCAGCACCAGCGCACGCCCGGCTTGTAATACAAAGTCGGCGACATGCGCGTCCTGCTCGGTGATCTGATCCTTGGCATCCACAACAAGAACCACCACATTGGCATCTTCAATCGCCTGCATGGTCTTGATAACAGAGAATTTTTCGATAGCCTCTTCGACTTTTCCACGGCGACGCACACCGGCGGTGTCGATGATGGTGTACTGTTTTCCATCGCGTTCGAAATCGATGTAGATACTGTCGCGCGTGGTGCCGGGCTGATCGAATGCGATCACCCGTTGCTCACCCAGAATCGCGTTCACCAGCGTGGATTTCCCGACATTCGGGCGTCCGACGATGGCCAGTTTCGGCGGCTTGTCATGTTGAACTTCTTCCGCTTCAACCTCCTCAGGAAAGTTATCCAGCGCGATTTCAACCACTTCAACAACATTATCGCCATGTGCAGAGGATATCGGATACGGCTCCCCCAGCCCCAGCTCAAAAAATTCAGCTGTAACGCGCGCACGCGCCATGCCTTCGGCCTTGTTGACCAGCAACAAAATCGGCTTGCCGGTCTTGCGCAACTGGGTGGCAATAATCAGATCCTGTGGCGTACAGCCCGCCCGGCCATCCACCAGAAACAGGACGATGTCGGCCTCATCTACAGCCTGTCGGCTTTGTCTGGCCATTTCATACATGATGCCGTCTTTGGCAACGGGCTCCAGACCGCCGGTATCGACAACCAGATAGGGACGTTCTCCTACCCTCCCACGGCCATAATGGCGATCACGGGTGAGCCCCGGTTGATCCGCGACCAGGGCATCACGGCTGCGCGTGAGACGATTGAACAAAGTGGACTTACCCACATTCGGACGACCAACTAATACAAGTGTGGGTAACATTTTGAAAACCTTAAAAAAGTGTAGGGGGAAGAGAGAAGGGAAAGTTGGGGGCAGGGGTTGTCTCTTGCCCCTTAAGCGCCAAAGGCGCGTCCCCTTCCCTCTTCCCTTTATTTAACTGACAATGAATAAACATCACCGTTTTGTGTTTGCACCAGCAAACCGTCATCCATCTGCACAGGCGCAGCCTGGATGGCACTACCGTTCAGTTTGATACGCGCCACGAAACGGCCATCCTCACGGCTCAGGGCGTGCAGGAAACCCTGATAATCGCCAACTATCACAAAATCATCCTGCGCATATGGCGCAGAAACATCACGCCGCAGCAACTGGTCGTTCTTCCACACCGTACTGCCGCTGTCCTTATCCAGTGCGATTACAGCGCCCCCGGCATCGCTTGCATAGAGATGTTTGCGCAAAATAAACAGCCCCTTGTCGCTGTCGATGTTACGGCTCCACAAAGGACTGCCTTGCACGGCGTCATAGCAGGCCAGACTCCCCTGAAACGCGATTGCACACACTTGTGCATCGCTTATCACCGGATTGCTGGTAATGTCACTGATGCGTTCCAGTTCGGTGTTGCCGCGCGGTTGCGACACGGAGTTTTCCCACAACAGCGATCCATCTGACAGTTTGATGGCACTCAGCTTGCCACCGGCAAACCCGGCAAAGGCCACACCGCGCTGTATCGTGACACTCGCATGACTGCGCACCACCAGAGCGGGCGTGCTGCGTTCATAAACCCACAGGCGTTTGCCGTCGACCACCTTCAGACCGGCAACATGACCATCGCCACTACGCACGATGACAACGCCATCGGCCACTTGCGGCACACCCAGCACTTCGCTGGAAACTTTGCTGTTCCAGCGCAGCTTGCCATCCTCGCCGTAGGCATGCACTTCACCCTTGTCGCTGCCGATCAGTACCAAACCCTCACCGCTGCCCACGCCAGCCGAAACGCGAATATTGCTTTCTATACGCCAGACCTGCTTGCCCGTAGCCCGGTCCAGACGCGTCAGCGTACCTTTACCGGATGCGCCATAAACCGCATCCCGTGTCAGCGAGGCCTGCAAAGGATTCACTCCCGGATCGCCGAAATCACCATGCCAACGCTCCGTAAATTTAGCCCTCTCGCCAAATTCAACCAGTTTGGCCGGTTCCTGGCCGGTGGGCGTCCCGATCCAGCCTCTGACCGTATCCATGGTGCCGCAGCCACTCAAAATCAGCAGCGCCAGCAATATCCCTGATTTCTTCATTTAGTCGCTCCAAAGGTATCCAGCTTCATCTGAACCAGATTACGGTAGGCGCTCTTCGCGTCAAGTTTCTCATAAGCCAGCTGGTAGGCTGCCTTGGCTTCCGCCGTCTTGCCCTGCGCGTTCAACACGTCGCCCTTCAGATCAGCATACAAACCATCAAATGAAGCCGCATGCACGGTTTCAAGCAATTTCAGCGCAGCGGCGTAATCCTTTTCATCCAGCAACAGTGAAGCCATGCGCAGGCTGGCTACACTTTTCAGGCCGTCCTCCTTCGCATGTTCGATCACCCATTGCAATTGTGACTTGGCGCGCAAGGTATCCTTGCCAAATTCATTCACCTGCGCCGCAATCAAGGCGGCACGTGAAGCATAAGGCGTAGCCGCATATTTATCCATCACCGCCGCTGCGGCATCGTTGACCCGCTTGGCATCATTGCTGGCCAGTTGTTCGACGAATTGCTGATACAGGATTGCCGCTTCGGTAGTCTGTTTATTCTGGTAATACTGCCATCCGCGCCAGCCGCCCATGACAACCACAACAATCAACAGCGTAGCCAGTATCCAGTTGGCGTTATCCTTCCACCATGCTTTCAGCGTTTCAAGTTGTTCCTGTTCCTGCAAATCCAAAGCTGCCATGTTCTACTCCTGCTTGAAAAATTTGTTAATCATTACGGTGAGTTCCTGCACGCTCACTTTCACCTGCTCGCCGCCCTGCATAGGCTTGACACTGACCTCGTTCGCCCGCGCTTCGTCATCCCCGATTACCAGTGCCACGCGTGCACCACTGGTATCCGCTTTTTTCATTTGCGATTTAAAGCTGCCGCCACCGCAATGCAGCAGTACGCGCAGCTGGCTGTCGCGCAATTGTTCAGCCACTTTACTGGCCAGCTGGCCGGCCAGTTCGCCCTGATGCACCACATACACATCCACTTTTGACCTGGGCAATGCCATGCCGCCTTCCTGCAACAATACCAGCAAACGCTCCACCCCCATCGCAAAACCCATTGCGGGTGCCGGCTTGCCGCCGATTTGTTCGACCAGTCCGTCATAACGGCCACCCGCACAAATCGTGCCCTGTGCACCCAGTCGCGTGGTCACCCACTCGAACACGGTACGGTTGTAGTAATCTAGTCCGCGCACCAGGCGCGGGTTGATCTCGAACGCCACATCATGCTGCCTGAGTATCGCCTGCAGCGCCGCAAAATGCGTCAACGCCTCTTCGTTCAGTTCATCCATCAATTTGGGTGCGCCTTCAATCAGCGCCTGCATCGCCGGGTTCTTGCTGTCCAGAATGCGCAGCGGATTGCTGTGCAGACGGCGCGTCGCTTCGGCATCCAGCGATACACTATGCTGTTCAAAATACGCAATCAGTTTGGCGCGATGCCGTTGGCGGCACGCCGCATCGCCCAGTGTATTCAGTTGCAGCGTGACATCCGTCAGGCCCAGTTTTTTCCACAGCCGCGCGCACATCAAAATTTGTTCGGCGTCCACGTCCGGACCGGAAAAACCCAGCGCCTCCACACCAACCTGATGAAACTGACGATAGCGGCCTTTTTGCGGACGCTCGTGGCGGAACATTTGCCCGCTGTAATACAAGCGCTGCGGCGCGTTATACAGCAAATTGTGCTGCAACACCGCCCGCACGCAGGATGCGGTACCTTCAGGACGCAGCGTCAACTGGTCGCCGTTCAGGCTATCTTCGAAGCTGTACATCTCTTTTTCCACAATATCCGTGACTTCACCGATCGCCCGTTTGAACAACGCAGTCGGTTCAACCAGCGGCATGCGGATATTGCGATAGCCGTAACTGGCCAGCCAGTCGCGTACCACTTCTTCAAACCATAACCAGAGTTCCGCCTCGTCCGGCAGAATATCGTTCATGCCGCGCACGGCTTGTAATGTTTCATTGCTCATGTTCGATCCTGGTGAGTGGTGAATGGTAAGTTGAAAGTGGGAAACCCCGACTTTCTACTCCCCACTTCCCACTCCCCGTTTAACGTATTTTCTTGCCACATAATCATCCACGATACCGGTGAATTCCGTTGCGATGTTGTCGCCACGCAGGGTCATCGCCTTCTGGCCGTCAATATAAACCGGTGCGGCGGGCGTTTCGCCGGTACCGGGCAAACTGATACCGATGTTCGCCAGCTTGCTCTCACCCGGCCCGTTCACCACGCAACCCATCACCGCAACGGTCATATTTTCCACACCGTCATACTGTTCGCGCCAGATTGGCATCTGCGCGCGCAAATGACGCTGGATACTTTGTGCCAATTCCTGAAAGAAGCTGCTGGTGGTGCGGCCACATCCCGGACAGGCCGTCACCATGGGCGCAAACGCACGCAAACCCATGGTCTGCAATATTTCCTGACCAACCAGCACTTCCTGTGTGCGATCACCACCCGGTTCCGGTGTCAGCGAGATGCGTATGGTATCGCCTATCCCTTCCTGCAACAGCACCGCCAATGCGGCGCTAGAGGCGACAATTCCCTTGGAACCCATGCCTGCTTCGGTCAACCCCAGGTGCAGAGCGTAGTCGCATTGCTGCGTCAGGGCGCGGTAAACAGCAATCAAATCCTGAACTTCACTGACCTTGCATGACAACACGATGCGGTTATGCGGCAGACCCAGCTGTTCGGCGCGTTGTGCACTCTCCAATGCAGACACGATCAACGCGGCGCGGGTGACTTCTTTTACATCACGAGGTTCAGCCAGTTGCGCGTTCTCGTCCATCATGCGCACCACCAGTTTCTGGTCCAGGCTGCCCCAGTTCACGCCTATGCGTACCGGCTTATCATAACGAATCGCAGTTTGTATCATAATGGTGAACGGGTCATCCTCTTCACGATTACGCCCGACATTGCCGGGATTGATGCGGTATTTCGCCAGGGCTTGCGCGCAATCCGGATAGTCCGTCAACAAACGGTGACCGTTGTAATGAAAATCACCCACCAGCGGCACATGACATCCCAAATCATCGAGCCGCCTGCGTATGCCGGCCACTTGCGCGGCAGCCTCAGGGGTATTGACCGTAATACGCACCAATTCCGAACCCGCCTTGGCCAGTTCGAACACCTGCCTGGTAGTGGCATCCGCATCTGCGGTATCGGTATTGGTCATGGATTGCACCACGACAGGCGCACCGCCACCCAGCATCACTTTACCTACCAGCACCCGTTGTGACGGGCGACGTTTAATCATATTCACTATTACTCCAGTGTCAAACGCGCGACATCACTGCTGGCGTTAATGTACGACGACAGATCTACAGGCTTGTCCCGTAAATACAAGCGCACAGCAGTTGCATGACCGATCACCAGTTCAAACGGCGCAAGCCCTTCCAAACGCAATTCGCTACCAGGCAGATTGACTTGCCTGGACAGCATTTTGCCACTTCGATCCTTGATTTCCGCCCAGGATTCCTTGTCGAACACCAGATGCAACGCTGCTACCGATTGAGTCACGCCAGCCGGGGTTCTGACCGCTGCCGCCTCCGGCGATTGTGCCACTGCAACCGCATCGGGTACACCGGATTCAGGCACGACTGAACCTTCCAGCATCTCTACCTGTTCAGACAATGGCAGCGACATTTCAACCAGCGCCTCATCCGCCACGGTCTGTGCCTGCTGCTCGTCTGCAACCGGCTCCGTTGTATTGGCCTGCCATACTGCAAATCCGGCTATCGCCAGCACAACCAGAAATGCGGCAATCAGCAAATTAAAACTCTGCTGGCGCTTCGTCCATGCTGTCGGAAATGGCGCTTCAACATGGAGCGGATCCACTTTTACCTGTGCGGGTTTAGCACCCGGCAAGGCATCCAGCAGCGGTTGTGCGTCCATTTCCAGCAATTTGGCATAGCTGCGCACAAAGCCGCGCACAAAAGCGGTCTCCGGCAGCGACTGAAAATCATCGGCCTCCAGCGCCTCGATTTGACGAGAAGCGAGCTTAATCTTGCCAACCACTTCCTCCACGCTCAACCCCGCACGCTCACGACCCCCGCGCAGCAACTGTCCTACCGACAGGCGCTGTGCTGTACTGTCGCCCGGCAGTTCATCCACAACATCGACCGGCTTATTCTCTTGTAACTGTTCCATCATTCACCCTGCATCAGCAATTGAGTTTCACGGGCATCAGGGTAACGTTGGCGCAACTGCAAGGCATAACTTGCCTCGGCATTCGCGTCCCCGACCCTGCGCTCGATACGTACCGCCAGCCAGAGCTGTCCGGCCGACAAATTGTTATTTTTTTGCACATAACTTGTGAAATATTTTTTTGCGGAAGAGTAGTCGCCTTCGGTAAATTTCAACTCCGCCAACGCCTGCAAGGCCTGTAGCAAATCCGGCTGCAACTGCAAGGCGCGCTTTAAAAACTCCTCGGCATCGCTGTTGTTTCCCGCTTTCCTGGAGCACAGCCCGGCGTTCAGATAAGCCCGCTCCGGCGTGGAATACAAGGGGTTTTTAACGGCGGCCATAAATTGCGGGATGGATTCCCGCTCCTTGCCGCGCTGACACAAGAACCAGCCGTAGTTGTTATGCGTTTCGGACTCGGTTTTATCCAGACGCAGGCTTTGCTGAAAGTCCTCTTCAGCCGCCTTATTCTCATGCAGCGCCATATTGATCAAGCCGCGCACACTATAAGCCGGCGCGTAATTACGATCCGACTGCAAGGCCAGGTCGATTTCGGACAGCGCGACACCCATCTGGTTACGCTCAAAATACAAACCCGCCAATTCGGTATGAATTCTGGCATTGGCCCGGGATTTTTCCTGGCTCTGTTGTGTGGTCGAATGACCACTCGTGGCACAGCCGGCCAGCAACAAAAGCAGTAAAGCAAAAACATAATTCATCGTGACACCCCGTTTGTCTGGAACGCAACGCGCGCCGTGCGCCTGGTCTTGTCGAGCACCTGCCCCGCCAACTGTCCGCAGGCCGCGGCGATATCCTCGCCGCGCGTTTTGCGCGTAGTGGTGACAATATCCGCCTGCATCAGCACATCGCGAAACCGCTGTATGGCGTCCGTTGTGGAACGTTTATAGGGAGACTGCGGAAACGGATTAAACGGAATCAGGTTAAATTTGCACGGCGTATCTGCTACCCGCCGCACCAGCTCATGCGCCTGCTGCACCGAGTCATTTACCCCATCCAGCATCACATATTCAAACGTAATGAAATCGCGCGGCGCGCGCTCCAGATAACGCCGGCAGGCCGCCAGCAATTCCTTGAGCGGATACTTTTGATTGATCGGCACAAGCTGGTCACGCAGGGCATCGTTTGGCGCATGCAACGACACCGCCAGCGCCACCGGACATTCTTCGCGCAACCTGTCCATCGCCGGCACGATGCCGGAAGTAGATACCGTCACGCGGCGACGCGACAGGCCGTAAGCCTGGTCATCCAGCATCAGGCGCAGCGCGCTCACCGTATTATCGAAATTCAGCAAGGGCTCGCCCATGCCCATCATCACCACATTGCTGATCGCCCAGTTGCCTTCGGCATTCTTGCCTAACTGATGATTCGCCCACCACAGCTGGCCGATAATTTCCGCCACACTGAGATTGCGATTAAAACCCTGCTTGCCGGTAGAGCAAAACGAGCAATCCAGCGCACATCCGGCCTGCGAGGAGATACACAGCGTCCCGCGTGTCGCTTCGGGGATATACACCGCTTCCACGGCATTGCCCGTACCCATATTCAACAGCCACTTGCGCGTACCGTCTTCAGACAGCTCTTCGCGCATGACATCGGGCGCGTTAATACACGCGCATTGCGCGAGCTTCTCACGCAACGTTGCCGCGATATCTGTCATCGCGGCAAAATCGGACTCCCCAACCTGATACATCCAGCGCAGCAACTGCTTGGCACGAAACGGCTTCTCGCCCATTTCCGTGAAATAAGCGCTCAGTGCGTGGGCATCAAGATCGAGGAGGTTTTGTTTCATTAACGCGAGTAAACGTTCAAAGCCGGGAAGAAATAGGCGATTTCCACCGCAGCGGTTTCAGCCGCATCGGAACCGTGCACGGCATTCGCATCGATACTGTCAGCAAAATCAGCGCGTATCGTACCTTTGTCAGCCTTTTTCGGATCAGTCGCGCCCATCAGGTCACGATTTTTCAAGATCGCGCCTTCGCCTTCCAGCGCCTGGATCATCACCGGACCGGAGATCATGAAGCTGACCAGGTCGTTGAAGAAAGGGCGTGCAGCGTGTACAGCGTAAAAACCTTCCGCTTCGGCGCGTGACAATTGCGTCATGCGCGCAGCGATAATCTTCAGGCCAGCACCTTCAAAACGGGAATAAATTTGACCGATGACATTTTTGGCAACGGCATCAGGTTTGATAATCGACAGGGTACGTTCAACAGCCATGTTACATTCTCCAGACAAAGTTAATAAAATTCAAAGTTAATAAAATAACGACCGCGCATTCTATCAGGCTTTGGCTGGCCTGTCGCCCGGCCCGCGCCAGCAACCAGCGCTGGAACACACCCACATAATTTGCGGCTGGCGAACCAAAAACCAGCCAGTAAATTTGCCGGGGTCATATTAAAATGCGCCCGGGTAAAGATTTCCTGGCAATTGCCGATATTGAAACCAAAGGGGGGTCCAATTAAGCACACCCTCTGCATTATCCCGACATATATCAGCCGAAACGCGAAGGGAAGCGATCATGAGTGTAACCTTCAGAATCAACGAGCGCATTTACCGAGCTTATCCGACCCGCTTCTTTTGCGATGGCATTGAAATTCCGGCGACCGAATTTTATGCCGTAATCAGATCGCATTACCGCCGAACCTGAACAGCCTACAAATCACTTATGCGCATACTTATGCTATTGATGCTGCTGATTTCCGCAGCCTCACACGCCGAAACCGATTTATTGAACGAGGCACAGCGTGCACAGGAGGCGGGTGATTACGCGAAAGCCGCAACCCTGTTTACACCCCTTGCAGAAAAAGGCGATCCGCTCGCGCAGTTCAATCTGGGCGTGCTGTACAGCCAGGGTCGTATCATCCTGAAGGATTACCGCATAGCCCTGCAATGGTATCTGGCTGCGGCTGAGCAAGGGCATGCGCAAGCCCAGAGCAATCTGGGCGAACTGTACTTAACGGGCAAAGGCGTGCCACAGGATTTCAAAAAGGCCATGCGCTGGTTTTCATCCTCCGCCAAGCAGGACAATGCATCAGCCCAACTGCACATCGGCGAGATGCACGCGGCAGGACAAGGCGTACCCCAGGATTACCCGGAAGCCATCAAATGGTATCGCCTGGCTGCAGCACAGGGCAATGCCGGCGCCCACGCGCAACTGGGCGTATGTTATGAAAACGGGCTTGGTGTTGCGCAGGACAGCGCCGCAGCCTCAATGTGGCTGAGCGGCGCAGCAAACAATGCCAGCGATGTAAACAGTCGCAATGCCTATCTGGCACAACGCGATGTCATTACCGGGGGTATTGCCAGCCGCAAACTGGCCCGGGAACAACTGCTGGCCCGCGAAGATGCCGAACGTGTAAAAGCCGCCGAAGCGACAAGAATCGAGACCGCACGCAAGGAAGCCGAACAGGCCGCACTTGCCCAGGCTGCTGAACAGGCCAGACAAAAAGCAGTCGCCGATGCGGCACGCGAAGCACAAATATTGGCTTACAAGCAGGCCAAAATCGAGGCGCAGGCGGCCAAGCTGCAAGCACAAAATGAAGAAAAGACCAGGCGTAAAGCCGAGTCAGAACGACGCAATGCCGGATTTGAAGCCGCCGCAGCGCAACGCCGAGCCGAAATTAATGCCGAAGCCAAACGACGCAACGCCGAACACAGCGCGCTGGAAAAGAGACTCAAAGCCGAGCGCAAGGCAAAAGCGCTGGCCACTGAGCAACAAGCCCGAAGCGAAGCCGCAAACGCTGGCAATAACAAGGTAGGGCACACGAACAAGCTGGAGGAAATTACTGAAGAACCACAAGACATGCTGATGAATGAACGCGCTGCGAACACGATAACCTTGCCCGCCAAAACGCCGATCAAACTGAAACAGATCGAATGGTCAAAAGAAAAAATCAGCCACTAGTCGTGACGAACCTTCAACATCATCTGGACAGCCGCCTCGCCTTTTTCAGCCTGATATTCAGCCGCAATCGCTATTCCCGGAACACCCACCAGCACATCACCGCAATACAACAAGGGCAGGCGGTCGCGCTGCCAGGGAGGGACGTGATGTTCTTGCAACAGGTTTTTCAACGTACGTGTGGCGGCATGTGCGGAGGGCCGCAGTGTTTCACCCCCCTGACGCAGACGCACACTAATATCCGCACCCTGCAATTTCGCCATGCTGACACCCTGCCCGATGCCCTGCCGGAACTCGATACATGAGTCTAAGGCAAGCCACTCCAGTTCAGCCTCACCCCGCCATGACACGCTCAAATTACGGTTGAATTCAGCCAGGGCGCGTAGCGCATGCACTCTGCCCTGATAGCGGCGCAACTCCCACGCACCGCCCGCAAAACGGAGGCACACGGCGGCATCCTCCCGCGCAGCGCACAACTGATTAACCATATCGTCGAGTTGCACGGTTTGCGGCATGGGCGCGCCCAACTGATACAGAAAATAGCGCAACAGATTTTTTGCCCGCGACAGACTCAAGGCATTAATAGTCGCAACCGACAGGGTGTTTCCCGAGATAGATGCCGCCGCATCCATGCGCGCCAGCTCATCAAGCAACCCGCCCGCCTCGGCGAAATGTTGCGCGCTGCGCGCCAGCGTATCCCGATAAGCAGGGAATTTTTCGCCCAACAGGGGCAGCAGGCGGTGACGCAGAAAATTGCGCGGATAACTGTCATCCGCATTGCTCTCATCTTCTATCCATTGCAGTTCATGCGCCCCGGCATAAGCCATGATTTCCTGACGTGAACAATGCAGCAAGGGCCGCACTTGCCTGTGCGAATTTGCGCGTCCGGAGAGCAGCGGCCGCTTCGACGAGCTCAGGACAGGCATCGCACTCGCGCCGCGCACCCCTGCACCGCGCAACAATTGCAGCAACAAGGTTTCAACCTGATCGTCGGCGTGATGCGCGAGTGCGACAAAATCGCAGGACTGGGCGGCGAATGCCGCATGGCGCAAGCGGCGTGCGGCGGCCTCGATACCCTGCGCACGCAACGGAGCAATGTCCACATGCTCGATGTGCAATGGAATAGTGAGACGCGCGCACAGCTCGGCACAGAAATCTGCCCACAGGCTGGCATTCGGGCTGATACCGTGATGGACATGCAAGGCGGAAAGCCGCCAGGAATGGCGTGGTGCAAGCTGATGCAGCAGATGCAACAGCACTACGGAATCCACACCGCCACTCAAGCCGATCAGAATGGCGCTGTTTGCGGGCAGCAGCGGCGTGATGCCCGCCGCAACCCGCTCTGACAGGGCCGATTCGCACAACGCACGATGCTCCCCCGCAAGCGGGGGAGCATCAGGAGAGAGGGAAAAGGACACGGTAAATCGTGCCCCTACAGTTCGACTTCCTTGTATTTGCCATAGCTCATCAGGCGATTGAAACGATTCTGCAACAAATCATTGGTTGATTTGACCTGCGCGGTTTTCAGCGCGTCCTGCAACGCCTTTTTCACGCTCTGCATAGTCGCTGCGTAGTTGCGATGCGCGCCGCCCAGCGGTTCGCTGATAATCTTGTCCACGATACCCAGCGCCTTCAGTCGGGTCGCCGTGATGCCCAGCGTTTCCGCCGCATCCGCCGCATTGTCCGCACTCTTCCACAATATCGACGCACAACCTTCGGGTGAAATCACCGAATACGTGCTGTATTGCAACATCAGCATGGCATCCCCTACCGCAATCGCCAGCGCGCCGCCTGAACCGCCTTCACCGATGATGGTGCAGATGATAGGCACGCGCAATTCGCTCATTTCATACAAATTGCGACCAATCGCCTCAGACTGGCCACGCTCTTCCGCACCCACCCCCGGATAAGCACCGGGCGTATCAACAAAAGTCATGATGGGTATGCCGAATTTCTCTGCCAGACGCATCAGGCGCATCGCCTTGCGGTAACCTTCAGGACGCGGCATGCCAAAATTACGCGCGATTTTTTCCTTGGTGTCCCGGCCCTTCTGATGACCGATGACCATCACACTCTGGCCATTGAATCGCGCCAGGCCGCCGACAATGGCCTTATCATCGGCAAAGTTGCGATCACCGTGTAACTCTTCAAAATCAGTAAATAAATGTTCAATATAATCAAGCGTATATGGCCGCTGAGCATGGCGTGACACCTTCGATATCTGCCAGGGGGTAAGCTTGGCGTAGATATCCTTGGTCAAGGTTTCGCTTTTCTTCGATAGCTGCGCGATTTCTTCTGCAATATCGAGTGCCGCGTCATCGTGCACGTTGCGAAGTTGCTCGATCTTGTCTTCCAAATCTGCAATAGGACTCTCAAAATCCAAAAATGTAACTTTCATATTTAACTCCAGCTTGTAGCGAGTAGCCCGTAGCAAAAGCGCAACCAGGGTTGGCTACGAGGCACAAGCTACAGGCTTATTAATTTGTTATTCGGCGAATGTCCCGCCAATTCCGGCGCGATGATACTACAAACCGAAGAAGCGTTTGACGTTCAGCAACAGCTCATTTTGCTGAGAACTCGTTTCCTGCTGCCGGGTTTGTTCGCCCAGATGATGCAGCACACGGTCCATCTGCGCACGACGCTCCACCAAAATATGCGTGATCTCCTCCGCCAGACTGGGCCTGGCCTGCATGATTCCGGCAAAGGCCTCCTTGTCTAGACGGTAGCATTCCACATCGCTGGTGGCAATCACAGAAGCAGAACGCGGCTCACCGGTCATCATGCCCATCTCGCCAAAAAAACTCCCCTTGGACAGGATATTCACGCTGCGCCGCTCACCATTCGGCGTTTCAAAAAACACCTCGGCTTCACCGTTGATAATAATGTACAGCCAGTGTGCCACCGCCCCTTGCCTGGAGATAATATTACCCTTGGCAAACTGGGCGTATTTTAGCCTGTCCGCCAACGCATTCAACTCGTCATCCGCCATTTGTGCAAACAATTCAACGCGCTTGAGTGTCTTGACACGTTGCTGCGCTTCACGCTGGTGCACCACCCCCTCATATTTTTCATTTTCCTTGACGTAGTGAACCTTCTGCTCTTCCACGGCCAGATGGATACCCGCGCGCTCCAGCGCAGTATAGACATGCCAGCGTACCGCCGCATCGGTCGGATCATCCACCGCCAGATCGGTCAGCCAATAACGTAAGGCATAACGCGCCATGCCCCGGTCTATCTCCATCAGCACGCAACTGGGCGCAGGCTGTTTAGCCACATTGTGGATATCCGCATAAAAAATAGTCTCTTCTACCGCCTTGGCTACCTGCGCGGGCGACGTACCCAGCGGGACACCAAACCAGACCCAGCGACGCAACTGCACCGGCTGGCCACTACGCCGCCCCAGCACCAGAAATTTATTTTTCATCAATTGGCTATTGGGAAACACCACCGTTTCCCAATTGCGCGTTTCCACCAGCGTGGAGCGCCAACGTATGTCCACCACCCGGCCAACCACCTTATCCACTTCTATCCAGTCACCGATCTCGATGGAATTATCCAGTTGCAACGCCAGCCCGCCCAGAATATTACCCAGCGTATCCTGCATCGCGAAGGCCACTACGGCGGTGATCATCGCCGAAGTGGCGACGATACTGCCCAGATCCAGTCCGGCATAACGCAGCCGTACCAGCCCCCAGACAAGATAGGCGATGATGACGAAGATATCTTCAGTGATACGCGGCGGTTGCATCCGGAACAAAGGCAGCACGATGCGAAACACCAGCAAACCACACAGCCGTATGACTGCGATACCCATGCCGATCACGGCTACTTCGCGAAACACGGCCGCCGAAGCGAATTGCATGGCGTGTATCACCCCGCTAAGCAAGGCCAGTGCCTGACAGGTAATAAAGAAAATCAGCGTGTTGAGTACGCTCTTGTGATCTTCCCTGAGAAAATGCAGCAAAAACAAGGCGATACCCAACGCGATAATCAATACCGTCAACGACTCATCATTCCAAAAATACTGTATCGCCGTATGCCAGAAAGCCATGGTATCTCCGCTGCTCATCTTGTGGATTCTATACTGCCGAATATTCAGTCAGACGTTTGGCACGCCGCCAGACCGCCCACGCATCACCGCGCGTCAAATGCAATTGCCGCAGGGTATCGCCACCTAAAATATCGAGTTGCAGGCGGGCGATTTTCCCGCTGCGCAGAGCCTGCCATAAAGGCTGCGCGTAACCGATCTCAAAATCCTGCAAGGCCTGCCGCCACGCCGCCAGATCACCGCGCTGCAAAGCACTGCGCAACCCGGTCCAGACCAGCAACTGCCCGCCCCTCGTTGCCTCTCCCTTTTCCCGCTCGCCGGAAAGAGCCGATGAGAGCGGATTGTTCCATATGGGCGACCAGTCAGCGAACGGAATACCGGCGGCGGACGCCAGCATTTCCACCAGCACCTCATCCGAACTCACGCTGTCATACGTGCATTGCGGCGCGATATCATCGCTGCCATTGCCCCAAAACCACACGCTGTTGATCGGCACGACACCGCGCGCCTCACGCGCCGCGTTGAGCGGATGCGCGAACAACAGCATCTGCACTTCATTGAACACCTGATGCCAGCGCCGCGTCTCGGTGCCAGTCGGCAAATTGCCGTGTATATTATGCCCGGCGGCCTGCGACAACAGCACGGTTGCAATGTCCGGCAACGCAGCCAGCTTCAGATACCAGCGTTGCGGATGCGGCGCAAAAAACGCCATACCCTGTCCGGCGAAGTGTTCATTCAGGCTGGCGCACAATTGCTGCGCCTCATCAGCGCTGACTTCCACCTCAGGCAACAGCACCACCTGCTCACGCTGTAAACGCACATGCACCGGATCAGCCCGCAACCAGCAACCCCCACCCAGTCCGTCAAACGCCGCAGAAATCGACGCCACCCCCGCCCCGCACGGCATATCAAACAATCCGCATAAAGCCGTTTCCAGCGCAACGGCCCGCTGAGTTTCAGCGCGCCCCCGTGCCAATATCCTTTCCAGCGCCGGCAAATGCAGCCCCGCACACACCTCCGCAGCAAAATCCTTGGGCAGGAACAAATCAGCAATGACCAGATGAACGTTTTTCATGGTCACGAGTTTAACTCAAATAATCCACTAGACCGTCATTCCAGCGCATGACAGTTAGCCCCAAGTAGTAATGTCCGGTTTCTCCCAAGTAGAAATATCCGCTGGTGATTAAACTCACCGTCATTATTTAGGCTGTGCAAGATTTGCTTGTGTGATTTTTATCACAGACCGCAACACGAAACTCTCTTATTCTGCGCACTTCCCTAACCACCCAAGGAGCACAAAATGAAAGCAAACGAAGGAACCATTGATCGTGCTGTACGTATCATTGCAGGTTTGGCGTTGATCGGTTTGACCGTTACTGACACAATCGGCGTATGGGGATGGATAGGCGCCTTGCCGCTCGTGACCGGAATTATCGGTATTTGCCCGGCTTATTCTATCTTCGGCATGAATACCTGCCCGATGAAAAAATAAATATTTGGTGAAAAATCATGCCCGGTAATGTCGGGCATTTTTATTTTAAAGAGGAATAACATGAAAAAATCCCTTGTTCTATCCACTCTGCTTGCGTTGGCCGCAACAAGCGTACATGCCGAAGATTTAAGCCAATACAGCAACGAGAGCCGCGCCGTGGCGATGCCCTTCATGAAACAGCTGTCTGCTGCGAATCAAAAAGCCATCACTGAAGGCGGCCCGGAATCGGCCATCGGAGTCTGCCGCGACATCGCCCCAAAAATGGCGGGCGATATTTCCCGCCAGACCGGCTGGAAACTGACCCGTATCAGTCTGAAAGTGCGCAACCCGCTGCTGGGCACAGCAGACGCCTGGGAACAAAAGCAACTTCAGTCCTTTGCCGAACGCCTGGCTCAGGGTGAAAAGCCGGAAACCCTGGAAGCAGCAGAAATCGTTCAGGAACCCGCAGGGAAATCATTCCGTTTCATGAAAGCCATCGCGCTGCAACCCGGTTGCGTGAACTGTCATGGCAGCAGTGAACAAATCCCTGAAAATGTAAAAGCCAGATTGACGGCAGAGTATCCGCACGACCAGGCTACCGGTTATAGCGCAGGTCAGATACGCGGTGCGGTGAGTATCAAACGCCCGCTGTAACTATCGCTGGCAAACAAGTTGTTGGAACGGAGAATGGCGCAAAATCTGCGCCATTCTCCGTTCCAACGCCTATAATCCTCGCATGAAAAATCCCAGCCACATCGATCTGCAAGTTACCGGCATGCACTGCGCTGCCTGTTCTGCGCGTCTGGAAAAGGTATTGAATCAACTGCCGGAAGTCGTGGCCACGGTAAGCATCGCCACCGAGAAGGCGCACATCGCCTACAACCCGGAACACACAGACCTCAACGTTCTGATCAAGGCGATACAGGGGGCCGGATTCGACGCGCATCCGCTACGCGATTTCGCCGCTGAAAAGCAGGCGCGTGCCGCTGCCTTGCAATATCAACAGCGGCAATTCATTTTCTCGGCATTGCTCACCGCCCCCTTGCTGGTGGAGATGCTGCTGATGTTTTCCGGTTTCCATCTGATGTTACCGGGCTGGCTGCAATTCGTGCTCGCCACACCGGTGCAATTCTGGATAGGCCGGCGTTTCTACACGGGTGCATGGAGCAGTTTACACGGCGGCGGCGCAAACATGGACGTACTGGTCGCATTAGGCACCAGTGCCGCCTATTTGATGAGCTGCGCGGTATTACTGTTAAATCTTGAACAGCCGCTTTACTTTGAAGCAAGCGCCACACTGATCACGCTGGTATTGCTCGGCAAATTGCTGGAGGCACGTGCCAAAGGCAAAACCTCCAGTGCACTGGAAGCGCTAATCAACCTGCAACCCAGGATTGCACATGTCGAACGCGATGGCGTAATACAAGAACTGGCAGTCGAACAAATGCGCGTGGATGACGTATTTCTGGTACGGCCAGGAGAAAGTGTGCCGGTGGATGGCATGGTGTTGGAAGGATCGTCCAGCATGGATGAATCCATGCTCAGCGGAGAGAGCTTGCCTCGAAACAAACAACCCGATGACAAGGTGTATGCCGCCACGCTGAATGGGCGTGGCCTGCTTAAATGCCGTGCACTGGCTGTGGGTACACATACCCAGCTTGCCGCCATCATTCGCCTGGTTGAACAGGCGCAAGGTTCAAAAGCCGCGATACAGGAATTGGCCGATCGAGTCTCCGCCGTATTCGTGCCAGTAGTGGTCGGCATTGCGGTGCTGACATTCGGCGTGTGGTGGATGATGGGTAGCGACTTCAGCACTGCACTCATCAATGCCGTGGCGGTGCTGGTCATTTCCTGCCCCTGTGCGCTGGGACTGGCCACACCAACCGCGCTGGTCGTATCCACCGGACGCGCCGCACAGGCTGGCATTCTGGTCAGGGATGCCGCCGCGCTGGAACGCGCGCACAAACTTACCGTATTGTTGGTGGACAAGACCGGCACGCTAACCGAAGGCAAACCCGTCGTCACCGATACAATCCCGACCTCCGGGGCAACTCAGCACGAATTACTGCAAACCGCTGTGAGCCTGGCACAAGGCTCCACCCATCCGCTGTCGCGCGCTCTGCTGGATCATGCGAAAACCCTGCAGGCATTGACGATACAGGCCGAAAACATCAGGGAGCTAGCGGGGCAAGGTCTACGTGCTGAAATTGACGGACAACCTTGTCTGCTCGGCTCACCCGCCTTCGCCCACCAGTCAGGTATTACTATTGATGAGCAGCAAATCCTGGGTTTGCAGCAGCAGGGGAAAACCGTGCTGGTGATCGCCCGCGACACCACCCTTCTGGGCTACATCGCCATTGCCGATCAACTGCGTACCAGCAGCCGCGATGCAGTGGCAAAATTAACCGCGATGGGTATACGCGTGGTGATGTTGAGCGGCGACAATCAGGCCACCGCACAAGCCATTGCGACTCAAGCGGGTATCACGGAATTTTGCGCCGAAGTGCTGCCGCAGGACAAATCTTCCCAAGTGGAATCGTTTAAAAAAGAGGGTCTGCTGGTCGGCATGGTCGGTGACGGCATCAACGATGCGCCCGCACTGGCCGCCGCCGATGTCAGCTTCGCCATGCGTAGCGGCAGCGACATCGCCATCGAAGCGGCTGACATCACGCTGATGCGCAACGATTTGATCAGCGTAGTAGATGCGATTTCACTATCGCGCGCTACATTGAACAAAATCCGCCAAAACCTGTTTTTCGCCTTTGCCTACAACGTGCTGGGCATCCCGCTCGCCGCCCTTGGCATGCTCAACCCAGTGATTGCCGGAGCGGCAATGGCAATGAGTTCCGTATCCGTAGTCAGCAATGCGCTGCTATTGAAGCGCTGGAAACAGCTGGGAGATATTCAGTAACCGCGTAAAAATTCATACACCGCGATTATGACTTATTGGTATACCGGAAAACGACAATATGAGCACATACAAGATCGTATGACAGAATTCAAGCAATCAACGATGACATAGCCAGGAAATGCCAGTAACTGAACTGGCACACTTTATTAGGGTGACCCATGAGACTCAAACCCGCAATAATGTGATCCACGCAGCGCAATCACGTCGGATGATATTTACTACGTCAACGGCCAGTGTGTTAATTCGCTGCTAACGTGATCGCAACTGTTTCAACTGTTTCTGGATATCCAGAACTTCAGAATTTGACAGCTTGCTTGTTTCCAGCTTCCGTTCCAGCATCAAAATCTTGTCCTCATTCGGGTTGTACAATTTTTCACCCCGAGCCGCCACTAATGCGTCATTAATGACCTTTTCATAACCCACATATTTTTCTTGTCCCATCTCAATTTTTTCCTTTCGCTCTTACGGTACAACTTTCCAATGTCTTTTCACGCAAAATGCCGATTTGTAATTTAACAGTAAAATGCACCGGCTACCAGAAATTATGCACATAAAAACAGCAAATGTACTCGGTTCAGCACGCATCACCTGCGTAGGCTGGCTCATTCAAGACCAACACTCTTCTCATTCAACTAGGGAAACGCTGATTAAATCGTCTTTGCGAGGAGCGCAGCGACGTGGGAATCCAGAATTTATTTTATAATCAACATACTGGATTGCCACGCTTCGCTCGCAATGACAGTTATAGTGAATAAATCAGCGCTTCCCTAGCATTTAAAATCAGCTGGATGTTGCGATTCACAAGTGAAAATTTTTCTGGATTAAATCTTGTGAGCGGCCACGATTCAACTGTAGCGCTAAAATAAAAAGGAATTAGATTTCTCTAACTCCTTGATCATACTGGGGTGACTGATGGGGCTCGAACCCACGACAACCGGAATCACAATCCGCATTATATAGTGTTTTTATGTGTTGATTGCTATTTCACAAACCCGCATTATTTAATGTAAATCAACTACTTATGCATTTATCCCTTGTTTGTTGTGTTGATAAGTATTCCGATGTGTTGCTATAATTCCCCTACATAGCCCCTACACGGAAAGACGGACACCATGAAACAGGAAAATTTCACAGCAAAGCTGGTTGCAGGGTTTAAGTGCGCACCCGGCAAAAAGCAAAGCATATTTTGGGACGGAAAAACTCCGGGGCTGGGGTTACGTGTGACCGCTGCCGGTTCCAAGGCATTCATATTCGAGACTTCGTTAAACAACAAAACCATCCGCATGACCATAGGCGACCCGCGCAACTGGGTGATAGGGGACGCACAGGCCGAAGCATCGCGCCTTAAGGTGATGACCGACCAAGGCATAGACCCGCGCCAAGTGAAAGCCGAGGCAATCGCCGCCAAGGAAGCCACTGCCGCCGCCCATACAGCACAGCAAACCCGCGAAACCGTGACGCTGGGCATGGCATGGAATGAATACCTAAAAGCCCGCAAGCCCTTTTGGGGGGCGCGCCACTATGATGACCATGTTGATTCTATGCAGGCCGGTGGTGTGAAAAGAACCCGAAGCCACAAGCTGACCGCACCCGGTGCGCTTGCATCGCTGGCAACGGTTCGACTTATTGACCTGACCCCCGAACTGGTGACGGAATGGGCGAAAGTAGAGGGCAAAAAACGTCCCGGACGCGCCCGCCTTGCAAGCCGCCTGCTAACTGTTTTTCTAACGTGGTGCGCAGAATATCCAGCTTATCGGGACATAGTAAAAAGCAATCCCGCCAAAAACAAAGCAGCCCGCGAAATACTAGGCAAGCCGCAAAGGAAAAATGACGCGCTCCAGCGTGAGCAACTACCCGCATGGTTTGCCGCCGTGAAGCAAATCGGAAACCCGGTTCTATCGGCTTACCTGCAAACCCTGCTATTGACTGGCGCGCGCACCAATGAATTGACCGCCGTTCGCTGGGCTGATGTGGATTTTCAGTGGGGCTCCATGACCATCCGCGACAAGGTGGAAGGCCTGCGCGTTATTCCCTTGCCGCCGTACATGGCGCACCTGCTGGCCAGCCTGCCCCGCCGGAATGAATGGGTATTCTCAAGCCCCAACGCCGAGAGCGGACACCTGACCGACCCGCACGCTGCGAATTATAGAGTTTGCGCCGCTACTGGTTTGGATGTAACCCTGCACGGGTTGCGCCGTAGTTTTGCCAGTCTGTGCGAATGGATAGAGATGCCCGCCGGAATCGCTGCGCAAATCCAAGGCCATGCGCCCCAAGGTGTGCGTGAGCAAAACTATATCCGCCGCCCGCTTGACCTGTTGCGTATGTGGCACGTCAAAATTGAGCAGTGGATATTGAACGAGGCCGGAATTGAGTTTGTGCCAGTGCAAGCAGGCTTACGTGTAGTGAATTCTGGCAAATAAACGTAACGACAAATAATTATTGACTTCACTATTAAACATAACTACATTAAACGACGATGCTAATTACTTTCGACGATGCTAAGGACGCAGTAAATCTAAGCAAACATGGCTTGTCATTGTCCGATGCTGAAAAGTTGGAATGGGATGACGCATTGATATGGCAAGACACCCGCCACGACTATGGCGAAGCCCGCATGATTGCATTGGGGGCGATTGCTGAGCGGCTGCATTGCGTGGTGTATGTTGAACGTGAAGCCGCGCGGCGAATAATCAGCTTGCGAAAAGCAAATCAAAAGGAGTTCGACAAATATGAAAAAAATACTAATTCGACCAACTGACAGCGAGAATGCGCAGATAACCGCCGCCGCGATGACTGACCCCGACAATCTACCGCTGACCGATACCGAGTTAAGCCAATTCAAACGCGTGCGTGGAAGGCCACTAGGAAGCGGGAAAAAAGCGCAAGTAACACTACGCCTTGATGCGCAAATACTGGAGAAATTCAAGGCCACGGGTAACGGGTGGCAAACCCGCATAAACGATGCGCTGCTGGACTGGACGAAACATCACTGACCGAATTTACCCCCGCCTAGTTTTAGCGGACGAAAAGCCGGACACTTTCACCGGCCTGACGGGGGTTCCTGAATTGAAAGAGCATTGCGAAAGGATGCTGAGTTATGACAGAACAAAAACAATTCCAATTATCTGACCCTGAACAGTGCGAACTAGAACGCCAATCAGACACAATCAAACGCGAGCAAACGGAGGGGCGTTATACGCTGGTACGTGCTGCCCAAATTCTTCATAGTGCTAAAGGTGAGCGGGCGATTCTGGATGCGGTGATAAATGTACCGACACCCCAGCAAGTGATGCTGCCGTACCCTGGTACAAGTGAGCGGCACATTCTGGATAAATTAGCCAAAGCCGTTATATCGAAAAAATTAAAATCTTACTGGCCGGGTGATGAAGTTGACCAAGAAGGAAATCCTGGCTACGGCGTTGTTTGCAATGTTTTAGAGGTTTACGCTGATGACTTAAACCACTGGATAGAAGAACACCTACCCCGTGTTAAGCACCGATTCAAGATTGCTGATGCACCCGTCGCGAAGGTGGAAGCCGTGCCAGTGACAACAATAAACGATGATGCCGCGCATGAAGAAAAACTAGCCGCACTATTTGGCCTTGTGCCAGTGGAAGCACTCGCAAAGACGTTTCCGACAAGCCAAAGCGAAGAGATAAGCCTGCAACAATGGAAAAAATGGGCAGAAAAAGCCAATAGAAACGGCCTGATTGATGCCCGGCCAGAGCGCGCAAGGTTCAATCTATACAAGGCCGGGTTGTGGTTCGTTCGCAAGGGTGCAATAGGTTGGGACAATGCCAAGCTGGTGCGTGTGCTGGCAAACAACCTGCCAGCCCGTTCGCTTGATGACAAGCACTTGCTGACGGGCGACATAGACTAACCGCCATTGTTCCGCCGCACAATTGACGCACCCCGGCAAGTTTCCGCCGGATTATCGCCGTAAATACGCCATTATTCCGCCTGATTTTCGCCACTGAATTGAACACGCAAAACTTGAACCATCTCAACAAAGGCAAACGCCTAAAGGTGGTTCAAAATGCAAACCGTCACAAATCAACCCGCTGCACTTCCCGCAACATCCGCCGCGCATAACCTGCCGACATTCCCCCCACTGGAACTGGAAACACGTTCGCACGTTCCAACCGACCAAGCCGCTTTCTACTGTATGCGTGCGCCGCAAACCATGCGGATGTGGGCTGCGCTAGAACCTAAAAACGCAATCAAACCGATTCGCGTCAACGGGCGTTTAGCGTGGCCGGTTGCTGCAATCCGTGCGCTGCTGAGTGGGGAGTCCGCATAAATGAAAACGCGCCCGAACCAAACAGCATCCGAACGCGCCCCCGACAAGGCAAATTCTAACACCGAAGGCGAACTATTTTCAGAATTAAGCATAGAAAATCCAATCCCTAAATTGAAGGCAAAGGCTGCTTCTAAATTCACTGGCACAGATAACCCTCGACACCTTCGCGCTATTCACGCACTGATGCAACGTGCGCGATTCAAGAACGACCTGCAATCAATTACAGGTGCATCCAACACGCCCGAACTTGTTGCGGAATTGCGCCGCCGTGGACTAGAGACACCATGCGAGAGAGTGCCATTCCTTGACCGTGATGGATTGGTTACGCACCCTGGCATTTATTCATTCAACGCGCATGACCGCCGCAAGATTGCAACATGGCAACATGCAAGAGGCAGAGCATGAAACGCGCCGCTATCGAGATAAGCCGCATCATGGCCGTGGTGCATCCTGACTTCGCGTTACTGGCCGCGCTGCTGTGCCTGCTGTTGCGGGGTGCGCCATGGTGAACGAAACAGAACGCGCTGCCGATGCGCTTAACCATATTGATGCAGGGTGCGCCCGTGATGAATGGGTGCGCGCTGGCATGGCCGCGAAGTCTGCCGGATTAGACTTTGATGACTTCAACAACTGGAGCGCATCCGCCGGGAACTATGCCGGGGAAAACGAGTGCCGCACTGTTTGGAAATCGTTTGGTGATTCTGGAGCGGTGACACCTGCGACACTTTACGGAATGGCATTCGCACAAGGCTGGAAAGACCCGAGCAAATCACGCGCCAAAGGGACGCGCCCTAACCCACCCCTCACCCGCACAAAACAAACGCCGCAAACGCCCGTTAAACAGGCCGCAAGTGCAAACGCCGTGCAAGTGTGGGAGCGGTGCATACCTGCGACACCAGCGGAAGCATATATTCATCGCAAACAGGGGGAGCCGGACGGGTTGCGAGTTTATCCGGCCAGTGCATCTCCGCTGGTTATTCACGATAAGGATATGAAACCCCACAACGTAACCGGCTGGCTAGTGGTTCCATGCTGGAGCGGTAACGACCTGCAAACGCTGCAATTTATATCGCCGGAAAAAGGCATTCAAAAATTGAATCTGCCGAAAGGTAAATTCAACGATGGATTTTTCACCGTGGGCGATGTGACCGACTGCGCATATATTGCGGAAGGTATCGGCCAAGCGTGGGCAATCAATCAAGCAACAGGCAAGGCCGCCGTGGTGACTTTCGGAAGTGTGCGCATGGCAACGGTGGCCAAGGCATTGCGCGACAAATTCCCCGCCGCCCGTTTGGTAATCGTGCCAGATAAGGGCATGGAAGATAAAGCCGCCAAGATTGCCGCTGATGTATCTGGCCAGTGGATAGCGATGCCTGCTGACAAGCCCGGCAACTATGACGCAAACGACTATGCGATTGAGTTTGGCACGGGTGCATTGTCTGACCTGCTGGAACACCCCATAGAGCCGCCTATCGAATATCCCTTGAGCGTGGCATTCGCTGATGAACTCACAGGCGAATTCACGCCGCCCGATGAAATTGTGGAAGGTGTGCTGACTGCCGGTGATGGGAGCATTCTTTACGGTGATTCAAATTCCGGTAAAACATTTTTCGTTATTGATATGGCCTGCGCTGTTGCCCGTGGTGTGCCGTGGATGGGTAAACAAACCGAGCCGGGGTTAGTGATATATCTGGCCGCCGAATCGCCTGCATCGGTGCGCAGTCGCATCCAAGCCTATCAGCGACACCATGGGGTAAGAGTGCCTAACTTCGCCATTGTGCAAAGCCCGATAGATTTATTTGATGGTGATGCAGACACCGACAAGCTGATTCAACTGGTGAAACAAATCGAATGGCAAAAGGGACAGCCTGCACGTTTAATCATCGGTGACACACTGGCACGTTTATCCGCTGGTGCGAACGAAAACGCCGGGCAAGATATGGGGCTGGTAGTGCGCCGCTTTGACCGCATCCGCGCAGAATGCAAAGCGCACTTCCTGCTGATTCACCATAGCGGGAAAAATGCCGCTGCCGGTGCGCGTGGGTGGAGTGGTGTGCGGGCTGCTGTTGATACTGAAATCGAAGTGACCGATTCACCCGCCGGGCGATGCTGCGAAATCACAAAACAGCGTGACCTATCCACCAAAGGCGACCGCATCGGGTTCAAGCTCCACGTGGTAACGCTGGGACTGACTAAGTGGAAGTCGCCCGCCACAAGCTGCGTGGTGATGCCCGCTGACGCACCAGACAAACAATCCGGCAAGCGTATCAGTGAAGTGGGCGGTGCCATTGTTGAAATGCTACGCACCAAAGGGACGGGAGTAAAAAAGAAAGATGTGGTGGCGCACTTCGCTGAACGATATGTGAGCAGTGCCGTATATCGCGAACTAAAAAAGCTGGTGGAAGGCGGGCAGGTTAAAGAATTGATGGGCGTAGTTAGTGCCGAAGTTAGCGAGGTGCGAAATGGTGCGAATTAGTGCTAAACACCTATCCGCACCTGAGGTTATTTTAGTGCCAATTGGTGCCAAACCCTATAGGGTGGCACTAATCAGCACTAAACCTGCACCTGATATTGAAACTGACTTATTGGGTGATGCCTTACTGCTGGAACGAAAGAACGCCAAACCCGAAGCGGGTGCGTTACGGGAAGTTTTGAAGGCGTTAAGTGCGCATCCTGCTATTGCGTGGTGCGAACGGATGAACAGCGGAGCCGCCAAGATTGGCAATCGGTTTGTGCGGTTTGGCTGGACTGGATGCCCTGACGTAATCGGACAGTTGCGCGATGGACGTTTTATCGGCGTGGAAGTGAAGAGCAGCACGGGGAAGTTAAGGCCGGAACAGGTGATATTCCTCGAACGCATCCGCTGCGCTGGTGGTGTGGCATTCATGGCGCGTGATTGTTTGGATGTAATGCAGGAACTTGATAAAGCAGGAAAGGAACAACGACATGGCTACTGAAAAAATAACCAAACGCGGACGCTGGAAAGAAGGCGAATCTGGCAACCCGAACGGACGCAAGCCCGGCACTGGAGCGGTAGCAAAACTGCGCGAAAGTATCGCCGCACACCTACCCGAGATAATCACGCAACTGGTTATCAAGGCCAAGGAAGGAGACGCACAAGCTGCCCGCCTGTTGCTGGAGCGCGTATTGCCCCCGATGAAGGCGATAGAGCAGCCTGTAGAGCTATCCCTACCGGACGGTGAAGGTATGACCGCGCAAGGTGTGGCGATAGTTCAGGCCGTGGCTGCTGGAATACTTGCGCCCGGCCAAGGTGCTGCGCTGCTGACTGGTTTGGGTGCGCTGGCACGCATAAAGGAAATTGACGAACTCGAAAAACGCATCACACAACTGGAAGGGGGCGAATATGCGAACAATTGAAAGCCGCTTGCTGGTGCTGGAGCAAAGCCTTGCCAAGGCCGTGCAAAGGCGACCTGTGCCGTTTGGCATTCTGCCGCCTATAGGTGACTCCCGCCGCGCTGCTGTTCAAGCCGAGATTGACGCACGCACGAAGGCCGGGCAACGGTTCATCACTTACGAAATCGTTTGAGAGGTGACCCCATGACAAACTTACAAACCCGACTGACCGCACTGGAGCAGACACAACGCCGCACACGCCCCGCGCTGATTATATTCCTGCGCGCCGAACAGGAAGGCGAACCGACACCCGCGCAACACGAACAGATAGCACAAGCCGAAAAGCAAGGGCGCGAAGTTGAGCTGATTATTTTCAGACGTGCCGAAGATTCATTCCCCGGCTTTACTGGACTGCCCCCCGAACGATAGCAGAATGCAACAGACGAACAGGCCGCCGCCGCTAGTGATAGCCCGGCGGTTTTCTTTTGGTGGAAGTGATGCCGCACAGCCTGAAAAATCCTACACTGCGCCTACATGAACACAAAACCGCATGACGTAAAAAAGGCCTGCACCGCTGCAAGCCTTATTCTATATGGGGTGACTGATGGGGCTCGAACCCACGACAACCGGAATCACAATCCGGGACTCTACCAACTGAGCTACAGCCACCATTAAACTTGCCGGACTAGGCGTACGCAACCCGGAAGACACTGGTGTGCCCAACAGGAATCGAACCTGTAACCCCCAGCTTAGAAGGCTGGTGCTCTATCCGGTTGAGCTATGGGCACAAATCCTTTTCTCAGCCGAGTTGCGGCTGGAACGATCTACAACTACTAAAACCTGGTCGGGGTGGAGAGATTCGAACTCCCGACATCCTGCTCCCAAAGCAGGCGCGCTACCAGGCTACGCTACACCCCGAAGGCTGCGCATTATACAGACGCATCCTGATAATGCAACCCTGTTCTCAAATTTTCTCCAACTGCTGTTTGGCCAACATCAGGTAGTAACCCATGGACCACAAAGTGAGCAGCGCGGCCATGTATAACAGCACGGAACCGACCATCTGAGTGTCCATGCCTGACCAATTCTCATGGTAAAGCAGCAGGGTAATGGCAAGCATCTGGAAGGTCGTCTTGATCTTCCCCAGCATGGAAACAGCGACACTCTTGCTGGAGCCGATCTTGGCCATCCATTCGCGCAATGCGGAAATAGTGATTTCACGCCCGATGATAATGAAGGCAATGACTGCATCGGCGCGTCCCAGCTTGACCAGCAGAATCAAGGCCGCAGCCACCATCAACTTGTCCGCGACCGGGTCCAGGAACGCACCAAAAGCCGAGGTCTGATTCCATTTGCGCGCCAGATAACCATCCAGCCAGTCGGTGACTGCGGCCAATATAAACACACCGGTTGCAACCAGATTTTTCAAATGGGGACTAAGGGTGCTGTCGGATAAGTAAAAGGCCGTGACGAATACCGGAATAAGCAGAATTCTCAACCAGGTAAGCAGATTTGGGATATTTAGATTCATGCCGTCAGTGTAGCTGCTGATAAATATGTTCAGCAAGTGATTTACTGATTCCTGCTACCTGGGTGAGCTGTTCGACGCTGGCCTGCATGACTTCACGCAGCCCGCCGAAGTGGGTCAGCAAGCTGCGCCGACGTTTATCGCCCACCCCGCTGATCTCCTCCAGCCTGGATGCGGTACGCGCCTTGGCGCGACGTGCCCTGTGCCCGGTAATGGCGAAGCGGTGCGCCTCATCGCGTATCTGCTGTATCAGATGTAATGCGGGATCGTCGGCGGGCAAGCGCTTCGCGCTGCCATCGGGGAAAATCAATTGTTCCAAACCCGCCTTGCGCGCTTCGCCCTTGGACACACCCACCAACAACAAGTCATTCAGACCTAATTCCTGCATAACCTCCATCGCAATGTGCAATTGCCCCAAACCACCGTCTATCAGGATCAGATCAGGCCGCACGGCCGCACCCTCAACCACCGATCTTCCCTCAGCCGCCTCAAGAGCCTGATGCACCTCTGAGAGCTTCTGGTAACGGCGCGTCAGCGCCTGGCGCATCGCCGCATAATCGTCCCCCGGCGTAATGCCGCTGATGTTATAGCGGCGATATTGCGTAGAACGCATGTCGAGATTGTCGTACACCACGCAAGAGGCCACCGTCGCCTCACCCATGGTGTGGCTGATATCGAAACATTCGATGCGTTGCAATTCGGGCATCTCCAGCCAGTCGCGCAAACGCGCCAGACGCAACTGCTGCCCCCCCTGTTGCGCCAGACGTTGCTGCAATGCCAGTTCGGCGTTACGCCGCGCCATTTCCAGCCACTGACGGCGTTCCCCGACTGCCGCAGTGCTGATACGTACCGTGTGCCCGGCCTGCTCACTGAGCAATTGCGCCAATGTGACATCGCCGCATTCCGCCACCAGCAGCGCTGGCACACTGCGATTCAAATAATGCTGCGCGATAAACGCCTGCACGATCTCATCTGCAGCCATATCTTCGGCATGTTCCGGGAAAAAACTCTTGTCACCCAGATGTCGCCCGCCACGCACCATCGCAAGATTCACGCACACCAGACCATCTATTATCGCCAGTGCGATGATATCGGCATCCGTCGTGCCCCCCGTCGATTCGACGAACTGCTTCTGCTGCACGGTATGCAGCGCGCGCAACTGATCGCGCAGCACGGCAGCCTGTTCATAATGCTGTTGCTCCGCCGCCTGTTCCATCACCTCGCGCAATGTGCGCTCCACTTCCTGATGTTTACCTTGCAGCAGCAGCACGGCGCAACGGATATCGTTCTGGTAATCCGGCTCGGAAATCAAATTGACGCAAGGCGCGGTACAGCGGTTGATTTGATGCAACAGACAGGGACGCGTGCGGTTATTGAACACGCTGTCTTCACAGGTGCGGATGCGAAAAATTCGCTGCAGCAGCTGTATACTTTCCCGTGCAGCATATGAGTTGGGATAAGGACCGAAGTATTGATGTTGGCGATTGGGCGTACCGCGATAATAAGTAAGTCTGGGGAAGCGCTCCCCAGTCAGCACAATATACGGATAAGACTTATCATCTCTAAACAATATGTTATAGCGTGGTTTTAAGGATTTTATCAGGTTGTTTTCGAGCAGCAGCGCCTCGGCTTCCGAACGGGTCACAGTCGTTTCGATGCGTGCGATATGCGACACCATTAGACGGATACGCGGTGAAACACTGTTTTTCTGGAAATATGAAGAGACCCGCTTTTTCAGCTGTTTGGCCTTACCGACATACAGCACTGCCCCTCGACTGTCGTAATAGCGATACACGCCCGGCAGTAACGGCAGGCTATCCAGTATCGGCTTGGGATCAAACTTTCCCTCGCTCAGAGTGTCAGCATGGTGCACACTCACATCAGCGCCTCTAAGCCTGCGGCAAATTCGGTCGCGCCGCCATTGGCGGGATGCCGCACCGAACCTGCGGTTGGAATACCCATCCCGTGCAGCAACCCTTCCGATTTTTTGCCCACCGCGATAATTTTAGCGAATGGAAAGGCGTCAACCAGAATCCGCAAGGCGGGCTCGCCCAGGCTGATTTCGGATGGCGTGGGTGTCCTGTTTGACCAAAGGTTATCCAGACGATGCGGATGCAGCTGTAATGCATTCCAGAGTATCGTACGCTCTGCAATACCGAGCCGGTACAGCGTTTTCCAGACTATCGTGGCCGACGGCTCGGAAAAGGGCAAACGCCGGTTTGACAGTCTGTGCTGCGTAGCCGGAATGCGAGGAATAGCCCCCTCGCCCAGCAAGCGTTCGCTGGTAAAGGCGATGCCGCTGTAGCGGCACCCCGCATAGCCGGGCGCTTCTCCGGCCAGAATAAATTCCGGATCGCAATCCAGATGCAGTGCCAGCCTGTTCAGTTTTTCTTGCGGACCGTTATCGGCAGTATCATGCGGACAATGATCTCGCCAGGGATTAAAAAGCCCGCTCAAACCGGATGGCAGTGTTTCGACAAGACAACTGGCAAGCGCTGCTTTGCTCATTTTTGCCCGAACACGCCGAAATACCACAACCCTGCCAGCACGCAGATCACCAGCGCGATCGCCGCATAGTATGGCCACACCGGTTTTTTGTCCGCGAACGGATCGTACAGTGAACGTTTCGCACCTTCAGGCAACGCTGCCAGACCGGTCAGCGAAGTACCAAAAGGGATATTGATGCGCGCCCGGGCGTTGATCGCCCAGCCGTTGGCATCCAGTATCGGTGCAAGACTGCGCTTCTTCAGTTTGAACCAGGCCAACGCTATGAACGGGCCGGAGATCAGCAACATCAGTCCGATCATCGCCAGCGGTATCTGCCAGAATTTCAGACTAATCAAGCCGCCCACGACCGAAGCCAATATGCCGCCGATGGCACCAATGGACAGACCGATCGCGGCGAAAATACCGGCAAACTTACCGACATCGAAAGGCTTGGGCGGCTCGGCATGAGGCGTGACGGCAGACTTGCCGCCCTCTTCCACCGCCTTGAGCATACTGCCCTCTGCCGCATTGGCCTTCGAGGCAGCCAGCTTCTGCAAGCCCTCGCTGACCATCTTGACCAGTTTTTTGTAAGGCGTCCAGAACGCCTGACGGATACTGATGGGGTGATCTATGATGCGCACAATATTGGCATCCCAGTCTAGACCATTACGATCATAAAAAACACCGTTACGCCCGACCAGCAGATAGTCAGAATCACCGGCGGTAAACGCGGCGGCAATATTCATCTTCTTCTCGCCGCGCACGCATTCACAATACACCAGACAGACGCCGCTGGATGTCGCGAAAGCGGCGTGCTTGGCCACATCTTCGACCTTGATGCACAGTTCACAGCTACGCCCATCCAGATACAGCGTGCCGATCTGAAAAATCGCCTTGTCCCTGCCGGTATAAAAATTACGGAATGAGACGAAGTTGTTCACTAATTTGAACAGATCACGGTTGTAATGCAGCAATCTTTCCACCGCATGAATCGCCTTGACCTCAGCCTCGACCATTTTGTCCTGCGCGATCAGCACAGCGATGTCTGCCTGATGCCCACTGCTAAGTATTTCACGCAGCTGTGCGATGCCGAGTTGCTCCACGCCAGTCGCCGGCTTGGTGGCCTGCCATGCATCAAACGCGGCGAATTTTTCGCACAGCGATGCCCATTCCGAAGCACTCAGCGTATCCCTTACGCCCAGCAGAGGAACAATTACCCGTTCGCGCAAGCTGACCAGCTTCGCCTGCCAAGCCGGATTGATCCCGGTAAGCAGCGGCAGCGGTTTATCCGCCTCCACCGTCGCCAGCGGGAAGTTCGCCACGTCCATGCTTTGTGCTGACAGGCTTTGTGCGGCGAGTTGCTGGTAATCTTCGGCTGAACGGCTCAATGGCACTGCGGCGCGCAGATCATAAGCGGCCAGCTGGCAACGCGTAAAATAGTCGCCCACCTTGTCGTTTACCGCATGGAACGCCGCAGCCGCTTCCAGCGTTTTATCCCCCATAAACAAGGCCGCCGTATCCTGTTCTCCCGCAGCATACCAATCCGCGTAGGCATTGGCCTCAGCGAAGAATTTCTCCGCAATCGCCTCGTTGATGCCTGCTTCCCCACCCATATCCAGCTGTGAACCGCTGCATTTAATGATCAGTTCGATCAGCTCACTCAAAATGGCATCACCAACCTGCTTCGCGCCTATCACACCGTCACCGTTAAATTCCTGATGCGCCACGAACTGCTCGATGTCTGCCATATCCGACAGCGTAATCACCGCCGCATCCGGCTTGCCCAGACTCTTGAGAATATGCGATGCGGAGGCATACAACTGCTTACCCTCATCGCTGCTGTCATCGATCGCATCCAGCGCCAGACTATCCCCGCCCTTGACCAGCAAATCCGCATTCTTCAGCAAGCCGCCCGCCCAGGCGATGGCCGCCAGTACTTCATTGACGCGCACATGCGCATCCTTATCGCTATCTATCATATCCAGCGTGCGGGTGTCGAACTCGATGCCGCGCGTCGGACAGCTCAGGGCGACCCACAGCTTCTGATCCAGATCCTTGAGTGCGAGCAAATCCGCACCGCTATCAAGCTGCACCTGATCGAAACCACCTGCCCTGAAGAAATTCCATTTATGTAATGTAGTCATAGCGTTGCTCACTAAAATTTTATAAATCAGATGGAGCGTACGAATTCATGACTAATTTTCCTGATACTCCAGCGTAAATCCGGCTTCCGCGTCCTGCCCCAGATGTTCGGCCAGATACGGCATTACCTGCTGCAATATGCCATGCAGATTCCACGGCGGATTGAGCACGAACATGCCGCTGCCGTACATGCCGAAACCCTCTTCGCTGAGTCCTTGCACACTAAGCGCGACATGCAGCCAGCTTTTCACCGGTAATTGTTTGAGCTGTTCGGGCAACTGACGCGCCTCGCTGCGCTGCAACTGCGGATACCATACCGCGTAAACGCCGCTGGCGAAACGCTTCAAACCCTCGCGCAACGCCGTTATCACGCGCTGGTAATCCTGTTTATCTTCATAGGGCGGGTCGATCAGCACCAGTGCGCGGCGCGGTGGCGGTGGCAGCAAGGCTTTCAGCGCGCTAAAACCATCGGCGGTCTGCATCAAAACCTGTGTTCCGTATCCGGCAAAATTCTCATGCAGAATGTCACTGTCGGTCGGGTGCAATTCGAACAAGCGCATTTTGTCCCCATCCCGCAACAGCTCCGATGCCACCAGCGGCGAGCCGGGATACAGTCTCATCTGCCCGTCGGGGTTGATGGCTTTAACCAGCGCCACATAGTCTGCCAGGGGAACAGGCAAATCCTCGCGTTCCCACAAGCGCGCAATACCGCTTTCATACTCCGCATTCTGCGTGGCATAGCCGCTGTCCAGCGCATAGCAACCCGCACCGGCATGCGTGTCTATATACCAGAACGGTTTATCCTTTTGCGCGAGATAGCGCAGCAATTGAACCTCGATGAAGTGTTTCAGCACATCGGCATGATTGCCGGCGTGAAAGGCATGGCGGTAACTCAGCATGAATTTGAAATTTGAGCGTTGTGCAGGCCGTGATTGTGCCACGCCCGCGCCCGCTTAACAAACCGGTAAAACACAGTTGTCGCTTGTCATGGAACAAAATATAACGTTTAATCCATTCCGCATAAGTTTGCTCGGTGCGTATGGCATAGTGCTTCACGCGCAATTTATCGTGAACTTGATCGAGCAACTTGGGAGAGGGTGTCATGTCGTTTTTATCTAAAAGATTAGGGTGTGCGAAATTTTTACATCCAATCAATACAAGGTACTACATGGCCGTTTCCAGAATATACACCTTGAAGGTGCTTTTCATGACATTTTTTAGGGTGTCTACTTTACTTTATGCGTCTCGCAATCACTAAACCTATGCGTATTCTCAGCCTCTTTGTGTTCTCGCTTGTTTTTGCTCTGTCCGGCTGCACGACCATTCAGCGCACCGCCCACATGTACAGCAGCGAAGCGCCTCCTCCCCTTTCCTTTCAGTACAAGGACGGCGGTTCAAGCATTTACTACTCATTCACAGCCGGTAACACTTCGCAGCCAGATACCGCAATTTTTTTCTATGGTGGGACAGGCTGCCCCAGTTGGAAGTCCGTGATGCCCGGTTACGTCAGCGGACTCACGGTCAGTGCTCGTGTTTTCGTTCTCAACAAGCGATTTGTGCCTGATCGCTCTATCGGCCTACTGGACTGTGGCTGGGAATTTCATCTCGCAAACAACCCAGAGCAATGGGTCGCCGACTATTCAGAGTTCATTGCGGCACAATTAGGCTCCGACGCGCCCAAGTTCAAAAATGTTGTTTTGGTGGGCGTCTCGGAAGGTGCGTTGACGGCAACCAAGGTTGCCTGGCTGTCTCCCGCAATTACCCATCTTGCAATCATCGGCAGCGGCGGCAACTCAATGCGTAAATCGCTCGCCACTCTCAAGCAGCGCGGTGCCATATTGTTCGATGTCGAGTCGGGCTGGAAGAAGATTTCCGCTGATCCTCGCAGCATCGAAAAAGATTGGTACGGCAACCCCTATCGTTGGTGGTCAGATATTATGGACATTGACCCGCTACCTGACTTCCTCAAACTGAACATTCCTATCATCGTCGGCATCGGCGAAAAAGATGAGAGTGTTCCCGTTGAATCTGTTCTTCTTTTGGAATCGAAATTCAAAGAGGCGGGTAAAAACAATCTCATCCTCAAGGTTTACCCGGAATCGGATCACCGCTTGAACGGCAACGGAATTTCTCATCGCAATGAGTTCTTCGCAGAGCTATCTCGCCTGCTCCAACAAACGCATAACGAGTAAGGTTAGATCGTGATCGCGAAGCGAGCCGCGATCTGAACCGTTTGTTGGACGAGCCCGGCAGTGCTGCTGTGAACCTTGTTATGGAAATATCTCTCTGACTGTGGCGGTGCGCTGAGGCGTGTTACTCGCTG
>JAUSAO010000025.1 GCA_030652475.1 Gallionella sp. | reverse complement strand
CTTGCCAGCTCTTGTACCCTTTAGGGTGTGCTGGCTTAGTCGAATGGCTATCAATGATGACTTGGGCTTTAGCCCTTAGCCAGAATTGAGTGGTTTTATCAGTTGTCTTATCAATGACGACGCTAATGGATTATTTGGGTTGATGGCTTTCCCGGCTGTTTTATACGCCTAGCGACACATCCTGCCGGGCAGGCTTGGCTTTGACATTGGTTTTACCGGCGCGCGCAGGCGGATGACAGATACCACACACGTAATTAGCGTGTAGTTCATTGGTATGCGCGACAAAATGTCCGCCGCAATCCCGACAAGGAACCAGCTGCATCATTCTCGCATTGAAAAAACGCACCAGAAACCAGGCACGGGTAATACTCAATACCGCCTCTCCGCCTTCCAGGCCTTGCACCTGATCCAGATACAGCCGATAAGCAGTAATCAACGCTTGCACCCCATCAATCCCCGCATTTTTGATCAGGAACTGATGTATTCCCATGAACAGGGATGAATGGATATTGGGCTGCCAACTGATAAACCAGTCGGTTGAATAGGGCAACATACCCTTGGAAGGCGACTCGCCCTTGACTTCCTTGTACAACTTGAGCAAACGCTCACGACTGAGCGTGGTTTCTTCTTGCAGCACCTGCAGGCGCGCACCCATTTCAATCAATTCGACGGCTATTTTGACCTGCTGCGCTTCGCCTATTACTGTCTTGATTATCACGGCAGCCTCCTGGCTAGACCATCTCTGCGACGGGCTGAGACGACATCATGATCGCCGCGTGTGCTTGCGACATCATGCGGCTTTTACTGTAATCAGTGACCATATTGAGCAATATATTCTCGTCAAAACGGAAGCCGCACAGCAGCATATTGGCACTCGCCATCTTGATGATTTGCGCGGGAGTCAGCCCGCCAAT
This sequence comes from Gallionella sp., assembly GCA_030652475.1. Classification (GTDB taxonomy): domain Bacteria; phylum Pseudomonadota; class Gammaproteobacteria; order Burkholderiales; family Gallionellaceae; genus Gallionella. The sequence continues at coordinate 635 of JAUSAO010000025.1, read as the reverse complement.
CAAATCGACCAGATCCTGACTCAGGCCCAGACGAAAAATTGCAGCTGATTTATCCTGCTTGATCATTTGCTGAGCCAGCATCAGATAGGTCAGGTTGATATCGCGAATACCTTCTTGCAATTGTATGGTGTTCATAGCAGCTCCCTTATGTGCGTGTCCAGAGCGTTGGTCATCCGATTTGAAAAACTAACGCCTTGAAACTAACCGTCCAAATTCGACAGTTGCATTTTGCGTGAACGGCAAGGGGAATAAAATCAGAAGCAGGATAATTTTGTTGTAGGGCATTGGAATGACACCCTGTAGGAAAATCGCCTACAAAAGCAAGTTCCTCCAGCCCGCGATGCGGGCTGGAGGTCCAATGCCGAGTGCTGTTTGCGAGGGGTCAAACTGGCACTCTTATAATCGTTATCGGCCGCATTCTGAAAAACTTTAGGCTTTTTTTGAAATATTTTTTCGTTCAAAAACAATAAGTTATAAACTTTATTATTTTTATTGGCTATGTCACTGTTAATTGTTGAACTCCACTCATACCCAGCGCGGCAAACAAAACGGCGCGAGGAGACAGGGAGCCATGAGCTGGATCGATCATTCTTCGCCAGCCAAGATAGTTGGCAAGGTAATGCGTAGCGATACCG
>JAUSAO010000015.1 GCA_030652475.1 Gallionella sp. | reverse complement strand
TATCCCACCAGTTTAAAACAGTGGAGCGTTGCAGCCGCTGTTCAAGTTCTGTTTTTTCGTTGCCACAAACCTTTACACCTTTCTCATATGGCGCGTCCAGCAGTCTCGCCACGGTGCGCATTCCCTTCCAGAAAAAATTTCCGGCCCGATTTAATACCGTATCCACAGTGCTCAGCAGATACCCGTTCCATGACTTCTCCAGCCCAGCCCAATATCGCTCAATTCCATTGTATTTGCTGTGATAGGGAGGGTAGTAAACAAGTCGCACACAAAGCCCTGTCATGTCGGCAAACTCTGTCATGCGAAGCAGAAATTGACTGCGATGCCCGTTGCATTCCGGCCCGTTATCCAAGTTAATGACGAGATGTTTCAGGCCGGAAAGTTCCCGCTTTCTTTCTTCCCACCACAGCAAAATACCGTCAACCATAAAATCGCTGGTTTTGTAGTTGGTGCCAAAAAATAAAAAAGATCTGCCGGTGACCGGCTCCAGTATGCCGCCAGGCACCAGCTTCTCTTTGGTGCACATATCATGATCCAATGCCTTGACCGCCACAATACCACGCGAACGCCCGCCTCTGGAGTATTCGCCAACATGCACGGTCGCCTTTGTGTCTATGCTTATTCTCATGGTTTCAGTATCCGCGTCTGCCAGTGCATTTATCTGCCGGACGTTTTCAAAGATTGCGTCAGTTTCTGCGGTTTTTTTTGAACCTTGGTCTTGGCCACGGTACGCAAGCGGTAATCCTGGCGGCTCAGGATGTTGGAAATCGTGCGCACGGTAGGCAAGGATTCGGCTGACCATCCCTTCTCCACAAGAGCATCGTATACTGCCTTCGCTGTCATGTTCGTATACAGCAAGGTTGTGCGCAGACTGGATTCACTTTCACTTTTGGGTTCCATGATGGCGTGTATTTCGGCCAGCAGTTTTGGATTCTTCTCTTCTGTCTTGGGCTTGAGCCGCGCGGATATGTTGTTCACGCACGCAATGCCGGTTTGAAATTCATTGATGCCGACTTCAACAGCGGACCTGCTCCAGCCAAACACATTCTCGGCAATACGATGCTTGCCATCCAGCAGCAACAGCGTTACCTCGCCCATCGCACGCCGTCGCTCGGGCCAAGAAATCAAGTCAACCAAATGCGAAATCAAGCCCACCATTTCCACCGACACACCATTTTGTGCCAAGGTCGTTGTCTTCATACGCAGCACCTCCGTTTTTGCAGTATGCAAATATTATAAGTGGTATTTTAGTATTTTCCAAATCCCTTAGATGATGGGTTGAACTGGGAAATCCATCCCGCATATAGAGATGTTTTAAGAGTAAAGACTAGTGCTAAACATGACGTGTTCGACAAGGAAATTCGATCAGGCGCTCGACATAGAAGCAAACACCATCACCGCCCAGCAACGGGGGAAAAACCACCAGTCAGTTGATTTATTTAATTAAAATTAACGTCTAAGCTGCGAGCACCATAAATACTGGCAAACTCTACACCCTTTTAATTTAAGAGCATAAGGCAAACCGCATGTTCAAATTTGAGCGGGATGATCACAAAGCTGCAAGCAACATTCAGAAACATGGTGTCTCATTTGACGAAGCGGTCACGGTGTTTGCGGATGAGATGGCTTTGACTTTTGCATACACGGATCACTTTAAAACCGAAGATCGAAGCCGTACTTACGGCATTTCAAATAAGGGGCGACTGCTGGTGGTGGTTCACACGGAACGTCGCAATCAAGTTCGAATCATCAGCGCGCGAAAGGCGACACGATATGAAAAAAACATCTACAACGAAATCTGATCAAGACATCCCAGAACTGAAACACGAACAGCTCGGCGTGGGAGTGCGGGGCAAGTATCTCAAGCACGTTAGCCAAGGCAGCAATGTCGTTATCTTGCAGCCAGAAATTCAGAAGGCATTTCCTACTTCTGAAGCGGTCAACAAGGCGTTGGCAAGTATGCTGGCTTTTGCGCAGGAAACGCAGGTACTCACCGCACATCCCAAGCGAACTTCACGCAGGGTGCGCTGTTAATCATGCTCACAACTCAATTTGATATTAGCGCCATCCAATCTTCATGGCAGGCGTTCGATACGATGGCGCATCTTCGCCCCATCCATGACGAAGCGAGCTATGGGCGCATGACGGTACTGATGAATTCATTGTTGGATGCCGCTGGCGATAATGAAGACCACCCGCTTTCCAGCCTGCTTGATTTGGTGAGCGAGATGATTGAAAAGTATGAACAAGAACATCACGCCATCGAGTCTGCCTCCCCCAAGGACGCACTGCGTTTTTTGATGGAGGCGCGCAGTTTGAAGCAGGAAGATTTATCCGCCGTGGTGGTGCAGAGCAACCTGTCAGCGATTTTGGCGGGAAAAAGAAAAGTCAGCGCAACTTTAGCGGGCAAATTGGGCAAGTTCTTCGGTGTTAGCCCTGCGTTGTTCGTGCCACGCTAAACAGCGTGCGTACAAAACGCAATTCCCTTCCCGCATCCCGCCCAACTTGGCATAATCCGCCCCTCGTATAAATCACCATCGGCCTCTGTGAGGCCGATTCAATGCCGGACAGAACATGCTGCCAACCATAGAACAACGCCTAGCCTCAGAACTCGCGGCAAAACCCGCCCAGGTCGCCGCCGCCGTCACGTTGCTCGACGAGGGTGCGACCGTGCCGTTTATCTCGCGCTATCGCAAGGAAGCGACCAGCGGACTGGATGATATTCAGTTGCGTCTGCTGGAAGAACGCTTAGGCTATCTGCGCGAACTGGAAGCGCGGCGCGCGACCATCATCGCGGCAATTGTCGAGCAGAACAAGATGACGCCCGAACTGCTGGATGCGATCAGTCATGCGGCGGACAAGACGCTGCTGGAAGATTTGTATCTACCCTACAAGCTCAAGCGCAGAACGAAGGCGCAGATCGCACTGGAAGCAGGTCTGGCACCGCTTGCCGATGCGCTGCTTGCCAACCCGTCATTAAATCCGGAACAGGAAGCGGCCAGGTATCTGAAAGCGCCCTTCACCACCGAGCAGGGCGACAACCCCGGCGTGTCGGATACCAAAGCCGCGCTGGATGGCGCGCGGCAGATATTGATGGAACGCTTCGCGGAAGACGCCGGTCTGCTGCAAATCCTGCGCGAATATGTGCAGGACCACGGCGTAGTGGAGTCCAAAGTCATCGAGGAAAAGAAAAATGCGGCGGCCAAATACGCCGACTATTTCGATTATTCCGAATCACTGAAAACCATCCCCTCGCACCGCACGCTGGCCATCCTGCGCGGTCGCCGCGAGGAACTGCTCACCGTGCAACTGCGTCTGGATACGGAAGCCGAGAAACCGGCGATGACCGCGCCGCACAACCCTTGCGAGGCACGCATCGCGGCGCGTTTCGGCATCAAACAACTGGGCCGTCCCGCCGATCAATGGCTTTCCGAAACGGTGCGCTACACATGGCGGGTGAAGAGTTTTCTGCATCTGGAGACTGAACTGATGGGCGCACTGCGTGCAAAAGCCGATCTCGACGCGATCAACGTGTTCGCCCGCAATCTGAAAGACCTGTTGCTGGCCGCACCCGCCGGGCCGCGTGCCACGATGGGGCTGGACCCCGGCATCCGCACCGGCGTCAAAGTCGCGGTGGTGGATGAAACCGGCCGTGTGGTGGATACCGCCGTGATCTATCCACACCAGCCGCGCAATGACTGGGACGGGTCGCTGCACACGCTGGCAAAGTTAGCCGAGAAGCACCGCGTCGCGGTGATTGCCATCGGCAACGGCACGGCTTCGCGCGAGACCGACAAACTGGCACTCGATCTGATGAAGCTGCGCCCCGAACTAAAACTCATCAATGTGGTGGTGTCCGAGGCGGGCGCGTCAGTGTATTCCGCCTCTGAATATGCCTCAAAAGAATTGCCCGATCTGGATGTCAGCTTGCGCGGCGCGGTGTCCATCGCCCGCCGCTTGCAAGACCCGCTGGCCGAACTGGTCAAAATAGACCCGAAATCCATAGGCGTAGGCCAGTACCAGCACGATGTCGGCCAGACGCAGTTAGCGCGTTCGCTGGATGCAGTGGTGGAAGACTGCGTAAACGCCGTGGGCGTGGATGTAAATACCGCCTCCGCCCCGCTGCTGGCACGGGTTTCAGGGCTGAACAGCACGGTGGCGCAGAACATCGTCGCCTACCGTGACCAGCAGGGAAGATTCGCCACCCGGCAAGGCTTGCTGGACGTGCCGCGTCTGGGCAAGAAGGCATTTGAGCAGGCAGCAGGATTCCTGCGCATCATGGGGGGAGACAACCCGCTGGACGCCTCGACCGTGCATCCTGAATCCTACCCGCTGGTGAAGCGCATCCTCGCCGACATCAAGCAGGACATCAAAACGGTGATCGGCAACGCCAGCCTGCTCAAATCACTGAATCCGGCAAGCTACGTGAACGAACAGTTCGGCCTGCCCACCATCAGCGACATCCTCAAGGAACTGGAAAAACCCGGCCGCGACCCGCGCCCCGAATTCACCACCGCGACTTTCAAGGAAGGCGTGGAGCAACTCTCCGACCTGAAGCCGGACATGATACTGGAGGGCGTAGTCACCAACGTCGCCGCCTTCGGCGCGTTCGTCGATATCGGCGTACATCAGGACGGACTGGTACATATTTCTGCGCTGTCCAACACCTACGTTAAAGACCCGCACAGCGTGGTCAAGGCCGGGCAGATCGTCAAGGTCAAGGTGCTGGAAGTGGACGCTCAACGCCGCCGCATCGCGCTGACCATGCGCCTTGCCGATAGCGCAGCTCAAGCCAACAATCGCCCCGGAGACGCACAGAGACCGCGTGACAAGCACGCGCAGACCAGCGTTCCGGCTGCAACCCGCGCAGCCAAACCCGTCGCGTCGAACGCAATGGCCGCAGCATTCTCAAAACTGAAGCGTTAAGGAGACAGGATGGATGCCTCCATCCCGTCTCCCTGGCAGTCACCCGGTAAAATAGACTTTCAGATACCCAATCACAACACTCGGGCACGCTAACGCGCCATCTCACGGTATAATTCCGCCGCTATGCAGATACTACGTGGACTCTATTCCCCTGATACCCAGCCTGTCGCCCTCACTATCGGTAATTTCGATGGGGTGCACCTGGGTCATCAAGCCTTGCTGAATGAACTGAAGACAGCGGCGCAGGCGCGCGGACTGCGGACCGCCGTGGTGATTTTTGAGCCGCACCCGCGCGAATTTTTTGCGCCGCAAACGGCACCGGCCCGCCTCTCCAGCCTGCGCGAAAAGCTGGAATTATTTACCGAACTGGGGATAGACCGCGTACATGTATGCCGCTTCAACGCCCGGTTTGCGCAGATGAGTGCAACGGATTTTGTTCATGTATTGCATGAAAAACTGTCGGCGAAATTCATACTGATAGGCGATGACTTTCACTTCGGCAGCGGGCGCTCCGGCGATTTCGCACTGCTGGAAAAAATCAGCGCTCAGCAGGGTTTCGCAGCGCAGGCAGTCCACTCGGTGATGCATGAGGGGGTACGCATCTCCAGCACGGTAGTACGCACCTCTCTGGCTGCCGGACAGTTGCGCACTGCGCAGCATTATCTGGGACGACACTACAGCATATCGGGGCGGGTCGTGCATGGCGACGGCGTGGGACGCAAGCTCGGCTTTCCGACTGCCAACATTCAGTTGAAGCACAACCGCCCGCCGCTGTCAGGCATTTACGTCGTGCAGGTGCATGCCGAAACGTTCGGCGTGTTGCAGGGCGTGTCCAGCCTCGGCGTGCGGCCCACTGTCAAACAGGATGCCAGGCCGGTTCTGGAAGTGCATCTGTTCGAATTTGCACAGCAAATTTATGGCAAACATTTACGCGTGGAATTTCTGCAAAAATTACGCGATGAAGAGAAATACCCGGATCTGGAGACACTGACGCGGCAAATCGCGTTGGATGTAGAAAATGCAAAAAAATGGTTCGAACAACATGACTGATTACAAGAAGACACTCAACCTGCCGGACAGCGCTTTTCCGATGCGCGGCGACATGGCAAAACGCGAGCCGCAAATGCTGGCAAGCTGGCAGGCGCAACAACGCTATCAGAAGATACGCGCAGCCAAAACGGGCCTGCCCAAATTCATCCTGCACGACGGGCCGCCCTATGCAAACGGCGACATCCACATCGGCCATGCGGTGAACAAAATACTCAAGGACATCATTATCAAGAGCAAAACGCTCTCCGGCTTTGATGCGCCCTACGTACCGGGCTGGGATTGCCACGGCCTGCCGATCGAGTTGATGGTCGAAAAGAAGCACGGCAAGGCAATCCCACCGGCGCAGTTCCGCGAACTGTGTCGCGCCTACGCGGCTGAACAAGTCGAACGACAGAAGAAAGATTTTATCCGCCTGGGCGTACTGGGCGACTGGGATCATCCTTATCTGACCATGGATTTCAGGACCGAAGCCGACATCATTCGCGCTATCGGTCAGATTCAGCAAAACGGCTATCTGTACCAGGGCTACAAGCCGGTGAACTGGTGTCTGGATTGCCAGTCCGCGCTGGCCGAGGCGGAAGTGGAATACGAGGACAAGACATCAAGCGCAATCGACGTGGGATTCGAGCTGAAAGACCCGGCCGGATTGGCCAAAGCCTTCGGCGTGTCGCTGCCGGGTTCGGCCAAGGTATCTGCGGTGATCTGGACCACCACACCGTGGACTCTGCCCGCCAATCAGGCGGTGAGCATGCACCCCGATTTCGAATACAGCCTGGTCAAAACCGAAAAGGGCTATCTGCTGCTGGCAAGCGACCTGGTTGCGGGCTGTCTGGAACGCTATCAGTTGAGCGGCGAAACCGTGGGCACCTGCAAGGGCGCTGCGCTCGACCTGTTGCCGCTGCAACACCCGTTTCAGGATCGCATCGTGCCTCTGATCTGCGGCGACCATGTAACGCTGGAAGCCGGTACCGGACTGGTGCACACCGCACCCGCGCACGGCCTGGACGATTACTTTGTCGGGCAAAAATACGGCCTGCCCACAGATAATCCAGTGGGCGACGACGGCAAGTTCCTGGCCTCCGTACCCGCCGTGGGTGAAGTCGCGCTGGCGGGCGTGTTTGTCTGGAAAGCCAACGACATCGTGTTGCACGCACTCGAAGCCAGCGGACATCTATTGTGTTTGAAGAAGGTACAGCACAGCTATCCGCATTGCTGGCGTCACAAGACCCCGATCATTTTCCGTTCCACCCCGCAATGGTTTATCGGCATGGGGCAGCAGGCACATGGCAGCGATGCCACCCTGCGCGAGCTGGCCAACAAGGCCGTGGATGAAACCGCCTTTTTCCCTGCATGGGGACGTGCGCGCCTGGAAGCCATGATCAAAAACCGACCCGACTGGTGCGTATCGCGCCAGCGCAACTGGGGCGTGCCGATGCCGTTCTTCGTGCACCGCGAAACCGGCGAGTTGCATCCGCGCACTGCTGAACTGCTGGAACAGGTTGCGCTGCGCGTCGAACAGCATGGCATCGAAGCCTGGTTCAGCCTGAATTCGGTCGATCTGATCGGCAATGACGCGCAGCACTACCAGAAACTCACCCACACGCTGGATGTGTGGTTTGATTCCGGCGTCACGCACGCCTCTGTGTTGCGAAGACGCACTGAGTTGAATTCACCTGCCGACCTGTATCTGGAGGGTTCCGACCAGCACAGGGGCTGGTTTCAGTCCTCCCTGCTGACTGGTTGTGCGATCAACGACCGCGCCCCCTTCAAGGCGCTGCTCACGCATGGTTTCGTGGTGGACGGCCACGGCCACAAGATGTCCAAGTCCAAGGGCAACGTGATCGCACCGCAGAAAATCTTCGACACGCTGGGTGCAGACATCCTGCGCCTGTGGACGGCTTCGACTGATTACTCCGGCGAGTTAACCATCTCGGACGAGATTCTCAAGCGCGTCGTGGAAAGCTATCGCCGCATCCGCAACACCCTGAAGTTCCTGCTGGCGAACATCTCCGATTTCGATGTACAACGCGATGCCCAGCCTGTCGAAGAGTGGCTGGAAATAGACCGTTATGCGCTGTATCTGACCCGGCGTTTGCAGGACGAGGTGCGTGCCGATTACGATCGCTATGAATTTCATCTGGCGGTGCAAAAGCTGATGGGGTTCTGTTCGGAAACTCTGGGCGGTTTCTATCTGGACATACTGAAAGATCGCTTGTACACCGCAGGCGAAAATTCCCGCGCACGCCGTTCCGCTCAGAACGCGCTTTATCAGATCACCCACACCCTGACGCGTTTGATCGCACCTATCTTGAGCTTCACAGGCGAAGAAACCTGGGCGATATTGAACGGCTCCGATGAGATAAGCGTATTCGAAGGCGCATGGCATGAACTGCCCGATGCGCAACTCGGAGCTGAGGTCATCAGCGACTGGCTGAAAATTGAATCCTGGCGCGCCCGTGTCAACAAACAACTGGAAGAAGCACGCAGCGCCGGTCTGATAGGTTCGGCGCTGGCTGCCGAAGTGGATGTGTTTGCCGCAGGCGAAGACTACGAAATACTGTCGCGTCTGGGTTCCGATCTGCGCCTGGTGTTCATCACCTCACGCGCCACAGTACATCGCGTCGCCAGCAAGGAAGAACAACGCGTTGATGTGGCCGCCAGCCTCCATGGTAAATGCGAACGCTGCTGGCATTACCGTGAAGATATCGGATTGGATGCGCAACATCCAACCTTGTGCGGCCGCTGCGTGAGCAATCTGTTTGGTGATGGCGAGGCGCGCACTTATGCATAAGCAGTCATTCCGGCGCAGGCCGGAATCCAGCGATTTAATAACTCCGCGCAGCGGACAAGGCCAAGGATTTGTCCCGCTGCGCGGGTACTCCTTATTGAGCTGGATTCCGGCCTGCGCCGGAATGACGACGGGAGGTTACGCATGTTTCGCTGGCTAACTCTTTCCGCGCTGGTCATCGTTCTGGATCAAATAAGTAAATTATTGATTATTAATAGTTTTTCTTACGGCGAGAACCTGCCACTGCTCCAGATATTCAGTCTGACACTCGTGCATAATCCCGGTGCGGCGTTCAGTTTCTTAAGCGACGCGGGCGGCATGCAGCGCTGGCTGTTCAGCGCCATCGCCGTCGTCGCCTCGATTGCGATCACCTGGCTGTTGCGCAAACATGCCAGCGAAACGCTGTTCGCACTGGCGTTGAGCCTGATACTGGGCGGCGCACTCGGCAACCTGATAGACCGTGTCGCCTACGGTTATGTGATCGATTTCCTGTTGTTTCACTGGAATGAACATTATTTCCCGGCCTTCAATGTGGCCGATTCCGCGATTACCTGCGGCGCATTCCTGCTTATCTGGGAAAGCTTTATGGAGAAAAAGCATGGATCTACTGTTAGCTAACCCGCGCGGCTTCTGTGCCGGGGTGGACCGCGCCATCGAGATCGTGGAACGCGCACTGAGCATGCACGGTGCACCAGTCTACGTGCGACACGAAGTGGTGCACAACCGCTTCGTGGTGGATAACCTGCGCAACAAGGGCGCCATCTTCATCGAAGACCTGGCCGATGTCCCACCCGGCAGCATCCTGATCTTCAGCGCGCATGGTGTGTCGCAGGCAGTGCGCCGCGAGGCGGAGCAACGTGGGTTAACCGTATTCGACGCAACCTGCCCGCTGGTCACCAAGGTACATATCGAAGTGTCGCGTCTGCGCGATCAGGACAAAGAAATCATCATGATCGGCCACAAGGGTCATCCCGAAGTGGAAGGCACGATGGGCCAAAGCGTGGGCGGCATGTATCTGGTGGAATCGCCCGAGCAGGTCGCCGGATTGCAGGTACAAAACGAACAAAATCTAGCCTATGTGACGCAGACCACGCTGTCGGTGGACGATGCCAGCCTCATCATCAGCGCGCTGAAAAATCGTTTCCCCTTCATTACCGGCCCTAAGAAGGACGACATCTGCTACGCCACGCAGAACCGCCAGGATGCAGTCAAGCTGCTGGTTCAGCAATGCGATGTCGTCGTCGTGGTCGGCTCGCCAAACAGCTCGAATTCCAACCGCCTGCGCGAAGTCGCGGCAAATGTCGGCGTACCGGCCTACCTGGTGGATGACGCCAGCGGCTTACAGCCGGAATGGTTTACCGGCAAACAGCATATCGGTGTCAGCGCGGGCGCCTCCGCACCGGAAGTGCTGGTGCAGGGCGTAGTCGCGCGTTTGCAGGAACTGGGCGCTGGTCAGGTCAGTGAATTGCAGGGCATCACCGAAAACGTCGTCTTTCCGTTGCCCAAAGCGCTGCAAACCTGACATGCAAACAGACTTCCTGATCATCGGAGGCGGCGCGGTCGGGCTGACCAGCGCGCTGGCTTTGCTGCAGGCGGGTTATCGCGTCACGCTGCTGGAGCGCGGCGCGGCGGGTCAGGAAGCTTCATGGGCGGGCGGCGGCATCATGTCGCCCTTATGCTCATGGGATTATCAGGAATCCGTCACCCGCCTGACGCAGCGCAGCATGGGTATGTTCGATCAGGCAGCCGCCCTACTGCACGCCACCACCGGCATAGATCCCGAATACCAGCGCAGCGGCATGTTGCTGCTCCCCCCCTTTCAGGACGAGCGCGCCACACCATGGTGTGCGCAACATCAGGTTGAATTGCAGCACGTCGTGTTAGGTGACTATTTGCCCGGCTGGTCAGACTATGGCCTGTTCATGCCGGAAATCGGCCAGGTACGCAATCCGCGCTTATTGCGCGCGCTGCACAGGCGAGTGGAAATGTTGGGCGGCGTGATCCTCGAACAACATGAAGTGCAAAGCTTTAACATTGCAGGTGAGCGGGTTGCCGGACTGCAAACATCACAAGGCAGGCTTAGCGCGGACGCCTACATCGTCGCGGCAGGCGCATGGAGCAAGACCCTGCTGGGCGAACATGCACTGAACATGGACGTAAGTCCGATACGCGGACAAATATTGTTGTTCAAATTCGATGCGCCGCCCTTCAGCCAGATTCTGCTTCAGGGCAGCCTGTATTTCATCCCGCGCCGCGATGGTCATGTACTGGTTGGCAGTACGCTGGAAGATGTCGGATTCGATAAGTCCACCACGCCAGCTGCACGCGAGGAACTGTTGCAACGCGTTCATGCACTGTTCCCGGACTGGCAGAACCATCCTCCGGTCCGGCACTGGGCGGGGCTGCGTCCCGGTTCAAAAGACAATATACCCACCCTCGGATGCCATCCACATCTGACCAATCTGTATGCGAATTGCGGGCACTTCCGCTACGGCGTCACCATGTCGCTGGCCTGCGCAGAACTGCTGCTCAACGAGATCGAAGGCGAGCCACAACCCTTGCCCATGGACGAATATCGCTGGCTATAGCCACGACCTGTCCACTATAATCCCCCGGGTATTTTGCTGGAGTAGCTCAGTTGGTAGAGCAACGCACTCGTAACGCGTAGGTCGGAGGTTCGATTCCTCTCTCCAGCACCATCCATTCGAGGAATCTGCATGGACACCACATCTCCCCCTGCACGCAATCGCCTCCTGAAATATCTCCCTTATTTCATTGTTCTGATGCTATTGATCGTCGCAGCCTGGTATTTCACGCGTGACGAACCGCTTCGTGTGCAACTGACCAAAGTCGAATTCGGTACGGTAGAAGCGACCGTCAGCAATACCCGCGCCGGAACGGTCAAAGCCTGTCGCCGTGCCAAGTTATCTTCCCCGTCAGGCGGACAGATCGCACGCCTGCTGGTCAAGAAGGGGGAGCATGTGAAGGCAGACCAGATCTTGCTGGAATTATGGGACAACGACTTGCAGGCACAGGCCAGTCTGGCACAGCAACAACTCAGCACGACACAGAGTCAGGCAAAACAGGCCTGCCTACAGGCGGATCTGGCGGAAAAAGAAGCCGACCGCGCCCGTCAGTTACAGGCTAAAGGTTTTATTTCTGTTGAAGGACTGGATCAGCGCACGTCAGCCGCCAGGGTGGCGCGTGCCGGATGCGAGGCCGCCCGCAGTCAGATCGCACAAAGCAAGTCGCGCATTGCCGCCGCACGCGCCGGTCTGGATCGCATGGTATTGCGCGCGCCGTTTGACGGCATCGTGGCCGACATCAGCGGCGAACTGGGCGAATATGCCACGCCTTCCCCGCCCGGCATCCCCACTCCGCCCGCGATAGACCTGATAGACGACCGCTGCCTGTTCGTCAGCGCACCGATAGATGAGGTAGATGCGGCCAATATCAAGGCAGGTCAAGTGAGCCGCATCACGCTGGATGCGATCAAGGGTAAAACCTACGCGGGCCGCGTCAAACGCGTCGCCCCCTATGTGCTGGAGTTGGAAAAACAGGCGCGCACCGTGGAAGTAGAAGTGGATTTCATCGAATCTCCTAGCGCCGAGAACCTGCTGGTAGGCTACAGCGCGGATGTGGAAATCATCCATACCCGCCATGAAAACGTGCTGCGCATCCCGACCCAGACCCTGCTGGAAGGCAAAAAGGTACTGTTGTACAAAGCCAACGGCGTACTCGAAGAACGCACCGTCACCACCGGACTTGCCAACTGGAATCAGACTGAGATCACCTCCGGCCTGAAACAAGGCGAGCAGATCGTGCTGTCGCTGGATCAGGAGGGCGTGAAAGCGGGCATGAAAGTTCAGCCGGAAACCGGCAAACCCGCAAAATGATACAACCAGGTAGGGTGGGCATCTCATGCCCACGCAGATAACCGCAACGAAAGGAAGGTGGGCAGAATCTGCCCACCCTACGAATCTACGAATCCACACAGGAGCGACGATTGCATGATAGCGTTGAGCAAAGTCAGCCGCAGCTTTCAAGTGGGCGATCAACAGGTCGCCGCACTGCGCGACATCAAGCTGAACATCGCGGCGGGCGATTATGTTTCCATCATGGGGCCATCCGGGTCGGGTAAATCCACCCTGCTTAACCTGATCGGCCTGCTGGACAGGCCGAGTTCCGGCATCTACCGTCTGGATGGCGGCAACGTCACCGACCTGGATGACCAACAACAGGCCAAAGTTCGCAGCGAGAAAATTGGCTTTGTATTCCAGTCCTTTCATCTGGTACCGCGCCTGAGTGCCGCGATGAACATCGAACTGCCGCTGATACTGGCAGGCATTCCTCCTGCCGAACGCAGGGCGCGTGTCACGGAGCTGCTGGAAAATTACGGCCTGACTGACAGAGCGGATCACCGACCGGATCAGCTTTCCGGCGGGCAACGGCAACGCGTGGCCATTGCCCGCGCCACCAGCATGCATCCTGCCGTGCTGCTGGCCGACGAACCCACCGGCAACCTCGACCAAACTACCGGCAAGGAGGTTATCAATCTGCTCGAAAAACTGGTCGAACAAAATGTCGCGCTGATCGTCGTCACCCACGACCCCGCCGTAGGCGGACGCGCCCGACGGCAGTTGCATATGGTGGACGGGAAGATCACGGATGAACTGGGTTCCCGCCTACGCGGGAATGACGACCAGTGAAATTCATCGATGTCGTGCAGTTTGCCGCCGCTAGTCTGCGCGGCAGCCGCACGCGCACCTTACTGATGATCCTGGCGATGTCCATAGGCGTGGCGTCAGTTGTGGTGTTGACCGCACTGGGCGAGGGCGCGCGCCGCTATGTGGTCAATCAATTTTCCTCGCTGGGCACCAATCTGATCATTATATTCCCCGGTCGCACCGAAACGGCAGGGATAGGCCCGGGCATGTTGCTCGGACAGATACCCCGCGAGCTCAGTCTGGATGACGCCCAGGCCCTGTTGCGCAGCCCTGCCATCGCGCGCATCGCGCCGCTGACCATAGGTACATCGCAGATATCGCAAAATGCGCTCAACCGCGAGGTGGTCGTACTGGGTTCCACCTCAGAGATGCTGAAAGTACGCCACATGAGCATGGCTCTGGGGCAATTCCTGCCTGCGGGCGATGTGCATTCCAGCGAGTCCGTATGCGTGCTGGGCAGCAAAATCAGGCGCGAACTGTTCGCTCAGGAATCCGGCATCGGCTCATGGGTAAGACTGGGCGACCGGCGTTTCCGCGTGATCGGCGTGCTGTCCAGCCAGGGCGTATCCATGGGTTTCAATACCGACGAGATCGTCATTATTCCCGTCGCCTCGGCGCACATGCTGTTCAACACGTCCGGACTGTTCCGTATTCTGGTCGAAGCCAAGAGCCGCGACGGCATCGCGGCGGCCAAGCATGATGCCGAACAGATATTGACGGAACGCCACCAGGGTGAACGCGATGTGACGGTAGTCACGCAAGATGCCGTGCTGGCGACCTTCGACCGCATCCTGCGCGCCCTGACGCTGGCAGTGGGCGGCATCGCCGCAATCAGTCTGGCGGTAGCGGGTGTGCTGATCATGAACGTCATGCTCATCGCCGTCTCGCAGCGCGTCAAGGAGATCGGCCTGCTCAAGGCACTGGGCGCACCGGCCGCGCAAATCCGCAAACTGTTCTTCGCCGAGGCCGTTCTGTTGTCCGGCATCGGCAGCGTGGCCGGCCTGATACTGGGCGAAATCGGCGTACTGGCAATCGGCAAACTCTATCCTGCATTACCCGTGATCGCCCCGTGGTGGGCGGTACTGGCGGCCATCACCACATCGCTGGGCACCGGCATCCTGTTCAGCGTCTGGCCCGCGCGCCGCGCCGCCCGGCTAGACCCGGTGCGCGCGCTGGCAGGGAGATAATTATGGTTCTTGACACCATAAACAAGCAGCATCCATAATGCGGCCATGAGTACGAAAGCCGAACTGCTTTATCGCGAGAAACGTAGCCACGCCGGAGGCATCATCGAACTGGTTGTTTGGCGAGTACCTGAACCTGTGCACCCCTCCGAGCATCCGTTCAAGTATCGTTTCGTATTTATCCGCAATGGCCTGCGCGTGATCGGCTACGACAACGAGCGCGGCAAGGGCGACCATAAACATCTGGGTGAAACTGAATTACCCTATACCTTCGTGAACGAAACACGGTTACTCGAAGACTTCTGGCAAGACGTGATGGAGGCGACAAAATGAAAACCGATAACACCATATTGCATTTGACCGTGGGCGAACCGATGGCTGCCAGCCTTGAACGCGCCAGCACCGTCATGCTCGCCGCAAAAGAAGGCCGCCCCGTCCAGCCCTATTTTGGCGTCAGCTTTGACGATGTCGGCGAATTGTTCTCGGTCTTCACCCCCAAACGATGGGAACTGATCGGCGCGTTACGCGAAGGCGGCGCGATGACCATCGCCGAACTGGCGCGCACCCTCAAGCGCGACTACAAAAACGTCCACAACGACTGCGAACGCCTGATCGAATGGATGGCAATCGAGAAAGACGAGAACGGTTTAATTTTCGCGCCCTACGATGAGATATTGGTGGACATGAAGTTGCCTGACAGACGGGCAGCATGATTAACTAAATAAGCCGATGATAATAAGCAGGCAATAGCTTTTAATACTTTTCGACAAGGGGGATCGCAGGCTTCCTCATCCCTCTCATACTTCATTAACTGGAATTTACCATAGCAAGAGGTTGTTTATATGAGAACTAAAGTATTTGCTCTTTACAACAATAAGGGCGGCGTGTCTAAAACGACCACCACTTTCAATCTTGCAGCTTATCTATCAGAAAAGAAAAATCTAAAAATACTGATAATCGATGCGGATTCACAGGCCAACATAACCGAGTTATTTTTTGCATCAGATCCAAGTTTCTGGGATAGCAGTCATAGAAAAACTTCGGAACGAAGGTAATTTAGATTCTGCTGTTTCTCAGAAGCTCATAATCAGTCATGCTGGCAGCTACCAAGTTCATTTTTTAACACCTGAAAATTGGGATTTGTGTTATGACTTATTAAAATCATTGGCAAAAGAGCAAATACATCTAATTAAGAGCGACCCAAGAATCTACGCAAAGCACTGGTATTTATACGATTATCTTCGAGCATTTAAGCCACAGGGTACTCACAGAATAGTTAAATATCTGCCATCTTGGGAGAAATAAAAATTTGGAGAATCCGATGACTATGAGCGAAGCCGAAATCATTGAGCAACGTCGTTTGGCGCGCATGGGGAAAAGCCAGTCTGATGACAGATTGACCGGACTGCATCGCAAAGCGGTTGAAGCGTTGCTTGACCAACTGGATGGTGAGCGTGTACGCAGACAGGCTTTGGAACGCGTCGAAAGATGGGATAGCGAGCAGCTTTGCAATCCGCGCTATGTTATGGCTTGGCGCACCATACTCAATTTGCCCGTTGCCGCCATGTGTGCATCCATCCTCACCGACGAACCCGAGGGCGTTTCGTTACGGCAAAATTCGCCCTTTGGTTTTTTGCTACACGAGCAAGCACCATGAATCGTGACGATATAAATCGACTATTGGCTGAGGCGATGAACATCACCAATCATCGCGATTACGTGATTATCGGCAGCTTGTCTGTGCTCGGTGCTGTTGCACATCCACCCATTTCAATGACCGGTTCGATTGATGTCGATTTATACCCGAAAAATGATCCGGGTAGAGCTTTTGAAATAGCCGACAAGTTGGGGCTGGGCAGCGATTTCGAGCAAACTTATGGTTATTACGCCGACGCCGTCTCCCCCATGTTGCCAACCTTGCCGGAAGGCTGGGAACTACGCCTGATTTGCATTGCTTTTGATTCCGGTGTAGCTGCCTGGTTTCTTGAGCCAAACGATGCCGGCATTTCAAAGTATGTGCGCAGTGAACCACGGGATCGTGAGTGGATACGCGCAGGGCTGCGGGCGGGCATATTATCCATGCCAACCATTGAATACCGGCTCCGCGAAACAATCATGGAAACAGAGGAGCGACAACTTGCGAAGCTGGCTATTGAAGAAGATAAAAAATGGCTGGCACCATCCAGGTAAACACACTCCGCGTTGCAGGAAATTTTATTGACTGGATTCCGGCCCGCTCCGGAATGACGTAATCATGCTATTTCCTGACCTGATCCGTCTCACCACTTCGAGCTTCCTGGCTTACCGGGTGCGCAGTTTCTTGACGGGACTGGGTATCGCGATCGGCATCACGGCAGTGATTCTGCTGACGTCCATCGGCGAGGGTCTGCATCAGTTCGTACTGGCGGAATTCTCGCAGTTCGGCACCAACATCACCACGGTGCAACCGGGCAAGACACAGATGCAGGGCGGCAATGTCGGCATCTTCGGTTCGAGCCGCCCGCTGTCGCTGGACGATGCGGAAGCGTTGCGTCACCTGCCCTACATCGAGAGCGTCAATCCCGGCCTGATGGGCAATTCGGACATGCGCGCAAACGGCAAGACGCGCCGTGCAACGGTGTTCGGCGAGGGGCGCGATTTCGCCAAAACCTTCAGCATGAAAGTGCAGAGCGGCAGTTTCTGGACGGACGAGGACAACGAGCAGGCGCGCGCGCAGGTGGTGCTGGGCGCGAAAATCCGGCAGGAGTTGTTCGCCGGACAGAATCCGCTCGGCAGTTATCTGCGCATCGCCGGGCAGCGTTACCGCGTGATCGGCGTGATGGAAGCCAAGGGACAGATACTCGGAATGGACATGGACGACGCGGTGTTCATCCCGGCTGCGCGCGCGATGGAGTTGTTCAACCGCCCCGGCCTGATGGAGATTAATGTCAGCTACCGCGCCAGCACCGACCTGGCAGCGGTCACCCGCGTCATCACGGAACGCCTGAAGGAGCGGCACGGGCGCGAGGATTTCACGCTGATCTCGCAGGAGCAGGCGCTTGAGGTGCTGGGTTCAGTACTGGATGTCATCACATTCGCGGTGGGCGCCCTGGGCGGGATTTCGTTGCTGGTGGGCGGCGTCGGTATCCTCACCATCATGACTATGGCCGTCACGGAACGCACTGCCGAAATCGGCCTGCTGCGCGCGCTGGGTGCACGCAAGAAACAAATTCTGGTGCTCTTTCTGGGCGAGGCGATACTGCTGTCCGCGCTCGGCGGACTGGCGGGACTGGCGCTCGGCATCGGCATAGCACAGGCACTGCACTGGCTGTTCCCTGCGCTGCCGGTGCATACACCCTGGCTGTTCGCCGTACTGGCCGAAATGAGCGCCGTCAGCATCGGCCTGATAGCAGGCGTGGTGCCCGCTCTGCGTGCGGCAAAACTAGACCCGGTAGAGGCACTCCATGCGGAATAATGTGCGCCAAAGTACAGAAAATCTGCACGCAAACCCGTCCCGACCCATTCGACAGTTGCTGTAAAGCCTTATCGCGCAGCAACGCGATTGACCTCCGGCGGAACACATGGCATGCTCATCCCGACTGACGCATTTCCCCTGCCCGCTTTTTACGGCATACTGGCTCCACGTTATATTCAAGAAAAAAGATGTCGTCTCCGTTACCTAAAGATTATCCTCAGCGTCACGAACTGAACAATGAAGTGCATGCGCGTCCTTACGCAATCCTGCATGCGCCTGAACGGGTATCTTATCTTGCAGTGCTTGTTAATGAGCAAGACCGTGAGCGTGAATGGGAACATTTTTCCCGCCTGTTCACACATTATGGACAGACGTTGTCGCAACAGGAACATAACCACCTGAATCTCAATCTGGGCGACCTGCGCATCAAGATAGAGCGCCATCAAGAATTCACAAGCTACCAATTTATTTGCCACGGTGAGTACGACAACCTTTATAACGCGCCGCTGAACAATGATCTGCCTTCAGACTGGTTAGCCACTATTCCAGGACAGACACTAGTCGCGACGCACATCGCAATCATTCGCAGTTCAGTATCAGATGCAGGGACAGAACCTTCCTTAATGGAAGCCGCCCCTTATTTCGACAATGCGACGCTGGTAGGGTCCAAGGTGGGACGTAATGCCAACCGTGTTTACACTGATTTTCGTATCCACACAGATGGCTATACGCGAATGCTGTTTATCGACAAAAACGCTTTACCGACACAAACAGGAAGGTTAATCCTGCGACTCCTGGAGATCGAGACATATCGCATGTTAGCGCTGCTGGCGCTTCCATCAGCGCGAAATCTCATCATCGCACTCGCCAAGGCGGACAAAAAGCTAACTTTGATCACCGATGCTATCGCACGCGGCAGTGATAAGACAGATGAACAGTTGCTGGAAGAGCTGACGCAATTCGCCGCTACAGTGGAACACATGGTTTCCGCCAATTATCACCGCTTCGCCGCCTCGCGCAGCTACTTCGGGCTGGTAGCCAACCGTCTCACCGAGCTGCGCGAGGCGCCCATAGAAGGCATTCCAACGCTAGGGGGATTCCTCAATCGGCGCCTGGATCCCGCCAGACAAACATGCGATTCAGCCGCACGCTGGCTCGAGCTGTTACCCAACCGGGTCTCACACGCGAGTGAACTATTGCGTTCGCGTGTGGATGTCAAACGCGAAGCACAGAACCAGTCGCTACTCGTTGCGATGAATCAGCGTGCGGAACTGCAGCTACACTTGCAACAGACCGTAGAAGGCCTGTCCGTCGCTGCGATCACGTACTACGCGGTGAGTCTGATCGGCTATCTTGTCAAGGCTTCAGACTATATCGGCCCCTGGCGTGTAGACGCTGACATTATCAGAGCGGCCGCGATCCCGTTGGTAGCCGGTTTGGTTTATATCGGGATCAGGCGCATCAAACATACCGTTCACAATACTGAAAAATAGTTCTCTGACACGCGCACCGCATTTTTCCAAATTTTCATGCCTCTGCCACAGATTCTTTCTTTTCCGGTAAGTGTATAATTCGCGCCACTGTTCATATCCCAAGGAAATATCGTGTCCCTGTCCAAGCGCGTGCTAGCCATCAAGCCTTCCCCTACTCTTGCCGTCACGGCTCGTGCCGCAAAGCTCAAGGCGGAAGGCAAGGATATTATCGGGCTGGGAACGGGCGAGCCGGATTTTGACACGCCACAGCATATCAAGGATGCCGCGATAGCCGCGATCAACAAGGGTTTCACCAAATATACCGCTGTGGGCGGCACACCCTCGCTCAAGCAAGCCGTCATCGCCAAATTCAAGCGCGACAACGGACTGGATTACACTGCAAAACAGATTCTGGTTTCCTGCGGCGGCAAACAGAGCTTCTTCAATCTGGCGCTGGCCGTCATTGATCCCGGCGATGAGGTCATCATCCCCGCACCGTATTGGGTTTCCTATCCTGACATCGTCATCATCGCCGAAGGCCGTCCGGTAATCGTCGAGGCTGACATCGCCCAGGGCTTCAAACTGACGCCGGAACAACTGACGGCGGCGATCACGCCCAGAACCCGGATGCTGGTCATCAACAGCCCCAGCAACCCTTCCGGCGCGATCTATACGCTGGAAGACCTCAAGGCACTGGGCGAGGTACTGCGCAAACACCCCAACATCCTGATTGCCAGCGACGACATGTACGAGCACATCGCGCTGACCGATGCCAAATTTGTCAACATACTGGATGCCTGCCCCGATCTGTACCCGCGCACCATGGTACTGAACGGCGTATCCAAAGCGTATGCGATGACGGGCTGGCGCATCGGCTATGCGGCGGGGCCGGAACACATCATCACTGCAATGGAAAACGTACAGTCGCAAAGCACTTCCAACCCGACCTCCATCTCGCAAGTGGCGGCGGAAGCGGCCCTGAACGGAGACCAAAGCTGTTTGGCTCCCATGGTCAAGGCATTCCGCGAGCGCCATGTGTTCGTGGTCAATGAACTGAACAAGATTCCCGGCCTGAAGTGCCTGATGGCGGGCGGCGCGTTTTATGCCTTCCCCGACGCACGCAAGGCCATTGCGGCGCTGCATCAAAGGGGCATCATTACGGCCGCCACCGACATCGCGCTGTCAGAATATCTGCTGGTGGAAGCGGGTGTGGCGGTAGTGCCCGGCTCGGCGTTCGGCAGCGAAGGTTACATCCGTCTGTCATTTGCCACATCGATGGAAAATCTGCAAAACGCCTTGCAGCGCATCGCCAGAGCACTGGCGTAGGGAATCGCTAACGCGAGCTGGAACTAGCGCACGGCCTGCAACGACGGGCTTTGCGTTGTACCACCCACTCTCAGTGAAACAGCCCCGCCACGCATCGCCAGATTAGCCGAAACATTTCCCGTCAATTGCTGCCTGGCGATCGTTAGCGTGCCACTTGCATTAACCACGCTATCTTTCATCTTCAGCTTCCTGAACTGATAAATCTCATCGGCATAGGCCAGTTCGCCGCTCAATTCATCAAAGTGAGTCCTGCCGCCCGGCAGACTTTCCCGGCTGCGCAAACGGGTGGTTTCAATCATATCCACGCCGCTGATGGCACCCTTGTTGACGGTAAAAACGCCATTCAACACGGCCGCATCAGTCAGTTCAGACAGGTTCTCCGCCTGCATCTGGAAACGTGCCGAGCCATCCATATCGCCGCTCAACAGCTTGCTGATATTCTGCAAGGGAATAACCTTGGCCAACAGCGCCCCCTGCACGCGCCAACCGGAACGCCAGTTTATACGCGCCTCTCCGGTCAGCGCGCCGCCCATAATCCGACTATCCAGATTGCTAATGCGCAACTCGTCACGCGTCAGCTCACCTTCCGCCTTTAGCTCTTCGAATACCCAGTTAGGCAATAAAGGTAACGCGCTGTCGCGCAGCGAAAAAGACAACTGCAATTTTTGTTGCGGCGTGGCGCGCATTTCCAGCGCAAGCTTGCGTCCTTCAGCCTTCAAACTGACGAATTCAAATTTGCCGCTCTGGTCGAAATCGAACTGGCCTTCCACATCCGAGAATTTAATCCCGCTCGCCTCCAGCTTACCTTGAGCCAGGACAATGCGCGCGACCGGATACTGAGGATCGCCCGCCAGCCGTTGTAGCCAGTCGGCGACTTGCGGCCATGCTTCACCGTTGACCTGCACACCGTCAAGTTCCAGGCTGTCGATGGGTTTTGCCGAACCGAATAAGGCAGAAAAAGCGAAATTCACCTGTACCTGCTGCACGCGAATTTCCCTCGCCTCACCAATGGACAGCTCATTCAAAACCAGACGCGGCGCGGGCAGGATACGTCCTGATACATTCCCGATATGCACAGTTTGCTGCAATTTTGAACCCAGCAACTGCTCCATGCTTATCCGGTAGCCCTGCGCGGGCAGTACGGCGGGCACAACAAACAAGGCCGCCAGCAGCAACACAAACAAACCCGCAGCCAGCTTCGCCCAGGGAAGTGGTTTGCGACGCAGACGTCTTTTTTTGACTGGCTGCACCGTCTCAACAGGAGGCTGAAAAACTTTCAGCGGGGGGCTTTGCGTATTCTTTCTGGCCAGTTCAGCTGCCCGCTGCGCCGCTTCCTCCCATTTTTTTGCCTGCACATCAGCCAGCTGCCGTGCTTCCGCCTCGGAATATTCGCGCGCTTGCACGGAGACTGACAACACTTCCTCGATGACTGCATCTGCCTGATGCTTAGCGACCGGTTCACTGGCAGAGTCAGTGGCTTCCGCCTGCCCCAAGCCAATGGCATCCCTGAGCAACTGCCCGGCAACATCCATATTCTGAAGCGCTGCTGCCTGATGTTCAGTGACTTCCTGTTCTGAAGGCTGCGACAACGCGGCATCAAAAGCTTCAAAATCGAAACTGATTAAGCCATTTGAAGATGCGGACGGTGCGCCTTCCTGCGTCTGCTCCCATTCATCCGCAGGCACTTCGGCATCGAGCAACTCGTAAACCTGAAATTCACGCCCGTGCTTGTCCTGTTGCGCGCCGCGATAGCGGAACAAGCCACCATATTCCTCGCTAAGGCTGGCCACAAAATCCAAATATGACCGGGAAACATAAATCTGATCTTTTCCCGCAAAGCTCATCACGCGCTGCGCGCTGTTGATGCCGTCACCCAGCATGTTTACATGACCGTTGATATCCTTGACCAGACTGACCGGGCCGAGATTTATCCCGATACACACCTGCAAATCAGGATAGTCATAATGCTTGTTGGCTATCAAGGCATTGCGAAAGTGCATCGCTGATTCCAGCGCATCCGTGGGATGCTGCAAAAACCCGACCGCAGCGCCATCGCCCGTGTCCAGAATGATGCGCTCACTGACGCCCAGCGATTCAAGGCTATTAGTCAGCAATTGACTGAACTGCTGCTTCAACTCAAGCTGCCTGCTGTCGTGCTGTTTGGTATAACCCGCGATATCGAAGAACACCACCGCCGCCGTGGTCGTCCTTCTTTCCACCACGGGAACACCGTTATTGCCTCCCCTGCTATCGCAACCTGACACCGCAGCTCTGGTTTTCCGTCTTTCCATAACGGGAACGTCGGTTGAATTATCCGCCGTATCATCACGCTTCACCCACTGCGCAGGATCACGTGCAGCTTCCTGCTGTTGTTCCAGAGCCGAAAAGACGCTCGCCTCTACCGACTCATTTTTTGCATTGAACAAAACAAGAGCGGCCAGCATTTCAGCATTGGTATGCGTTTCCCCCTTGATGAGTTGCAACGCCTGCGCCGCCTCTTCTGTTACCTGTTCCTCCGGGCGCGCAGATTCACGCGCAATGGCCGCTTCCACTTCAGCGGCTCGTGCTTCCACAGCAGCCTCGATGGCCGCCTGCTGTACGCGCGCAGCTTCGGCTTGCATACGTTCAGCCTCTTCCCGTGCACTGGCTGCGGCATGCCGTCTGACCTGTTCCAATTCTTCCCGGACGCGTTCAGCCTCCTGTTCGGCCCGGACACGTGCCACTTGTGCCTCAGAGGCCACACGTTCGGCTTCCTGCCTTGCCTGTTCTGCTGCTTCAGCACGCGCACTTGCTTCGGCTTCGGCCTGTGCCTTCAGCGTGGCCACTTCCGCTTCCAGTCTGGCCTTTTCCTGCTCCACAATACGCGCGCTGGCTTCCTTTTCAGCTTTGACTTCAGCAGCGTGCTGCTCCGCTTTACGAGCCGCCTCCGCCTCTGCTCTGGCATGGCGTTCTGCCTCTACCCTTGCACGAGATTCTGCTTCGGCTTTGACCTTTTCGACTTCCTGCTCAGCCTTGACGCGTACTGCTTGCGCAATTTCTCTGGCGGCCTGTTCGGCCTGCTCCGCTGCCAGCCTGGCTTGCGCAGCCTTTTCTCGCGCCTGCACTTCGATAGCCTCACGTTCAGCCTTGAAACGTTCGGCATCAGCGGCCAATTTAGCCTGCGCCTGTGCAGCTTCCTGCCTTGCCCGCTCTTCGGCAATCACACGCGCCTTGGCTTCCGCTTCGGCTTGTGCCTTCAGCCGGGCTACTTCCGTTTCCAGTCTGGCGCGTTCCTGCGCTGCGGCGCGTGCCGCCACTTCGGCCTTTTCCTGCGCTGCATATTGCTCGGCTTTGCGTGCTGCCTCCGCCACTTCCCGCTCACGACGCTCAGCCGCCACACGCGCCTTTTCCTGCGCCTCAGCTCTCTCGGCTTCTTGCTGCGCCGCAACTTCACGATCCCTGCGTTCCTGCGCGTGTTGCGCCTTTAATTTGGCTGCATCCGCTTCCAGCCTGGCACGTTCTTCGGACAGAACAGCTTCCGCCGCCCTGGCGGCAGCCTGCGCCTTGGCCGCTTCTTCAGCCAATATGGCTGGCGTAGGCGCACGATAAGCGGCGGTAAAATCGAGCTCATCTTCTTCTTTAGCTGATTTTTTAGGCGATACCGTCTGTGGCGTGACCAGTTTCGACAAGCTCGCGGCCTTGGCCATGTCCTGAATAAAACCGCCTTTTGCCAACTCGATAAACATGTCTTCCAGCATGCCGCGCAGACTGGGTGAGGAACGCCTGATAATTTCAGCCACGCTGGCCGTTCCGTCCACCATCAACAAGGCGCGTTTGATGTCCTTGGATAAATGCGCAGTCCTGCTGCGCACTTCATCTTCACCGCTGCTGGTTCTGACAAAAATTATTTTTTCATTCATGTCTCATTCTAACTGATAGCAGGCTGATTTTTAAATTGAAAACTAAATTTTTAGGCAACTTGAAACCAAGTATTTGAGGATTATCCTAATCGACAAATTTTCGCAGAAGCAGCAAGCACGCGTGTATTTTCATCTTACAAATTGACAGCAGAACGAACGTTCTTTATAGTGCACAGCACATTCGTTCTGTATGGAATTATCATGACTGACTTCAATCCGAAAGACACCGAGTATCTGAGTCGGCTACAGGATTACTATGCTGACTGGAAAAGCATTCCCTCTTACGCCAGGTTGTGCGAAGTATTTGGCATCGCCTCCAAGTCCTGGGTGAAAGCCATCCTGACACGCTTGGGCGAAGCGGGCTTCATTGATCGCACTCCGGATGGCGCCTGGATACCCACCCGGCAATTTTTCGCCCGCCCTCTGGCCGAATCCTCGGTTCAGGCAGGCATGCCGGTATCGGTAACGGACACTCAGGGCGAATATTTCGTCATCGACGAGATGCTGATAGATACACCCTCCAAAACCACCCTCATCACCGTCAAGGGAGATTCGATGATAGATGCCGGCATCCACGATGGCGACGTCGCCGTGGTGGAAAAACGCATGACGGCCAATATCGGCGACATCGTGGTGGCTATCGTGGACGACGATTTCACGCTCAAGACGCTGGACAGGGAAAATGGTGAATTTATTCTGCGCCCCGCCAATCCGGCCTACCCTGTCATCCGTCCTCACGGCAAGCTGGAAATATTCGGCGTGCTGACCGGTCTGATACGCAAATACCGCAGGTGAGCGCCATGCAATTATCCCTGAACCTGCCCCGCCGCAGCAGCGCTTCCGTGCTGTTATCCATGACCCACCCGAACAAGGAGTTGTTCTATCGCCAGCGCGCCCTGCTGCGCCGCGCCGTACCCGCTGGATTTCCGTCGCCCGCCGATGATTATGTAGGGCAACGCATCAGTCTGGATGAGCACCTGATCGGGCGGCGCGAATCCACCTTCTTCATGCGTGTTGCAGGCGATTCCATGCGCGGACTGGGCATCTTTGACGGCGACCTGCTGGTAGTGGACAAAGCCCTGCCCGCAACGCATGGCTGCGTGGTGATTGCGGTGGTGGACGGCGAATTTACCGTCAAACAATTGCTCTGCACCCATGAGGGTCAGATATTGCGTGCCGCTCACCCGGACTATCCCGACATGCACATCCAACCCGAACAGGATTTCACCATCTGGGGCGTGGTGAGCTGGAACGTCCACAAACACTAACAGCCTGCTGATCCTGTTTGCAAACCGGTGAGATCCGTGATTCAAAAACCCGAGACTAAGCGTGCGATTGCCCTGGTGGACTGCAACAACTTTTATGTCTCCTGTGAACGTCTGTTCCGACCCGATCTGGAAAGCCGCCCGATTGTGGTATTGAGCAACAACGATGGCTGCGTGGTCTCCCGCTCGCAGGAAGTAAAAGACCTCGGTGTGCTGATGGCCGCGCCCTGGTTTCAATTGAAGGGCATGGCGAAAAAACACGGCATCATCGCCTTCTCGTCCAACTACACCCTGTATGCCGACATCTCCAACCGGGTAATGCAACTGCTGTCGCAATTTTCCCCCGAGCAGGAAATCTATTCGATAGACGAATGTTTCCTGGGCCTGACCGGCATGAATGAGTTGACCCGGTATGCTCAGCACATGCGCAGCACCCTCAGGCAATGCGTCGGCATCCCGGTATGTATCGGCATCGCCGCCAGCAAGACACTCGCCAAGCTCGCCAATCATGTCGCCAAGAAACAGCCCGACTTCAATGGCGTGTGCAATTTCAACGAACTGCCGGAAGACCGGCTGGACACCCTGCTGGATAACATCAGTGCGGGAGAAATATGGGGGGTAGGCAGACGCACCACCCTACGCTTGCAGGAGATGCGCATCACGACCGCACTGGCCTTGAAACGCGCGCCGACCAAACGCATACGCGCCGAGTTCGGCGTGGTGCTGGAGCGCACCGTGGCCGAGCTCAACGGCACAGCCTGCCTGGAACTGGATGAAATTACCCCGCCTCGCTCACAAATCATCTGTTCGCGTTCGTTTGGCGTGTCCGTTGCCAATTTGCCCGAACTGGAACAAGCCGTGATCGCCTATACCAGTCGTGCCGCAGAAAAGTTACGCAGCCAGCATTCGATAGCCAGTTGCATACAAGTGTCTCTTCGCACCAATCCGCACAAGCCACAAGAACCGCAATATCAATCAGCAATCACCGTTCCGCTGAGTGCAGCCACCGCCGACACGCGCTTGCTATGCCGCGCGGCCCTGAGCGGCTTACGCCATCTCTATCGCAGCGGCTATGCCTATCAGAAGACCGGCGTGATGCTGTCCGGCATCATCGCCGCCGCTGAACTGCCGCGCACCCTGTTCGACGATGTCACTGCACAAGAAAAATCCAGTGCGCTGATGGCGACACTGGATCAGATCAACCGCCGCATGGGCAACGGCACGGTACAACTGCTGGGTGAAGGCATCAGCAAAAACTGGGCGATGAAACGGGGAAATATGTCACGACGCTATACGACAGAACTGAATGAACTTGCGGTGGCCAATGCCTGACGCCGTATATCCTCACGTAAAAAAGCCCGGACGATGCACTCATCCGGGCAGTTTACTGATACGGCTACTGATTAAGCGCGTTTTTTGAACTCATTGGTGCGTGTGTCGATTTCGATCTTGTCGCCGATCTCAACAAAGGCCGCAACCGGCAACTCAAAACCGCCGTTAATCTTGGCAGGCTTCATTACCTTACCGGAAGTATCGCCGCGCACGGCAGGCTCGGTGTAAATCACCTCGCGCACGATGGTGTTTGGCAATTCGACAGAAATGGCCTT
Organism: Gallionella sp.; assembly: GCA_030652475.1. Classification (GTDB taxonomy): domain Bacteria; phylum Pseudomonadota; class Gammaproteobacteria; order Burkholderiales; family Gallionellaceae; genus Gallionella. The sequence goes on along the minus strand of JAUSAO010000015.1, from coordinate 1,130 downwards.
GTCGTTGTAAAACACCACTTCGCATGGCATGCCGTCTTCGATGTAGTTGAGCGCATCGCCCATGCATTCCGCTTCGATCTCGTACGGGTTGTATTCCTCGTCCATGAACACATACATCGGATCGGCGAAGTAGGAATAAGTCACTTCCTTGCGATCCAGAATGACCTGATCGAACTTGTCATCGGCGGCAAAGACGGTTTCCTTGGCCGACTCAGTCAACAGATTCTTCATCTTCATCTTGACCACCGAACCGTTACGGCCGGAGCGGCTGTATTCCGCCTTCAGGATTACCATAGGATCGGTGCCGACCATGATGACGTTACCGGCGCGTAGTTCTTGTGCTGTTTTCATGTTTACTACCCTTCAATTTTCAAGGCGCGAATTCTACCGATTTCCTGAAAAAAATCCAGCAAATTCAATGCCAGCGTGTTTTCCGCCAACTCATACGCCCATGTCAGGGCGCGAATATTCAACTCACTCAGCACATCAGCAAATGCATTCCACTCCTGTCCGGCATCCCCCTCATCATTCCAGGCTCGCCACAGGCCCTGTAAAGCCAGAGTCGCTGCCGGACTGAGCGGCACATCATAGCGGCTCAGAAAAGCTTGCAGTTTCTGCCAGTGCACCGCATCGTGCTGCGGATATATCTGCCATACAAACGGTTTGCCTGCCCACTGCGCACGCACACAGGAATCCTCGCCGCGCACAAAGTTCACATCGCATGCCCACAGCAATTCATCATAGTTTTCCTGCGCGACAAAAGGCAGCACGCGCACCGTGAGATTGCCGCGCGCATAACTGCGGCCATCGCCGTTTTTATCACCAAAGTGGTGTAATACCTGCGGCAGGATGCGCCCTTCCGGCACCAAACACAGGATGCGCTGCCGGGTGTTCGCCCATGCATCGAACAGGCCCGCGAGCGCGGCATTTTCATAGGCGAACAAGGAGATTTTTAGCGTATCGGCAGCGGGCATCTCCATGCCGACAGATTTCCAGAAAGCCGTTTGTTGCAGCGGGTCGCGCAAAAATACATCGCGCCGCGCCAGAAGATCACCTTCAAGCAGCAAACCACCGGTTTTTTTGGTGAAGCCGGGAAAGAAAAAATAGCGTGTCAGTTTCGCGCGTGGCGA
>JAUSAO010000144.1 GCA_030652475.1 Gallionella sp. | reverse complement strand
AGTGCGAGCAGCTTGCTGCCGCACTCGGCGGGGATGCCCCTTGCGGGTACAAGGGGAGGGAATAATACTGTGCGACCGTATCACACGGTCAAACCTTGCTGAGTCCCCCGGCATGGCCGGGGGTTTACCTGATTTAATTATCTGGATTCCCGCTTTCGCGGGAATGACACTTTGTTTGGCCTAATGGACAATCCGGGATCAAATATCTCCGAGTAGTCAGCTTTACAGGTATAGAAAACGGCTGTCGAATGACGGGTGCGTTTGGAGCGACGCTGATAGCAGATTGACTCCCAAGCGCCATTATTCCAGGCGAAACAGGCTCGCCTCGCTGTGAAATGGTAAATTTACGCCCCCTTTAGTATTTATTTGGATATGTCGTTAAGCAAATTAATGGTTGCTGGGTATAATCCGACATCATTCGTCACGCTGATTTGTTTTAAAATGCGGCGGCAAAAAATAATCGAGGAGCGCTTGCATGTTAGTAATCGTAGGCTACGTAATAGTAATGGGGTCGGTGTTCGGTGGTTTTGCTATGGCGGGCGGTCACTTGGCTGCGTTGTGGCAACCGCTGGAATTGCTGATGATCGGTGGCGGGGCGCTGGGCGCTTTTTTCGTTGGCAACAGCATGGGGGTCATGAAGGCGACTTTTAAAGACCTGCCTAGTATCCTGAAGGGGCCAAAATATTCCAAAGACTCCTACATGGAATTGATGGCTCTGTTGTATGAACTGCTGACAAAAGTTCGCAAGGAGGGGCTGATGTCTATTGAGGGTGATGTTGAAAAGCCTGAAGAAAGTCCGATTTTTTCCAAATACCCCAAAATCGTTGCAGACCATCATGTGGTTGAATTTATCACGGACTATCTGCGTATTATGGTCAGCGGCAATCTGAATGCCATGGAAATTGAAAACCTGATGGATGTTGAGCTTGAGACGCATCATCACGAAGCCATGATTTCCTCGCATGTCATTGCCAAGCTGGCGGATGGACTGCCCGCGTTCGGTATTGTGGCGGCGGTAATGGGCGTGGTGCATACCATGGAGTCGGTGAGTCTTCCGCCTGCTGAACTGGGTATGTTGATCGCGCACGCACTGGTGGGAACTTTCCTCGGTATCTTGCTGGCCTATGGCTTTGTCGGCCCCTTGGCTGGTTTGCTGGAGCAGAAAGCGGAAGAGGGCGGCAAGATGTTTCAGACCATCAAGATCACCCTGTTGGCTAATCTGAATGGCTATGCGCCTGCGATGGCGGTCGAATTTGGTCGTAAGGCGCTGGGTTCAACCGAGCGCCCAGGTTTTGCTGAACTGGAAGAACACGTCAAACAGAAACGATAAGAAACAGTCGCTAGTTGCTGGTCGCTAGTCGCTGGTTAAAAGCAAAACCAGTGCAGCTGACAACATCAACTAACGACTAGAAACTAACGATTAGCAACTAAAAATGGCTGAAGATAAAAACAAGAGACCCATCGTAATAAAGCGCATCAAGAAGGTGGCTGCGGGGCATCATGGCGGTGCGTGGAAAATTGCCTATGCCGACTTCGTGACGGCGATGATGGCATTCTTTTTGTTGATGTGGCTGTTGGGTTCGACCGCCAAGGGTGATTTGAAGGGGATATCCGAATATTTCAAGACGCCGCTCAAAGTGGCTTTGTCGGGCGGTACGGGTAGTGGTGACAGCTCCAGCATTATCAAGGGTGGTGGTCAGGATTTGACGCGCAGTTCGGGGCAGGTGAAATCCGGGGAGTTGCCCGCCGAGAAAAGAGTCATCAATATGAAGGCGGCACAGCAGGAATTTTTGCGCGTAGAGCGGGCAAAGGAACTGGAAAAGCTCAAGGAATTGAAGTCAAATATCGAGAAGGCCATCGAAAGCAGCGTCAAACTGAAGCAGTTCAAGAGTCAAATTCTGCTTGATATCACCAGCGAAGGTTTGCGCATTCAAATCGTGGATGAAAAAAATCGTCCGATGTTCCGCAGCGGTAGCGCGCAACTTGAGCCGTACACACGGGAAATCCTGCATGCAATCGGCCAGACTCTGAATGATGTTCCCAATAAAGTGAGTATTTCCGGCCACACCGATGCGGCCTTATACGGGGGCGGCAACCGGGGTTACAGTAATTGGGAATTATCCGCAGACCGCGCCAACGCCTCGCGCCGGGAATTGATCTCGGGTGGCATGGCAGACGAAAAAATCGTGCGTGTAGTCGGTTTATCTTCCGCCGTGTTGTTTAACAAAGAAGATGCCATGAGCCCGGTCAATCGTCGCATTAGCCTGATTGTCATGAATAAAAAAGCTGAAGAGGCGGCCACTCATGACGGCGGTACCGTCGGCGTGGAGGCCGAGGGAGACGAACAGGAGATCGGCGAGGCTATCAATGAGGGTGTGCAGGCATTGCCTGTGCTTCCCGCTGCCCCTCCCGCGCATTAGTTCGGCTGGCACATAACCGTAATTTGTGCGGGCTTGCCCGAATAACTGATTACGGCATCAAACTAAACTGACGCCGTTGTCAAGATGCGGCGTCATGCACGCACACTCCCGATGTTAATCCCGCGAATTAGCCGCTTTTCTCTCCTCTGTTCTCCTAAAGAAATCCTGTTTTTTGCCGTTACACTAACTAGGCAGTGTTAATTTTCGCGTATGCCTCACAGGGGAATAATAATGAACAAGTGGTGGAACAGCCTCACGTTAAAAAACAAGTTGCAATTTCCCATACAGTTGCTGCTGCTGCTGGTGCTGGTATTGGCGCAGCGCACGGCACTGGATAAGTTTGAGGAAGTTGTGCTGGATGAAGCGCAGCAAAAAGCACTGGTCTCTGCCGATGGTGTGTTGAATGGCCTGAATATGCTGATGATTAACGGCATTATCAGCGATGCCGAACAGCGCGCCCTGTATGTCACCAAGATGGGCGCCTCGGAAAAGGTCGATGAATTGCGCGTAATACGCAACAAGCCGGTGCAGGATCAATATGGTCCGGGTCTGCCTTCCGAGCAGCCTGTCGATGCCATGGATCAGGCCGCGCTGCAAAGCGCGCAGGTTCAAGCCCGGTTATCCGAGGTGGACGGCAAGCAATCACTGCGTGTGGTCGTGCCTTTCATTGCCAAAAAAGATTTTAGGGGTACCAACTGCCTGATGTGCCATATGGTACCGGAGGGCACGGTGAACGGTGCCGCAAGCATTACGCTGGACTTGTCTGATGAGTTTGCCATGATGGAACGGGCGAATTATGCGATGTGGGGCGCACAACTGGTCGTGCAGGTCTTCCTGTATTTCATGATAGGTTGGCTGATCAGTTTTATGACCCGGCCGGCACGTGAATTGCTGGTTGCCATGAAAGCCATGCAGGATAGCGGTGATTTATCCAAGCGCGTCAAGGTGCGTAGCGGGGATGAAATCGGGCAGACTGCGCAGGCATTCAACGATCTTGCCCAGAGTTTTCAGGCTATTGTCAGCCAGGTTGACGGGCATGCGGGGCAGGTCACCGAGGCTGCACATCGCCTGACTGGCAATGCGGAGGAAATTGCGCTGAGCGCACAGCAGCAAAATGATGCGGCGTCAACGACCTCAAATGCGGTGAGTCAGGTGAGTGTCAGCATCAATCGTGTTGCCGAAAGTGCCGGGCAGGTTGCCAGCCTGTCGAGCGAAAGTGCCGAACGCGCCCAACTGGGGCAGGATCGCCTGCAAGACATGGTGCATGAACTGGGGCGTGTGGAGAATGCGGTTAATGAAATCGCCAGTTCGGTGGGCGATTTCGTGCGCAGCACCCGCAGCATTACCAATATGACGCAGCAAGTGCGTGACATCGCCGAGCAGACCAATTTGCTGGCCTTGAATGCGGCGATTGAAGCTGCGCGTGCCGGTGAGCAGGGGCGCGGTTTTGCGGTGGTGGCGGACGAAGTGCGCAAGCTGGCGGAAAAATCGGCGCTCTCCGCCTCGCAGATTGACGAAGTGACGCAAACCATAGGCACACAATCAGGGCGAGTCGAAAAGACTATACAGCGCGGCATCGTCGCGTTGCAAAGCAGCCAGACCCATGTTTCCGAAGTGGCCAGCGTGCTGAGTGCGTCCAACGCCTCGGTGGAAGGGGTGAGGCGCGGTCTGGAAGAAATCGTCGCCTCGATCAACCAGCAACGTGATGCCAGCCAGGAAATCGCGCGCAATGTCGAGCGCATCGCCAGCATGGCAAACAAGAGCAACCAGGTGGTGCAGCTTACGGTGGATGAAATCAGGCAGATGGAGCTTATTTCAGAGAATCTGACTAAAACGATAGGACGCTTCAAGGTGTAATTGAGGATTGAGACCGCAAGGGTCTTCGCCTAAAAACATAGTCGCGCTTTGCGCTCGTTGTTTTGAGCGAAGGATTAAGGATTGATCCGTTCCACTTGCTATTTACGATCAGGGCACAAGGTTTTTAGGGGATATTGAAATGATGAACAATATGAAAATAAGCAGCCGCTTGGTCGTTATGATGGTCTCGTTGCTGGTGCTGGTGATGGTGGTCGGCGGGGTGGGACTGTATGTCTCCAGTCAGGCGAATAAGGCGCTGAAGTCGGTATACGACGACAGGATGATCCCGATTGTACAATTGGAAGATATTGCACGAATGAACCTGCTTAACAGGATTTCCATTGCCAATGGGGTGATCATGCCGGAACGCATGGATGATTACATTAAAGAGCTCGAAGCTAATCGCGCTGCTATTGGCGTGTTGTGGGAAGCCTATATGGCGACTTATCTGACTGAAGAAGAAAAAGTGCTGGCGGCTAACTTCCATGAAGCACGCAGCCGTTTCGTTGAGGAAGGTCTCAAGCCTGCTCTGGCGGCGATGCGAGCTGGAAATGTAGATGATATAAAACAGATTCAGGTGCAGCACATCCGTCCGCTGTACATGGTGTTTACCGAGTCGTTGGATTCACTGCTTGAGTTGCAGAAGCGCGAGGCAAAGAAGGCTTATGAAGAGTCCGCTGCTGCATACGAAACCGCGCGCATGTTGTCTATTGCACTCACTCTGATCGGCGGTGGTATTGGTATTTTGTTGGGCTATTCCATCATTCGTGGGATAAACCGCTCCGTAAACGAATTGGGCGGCGTGATGGCGTCCATGGCGAAAAACGGCGATCTGAATGCGCGCGTCAAGGTGTATGGACATGATGAAATCGGCCAGGCTGCCACGGCATTCAACGGCCTGATCGATGGTTTCGCCACGATCATCCGTCAGGTCAGCAACGGCGCGGGCACCGTGTCCGGTACGGCGGCGCAATTATCCGCGTCCTCCCTGCAAATAGCGCAAGGCTCGCAGTTGCAAAGTGAGGCTGCGGCCGCCACGGCGGCGGCAGTGGAAGAGATTACCGTGAGCATCAATTCGGTTGCGGCAAATTCCGAGGATGTACGCAAACTATCGGAAAAGAGTTTGCAGCAGACACGGCAGGGCAATCAGGATGTGAAGCAGATGATAGGCGAGATTCAGCGCGTGCAGCAGGCTGTCAATCAGATAGCCGATTCGGTCAAGGAGTTTGTCGAAAGTACCCGCGCGATCGCCGGTATGACCCAGCAAGTCAAGGACATCGCCGACCAGACCAATCTGCTGGCGCTGAATGCGGCTATCGAGGCGGCGCGTGCCGGTGAACAGGGGCGCGGTTTTGCGGTGGTGGCGGATGAAGTGCGCAAACTGGCGGAAAAATCCGCAAAATCGGCCAATGAAATCGATCAGGTGACCAATTCGCTGAACCAGAAATCAGGTGAAGTGGAAGCAACGGTGCAGCAAGGCCTGCGTTCCCTGCAGGCTACGCAGGAGCAGGTAGAACGGGTTTCCGGCGTGTTGACCGAGGCGGGAGAGTCGGTATTGCAATCCAGCCACGGGGTCAGCGACATCGCGGCATCGGTGGTTGAGCAAAGTCTGGCCAGCACCGAGATCGCACGCAATATCGAGAAAATTGCCCAGATGTCAGAGGAAAATCATGCGGCCGTTGAATCGAACACGCAGGATATCGTGCGTCTGGAACAGTTGGCTAAAGAATTGCAAACCGCAGTGAGCCATTTCCGCGTCTAGGAAACAATTAGAAAGCACTGTCATGCAAAACAAGAATGCCTATGTGTCGCAAAAAGAAGCGTCCTTTCCGGTGAATACGGTACTGATTACCAAGACCGACACCAAGGGGATCATCACTTATTGCAATGATGCTTTCGTGGATGTTTCGGGATACAGTCGTGCCGAATTGATCGGCAAGAGCCACAACATCGTGCGTCATCCCGACATGCCGCCCCAGGCATTCAGGTGGCTGTGGGACACGCTGAAAGCCGAGCGCCCGTGGCGCGGCATGGTGAAGAACCGCTGCAAAAACGGCGATCACTATTGGGTGCGCGCCACCGTGGCGCCGGTCATCGAGAACGCCAGAATCACCGGTTATGTTTCGGTGCGCAAGGCCCCGACTCGCGAACAGGTTGCGGAAGCCGATGCTTTTTATCGGGAGTTGAATCAGTCCGGCGCGCAGGTCGTCTCGAAATTCGAGCATTTCAGAGTGAAAAACTGGTCTTTGAGCCACAAGTTGCAGGCTGCGATACAGATCCCCTTGCTGATCCTGCTGACCGTCGTACAGTTTTATATGACGGACATGCTGAAAGAGGACGCACTGAAGACGGCTTCGGAAAAAGGCGACCAGATTGCCAATCAAATCATCGATAGCGGAAATATGTTGATGATTACCGGGCAAATCAGCGATGTGGATAACCGCAGACTGTTGCTGAAGAAAGTGACCTCCTCGGGCAACGTCAAGACGGCGCAGGTGGTGCGGGTGCAACAGGTAGTAGATCAGTATGGTGCCGGACTGCCGGAAGAGCAGCTCAAAGACGATGCGCAACGCAAGGTGATTGAAACCCGGCAACAAAATATTACCTTCGGCCAGGATACGTCGGGCGATCCCATTATGCGCATCATCACCCCCTATCTGGCCAGCAAGAATTTCCATGGCACCGATTGCACCAGTTGTCATACTGTACAGGAAGGGGCGGCGCTGGGCGCATCGGATGTGGTGATCGATCTCAAGCCGGAATTCGCACGCATCGACGCAATGGAATTCTGGATGTTAATGGGGCAGCTGGGTTTGCAGGTATTTCTGTATTTCCTGATCTCCTTTTGCGTACATAAATTTGTTTCCAGGCCGATGGCTGTTGTGGGCAGGGAATTCCGCAATATCATGGAGGGTAGTCTCGATACTGAACTCGATATTTCCGCCTGGGATGAGATGGGCAGGCTGTTGTGTGAAATCCAGACTATGCAGACCTATTTGCGTACCATGGTCGATGAAATCACTACGCCGGTTGCTTATATACAGGGCAGCATCCGGGATCTGGATGCCCGGGTGAGCGGGGTGGCCGGCAATGCCTTAATTGAGCAGGATAATATTCAGGCGATTGCGGCCGCCATGGAGCAATTCAGTCAATCGGTTGCCGGGGTAGCAGGAATGGCGGCAGATTCCTTGGCGGATGCAAAATCAACGCAACGTATCGTCGAAGAAAATAGTCGCAGCATGGATATGAGCATCGCCGCCACCCGTCGAGTGGCGGATACGGTGCAGGCTTCCAGCAAGACGATCACCGATTTGGGGTCCTCGATCCAGAAGATAGGTGCGATTTCAAATGCCATCAAGGATATCGCCGAGCAGACCAATCTGCTGGCGCTCAATGCGGCGATTGAAGCCGCGCGCGCCGGTGAACAGGGGCGCGGTTTTGCGGTGGTGGCAGACGAAGTGCGCAAGCTGGCCGAGCGCACGGCGACCAGCACACGGGATATCGCCACCACCATACGCGAAATCAATACGATTGCAGATTCCGCTGTCAAGTCCATGCAGGGTGCGGTATCCGAGGTGGATGGCGGGATTGCCCTGATACGCAAGAATGGCGACGGACTGAAGGAAATCATGGCTGCGACCATCAATATGGCAGAGCGTGTAGAGCATATTGCCTCTGCATCCAGAGAGCAGTCGGTGGCGGGCGAGAGCGTGGCAAATAGTCTGGAGCGCATAACCGCACTGGTGGAAAGCAATGTGCAATCCGTCAATGAAGCGAAACTGGCTGCAGAAGCGTTGGCGAGGTCGGCAACTGAATTGAAAAAAGCGGGCTACCCGTTGACCAAATGTGCAATGGGGTGACACAACAGTTTAGGCAGTCGTTAGTCGTTAGTCGTTAGTGGAAAGTAGCAAGTGGTTTGAACCACTCGCCACTTTAGGAGAAAGAAATGTCCGATCTGTTAAAAAATATTGATGCCCGTACCAAATTGGCGGGGACCAATAAGCTGGAAATCCTGATGTTTTCCCTGGGCAAGGACTTGCGCACCGGGCGCGAGGAGACTTTTGGCATCAATGTGTTCAAGGTGCGTGAAGTGATGCGTATCCCGGAGATAACGCGCGCACCGGAGATGCCCACGGCGGTCGAGGGAATGGTCAGTTTGCGCGGGGTGCTGGTCCCGGTGATCGATTTGGCGAAATACGCCGGCATGTCTATGGATTGCAAGCCGGAAATAATGATCGTTACTGAATACAACGGCCATACGCAGGGCTTTCTGGTTAAATCGGTGGACAATATTTTGCGCCTGGACTGGTCGGCGATGCGCGTTCCTCCCGCCATGCTGATGGCCGAGATGGGCGGTATGGTGACCGCGATTACCGAATTGAAGGACAAGCGACTGGTGATGTTGCTGGATGTGGAAAAAGTGCTGGCCGACACCGGACACTTTGATAGCGATGAGTTGATCTTCAAGAGTGTGCAACCGCTCGGCAAGGCGAATCGTACGGTATTTTTTGCCGATGACTCTTCGGTGGCACGCAATCAGATTGCCAAGACGCTGGATGCGATGCAGGTCAAACATCTTTCGGCAATAAACGGACGTCAGGCATGGATAGAATTGGCCAAAATGGCCGATTACGCCGATTCGGCCAAAATTCCGCTCAAAGATCTGGTGCAGGTGATCCTGACGGATGTGGAAATGCCCGAAATGGATGGTTACATGCTGACTCGCAAGATCAAGGATGACAAACGTTTCAAGGGTATTCCCGTGATCATGCATTCGTCATTGAGCAGTTCTTCGAATCAGCAGCTCGGAAAATCAGTTGGGGTGGATGAGTATGTGCCGAAATTCGAACCGCAAAAGCTGTCGCAAACATTGGCAAGATTGCTGGCTTAAAGCAGAGAGTAGATCGGCTGTGCCGCAGTGGCGAGTAGCAAGTGGCTCTTATTTTCCACTAACCACTTTCTACTGACTACTAACTACTAACAAGATTTAGGAGATTTACATGTCATATTCGGATGAAATGCTGAGCAACAGTGAAGATGGTGTGCTGGATCATGTTGATGCGCGTACCAATCTGGCGGGCTCCAATAAAATGGAAATCCTGCTGTTCAGCCTGGGCAGCGATGAGCGGTTTGGTATCAATGTGTTCAAGGTGAAAGAAGTTTGCCCTGCGGGAAAAATTACCCGCACACCGAATATGCCTGCCGGGGTGGAAGGCATCGTGTCCTTGCGCGGTAACGTCATGCCTGTGCTCGATATGGCCAGTTTTATGGATATACACCCGGACGAGAAGCACCAGACCATGATGGTGGCAGAATTCAATAGCCACATTATGGGGTTTCTGGTGCACAGCGTAGACCGTATCATCCGGGTGGATTGGGATAAAGTGCGCGCCACTGAAGGGATGCTCTCGGATAAGGCCGCCTTGATAACGGCGATTACCGAATTGCCGGACGGAACCCTGGTCTCCCTTCTGGATGTCGAACAGATACTGGCTAATGCTTTTGGCGATGCCGTCGTCGGCAGTGTTGAACGCCTGGAGTCTGACCATGATTTATGTGTTTTCTTTGCGGATGACTCCATGGTGGCACGCAGAAAAATTGGCGAAGTGCTGGATAAAATGGGCGTCAAACATATCCAGTCGGCGAACGGCCGCGAAGCATGGGAAAGGCTCAAGGCGCTGGCCGAATCCGCAGAAAGTAGCGGGGAAAAATTGCATGACAGGATACAGGTGATTTTGACCGATGCGGAAATGCCGGAAATGGATGGTTATGTACTGACTCATCACGTAAAAAAAGATCACCGCTTTGACGGTATTCCGGTGGTCATGCACTCATCGCTTTCTTCCGAAGCGAATCGTGCGATGGGGCGCAGGGCGGGCGTGGATTATTACGTGCCTAAATTTGATTCGATGATTTTGTCGTCAACGCTCAGGCCGCTGTTGACTTAACGGCAGCTTTTAGTCGTTAGACGTTAGTTATTAGTTGGGGATGTCGCTGCGCGGTTTATAACTAGCGACTAGCGTCCAGCAACTGTATTTAGGAGAGCATCATGGGAATAGAAAGTACACGGTTTTTGGTGGTTGATGATTTTTCCACGATGCGTCGCATCGTGCGCAACCTGCTCAAGGAGCTGGGTTTTGTCAATGTGCAGGAGGCCGAAGACGGCGTTGAGGCATTGAAAAAATTGCGCGCGGATACGTTTGATTTTGTCGTGTCGGACTGGAATATGCCGAACATGACAGGGATTGAGTTGCTCAGGGCGATTCGGGCGGATGCCAGCCTTAAGCATTTGCCGGTGTTGATGGTCACTGCGGAAGCGAAGCGTGAAAATATTATCGAGGCCGCGCAGGCGGGGGCCTCCGGCTATGTGGTCAAGCCTTTCACAGCGGCTACGCTGGACGAAAAGCTGAAAAAAATATTCCAAAACATGAATAAGTGAGAACTGACATGGCTACCAATATGGCAATCCAGGAGTGCGATGACCTCGAAGCGCTTTTCGACAGCATCGTTGCGGCGAATGTTGATGAACAGCCGCCTGAGCTGCGCACGGCTTATCCGGTTGCTGCCGGGACCGGGATGAATTCAGGCAAGGTCATCAATCAACTGGGGCAGATGGCGCGCACCCTGCACGATACGCTACGCGAGCTGGGGCTAAACAAGGAAATCGAGAAAGCGGCTGCCTCCATTCCTGATGCCCGTGATCGTTTGAATTATGTGGCTACGCTGACGCAGCAGGCCGCAGAGCGGGTGTTGAATGCGACTGAAGCGGCGCAGCCACTGGTTGAGAACATGGAAGTGGAAGCGGGTCGTCTGGCCGGACAGTGGCAGTTGTTGTTCGAGAAAAAGCTGAACGTGGATAAGTTCAGGACACTGGTCATGCAAACGCAGGCTTTTCTTGAAATCGTACCCAAGCAGACCAAGGCGACCAATGCCTATTTGCTGGAAATCATGATGGCGCAGGATTTTCAGGATTTGACTGGCCAGGTCATCAAAAAGATTATTGAAGTCACGCAACAAATGGAACAGCAGTTGCTGTCGTTGCTGCTGGAAAATGCACCACCGGCGATCAGGGCTGAATTCGATACCGGATTGCTTAACGGCCCAGTCATCAATCCACATAAACAGAACAACGTCGTGACCAATCAGGACCAGGTGGATGATTTGCTGGAAAGCTTGGGATTTTAAAAGCAGACGTTAGACGCTAGACGCTAGCTATTAGTTAAAAAATCGCGCAGCTCAACGCCAACTAACGACTAATAACTTACGACTAATAACTGGAGTTGTGAAAAATGAATGATTTTGTTGGCATGGAAGATTTATTAAGCGACTTTTTGCTCGAGGCGGGCGAGATGTTGTCCGATGTGGATAGCAAGTTGATGGATCTGGAAAAACATCCTGATGACAGTCATTTGCTCAACGATATTTTTCGTGGTTTTCACACGATCAAAGGGGGGGCAGGGTTTCTTAACGCAACCGAACTGGTCACCTTGTGCCACCTGACAGAAAATCTGTTTGACAAGCTGCGCAATCGTGAGTTGACTCTGAATGCTGAATTGATGGATGTCATTTTTGCTGCGACCAGCGAGGTACGCAGAATGTTTGATGCGTTGCAGCAGACTCAGCAGCCTCATGCCGCGCCGATGCAGATGCTTGAGGATTTGAAAATTGCACTGACCGGGAAAGCAGTGCTGAGGACTGAGGCAAAAGGACTGGGTAAAACTGCTGCACCTCAGTCCCCAGTCCCCAGTACTGCGCCCGATGGCGTGGATTGGGATGCGCTCTACAACGCGCTGACGGGTACGGACATCGTTGAGAAGGTGGGTGCAACCCGTGATCCGGAGCAGATTGCAGAGGCTGTTTCAGAAGAAGAATCTACCAAGAAGGCGTTTGGTCGTCGTACCAGCGACGTGCCGGGTGCGACGGTGGGTCGTCGCGATGGGGATGTGCCGATCAAGGAGGCCAAGGAATCTACCATACGGGTGGAAACCAGCAGGCTGGATCAGGTGCTCAACCTTTCCGGTGAAATTGGTCTGACCAAGAATCGTCTGACGCATTTGCGGTCCAGCATCCTGCAAGGACGCAACGATGTGGATACCTTGCGCGAACTGGATCAGTCAGTCAGTCAGCTGGATATGCTGGTGGTGAACTTGCAGAATGCGGTGATGAAAACGCGTATGCAGCCTATCGGTCGGTTGTTCAAAAAATATCCCCGTCTGGCGCGTGATCTGGCACGTTCCCTGGGCAAGGACGTCGAGCTGGTCTTATCCGGTGAAGACACCGAAATGGACAAGACCATGATCGAAGACCTGAATGATCCGCTGGTGCATCTGGTACGCAACGCGGTCGATCATGGCGTGGAGACCATTGAGCAACGCATCGCTATCGGCAAACCGGAAAAGAGTCTGGTGGAGTTGAGTGCGCGCCAGGAAGGCGATCATATCGTGATCACCATAGTGGATGACGGTCGGGGCATGAAGCCTGAAGTGATACGTAACAAGGCCATAGAGAAGGGTTTGCTGACCAGTGAAATGGCGAATACGCTGGATGAAAATCAGTGCCTGGAATTGGTTTTTCTGCCGGGGTTCTCCACCAAGGATGAAATTTCCAGTGTGTCGGGACGCGGCGTTGGCATGGACGTGGTAAAGACCAATATTCAAAAACTCAACGGTACGATCAGCATTGTTTCCGAAGTGGGCAAGGGTAGCGTGTTCGAGATTTCACTGCCGCTTACACTGGCGATATTGCCTGTTTTGATTTTGCGTCTCGGCGAACAGTCGTTTGCCGTGCCGTTATCCATGGTGCGCGAAATTTTGTCGGTATCACAGGGGCAATTGCATCGGGTTTCGGGCAGGGCGACCATGGTGGTGCGCGGCGAAGTCCTGCCGGTTCTACCCTTGTCACAGCTGATTGGCTGGGAAGAGAGCGACAAAGAGCCGGAAGTGGGCGTGCTGATGCAGTTCGGCAATAACAGCTTTATTCTGGCGGCGGATGGCTTCGCCGGACATGACGACGTGGTAATCAAATCGCTGGATACGTTCCGGCCCAAAGGCGTGGCAGGTGTGACGATGTCCAGCGAAGGCGATATCGTGCTGATTCTTGATATCAAGGAACTGCTTAACGAGGTGCGCGGGGGTTAGCGGCTGTTGGTGCCGGGTACAATCCCGGGAACAGCAGGCTGAATGTAAACCCGGAAAGTAAAATGGCAGATATAAAAGTCACATCCAGTCGCGAGTTTCATTTCACTGCGCAGGACTTTCAGCGTGTGCGCAAGCTGATTTACGAGCATGCCGGTATCTCGCTCAATGACAGCAAGCAGGAACTGGTCTACAGCCGTCTGTCGCGTCGTCTGCGTGCGACCGGCGTACAGACTTTTGACGAATATCTGAAGTTGCTGGAGAGAAATGATGTGCGGGAATGGGAGGCGTTCGCCAACTCGTTGACCACCAACCTGACCTCATTCTTTCGCGAGCAGCACCACTTTCCGCTGCTGGCTGAGCAACTCAAAAAGATAGCCCAGACGCGCCCCATCGTGTTGTGGTGTTCTGCCAGTTCTACCGGGGAAGAGGCCTACTCGATGGCCATGACTGCGATTGATGCCTTCAACAGCTACACCCCACCCGTTAAAATTATTGCCACTGATCTGGATACCGATGTGCTGGACACGGCGCGCCGGGGTGTCTATGCGCAAGAGCGCGTCGAAAAACTGGATGAAGCGCTGGTCAAACGGTTTTTTCTAAAGGGAGCGGGTGTGCAGGACGGGTTTGTCAAGGTGCGTCCGGAGCTGCAAAGCATGATCAGTTTTCGCAAGATTAATTTGCTGGATGCGACCTGGCCGATAGGCGACAGGGTGGATGCGATTTTCTGCCGCAATGTGATGATCTATTTTGACAAGGAGACCCAGTTGGCGATACTGAAAAAAATGGCTCCGCTATTGCGGGGCGACGGATTGCTGTATGCGGGACATTCTGAAAATTTTTATCACGCTGAAGCGTATTTCAGGTTGCGCGGCAAGACGGTGTATGAGCTTGCGCCGCAGTTAAAACTTGCGCAAAACCAGGCCGGATAACCCTGTCGCCTATGCGAGCAATCAGAAGTGATCAGTCACGGTGATGATGGATGCCAGACTCAGCAAACAATAAACCCGGATAGTTCATTTCCATCACAAGGTTGAAACCACCGGCTTTAGCCGGTCAGCTTTAGCTGAAAAATTGGCTATGGCTCTTGCTATTGAGCAAGGACAGGTACTACTCCCTCCCCTTCAAGGGGAGGGCTGGGGTGGGGATGGGTTGA
>JAUSAO010000142.1 GCA_030652475.1 Gallionella sp. | reverse complement strand
CCAACCTCCCCCTTGAAGGGTGAGGAGTAAGCCGACTGTCGCTTGCGCACGCATTGGATAAGACGCGTCGTTCAGCCGACGCGTATCCGGACTTTCAGTCCGTAATTCAAACCCACCGGCTTTAGCCGGTGGTTGTTTAGTCAGGAGCAGGAGATTCATCTCCGCAGCTCCGAGGGAAGCCCCTTGCGGGCTTAGTTGTGCGGGGAATGCCCTTCATTCAGGAATAGGGGATTTATCGCCTTAATATTCCGAGGGAAGCCCCTTGCGAGCTTGCGGCATCAGTCCTCAGCCTTTAACGTGAAACTCGCGTAGCGACGAACCGTACCCCTCGCCCTCTGGGATAACCAGACACTTGTCAGCTTGCTGGCTTAGTGGAATGGCTAGTAGTTCCATCAGAGGGGGAACGGGGGTGAGGGAGCGGGCATGGCGAGTTTCATCATCAGGGGTGGTCACTTTTCCATGCCCGTTAGTCCGGCGTAAAACTGACGCGTTCATAATCCAGCCCGCGCTCCACGCTGAAGCCCAGTTTAGCCCTTGAATTTTGGCCATCCGGGTGTAATAGCTCGATCAGCCGGTTGTTCTGGAACCAGCCGTGCGGAATGATCAGGCTGGCCGGTATATTGAGTGACGGCAAGGCGGGTAACAGGAAAGCCGGTGCGTGCTTTTCCTTGCTGGCCGGGTTGATGCCTGACGCACTGATGCGTACCGGTTCGGGACGACCGGGCAGGTATTTGATGCCGATTTCCAGCCTGCCCTGTTGCGTTACGTTTGCCCATGCCGTAATCCCCAGCATGAAGGATAGTGCGTCGCTGGGGCGCAGGGCAATCAACTGTTTGCAGCTGAGCCGTCCACCAATGGCATCGGCACGGATCAGACGTGCGCCCATGATGCTTTCATTCTCCATGTGCCAGCTTTCCAGCGGATAGCCCATTTTCAGCTGTTTTTGCGCATGATCGGGCGTGCGGCCTGGTGCCGCGATGAGCTTGCGCCCCAGGCTGTCAACGTCGGACGCACTTTGCCTGAAGGGCTTTCCGGATAAATGGGCGTAAATTCCTTCAGGCTTGTAACACAGCTCGGCGTGCCGGGCGATGGGCTGCCGTTCGCCTACCCGTTTGTGTTGGTTTTCGCACCAGCTCTGATGTAGAAAATTGAGCAACTCAAGGCAGCTCTGGCTATTGGCGTGATCGCCCAGCCCCACTTGGCGGGGCGTTTGGCCTTGCTGCAGCAAAATGATTTTTACGCGTAATAACTTGCTTAATGGAACCATCGCCATAAAACGCAGGGTGTCGTTATACGGCAAGCCTTCTACGCGCTGTAGTCCCTGCGTGCTGGACAAGTCGGTCGCGAGCGGCTGAGCATCGCCTTTGGTCAGGCTATAGCGGCGTTCCACGGTTACGGCATTGCCCCATAGTGACAGCCAGTGATCCAGTTGCTGCAATTGCCAGCGCGTCAGTTGGGCGGGGCTGGCATAACAGGCAAGCAGTGTCTTGACATAGCTGCTCATGCAACTGCTGTAGCTTGGGCTGAGCGGGTCGGCCACCTCAATTTGATGTATTTCTTGTTGCTCGGCATAAGCGTACAACTCATGCAGCTGATGCCAGAGTCCGGCGTCAAAGTCGTAGCCGGTGCGCAGGTATTCGATGATTTCCAGCCCGCTGTAGAGCAGGCAGCGCTGGCACAACAGCGCGCCATATTTGCTCAGCGGTTTTTCGCCTGCGATATAGGCCTGTAAACAGCGTTGATAGCCTGTTACCAATGATTGCCAGAGTTGCACGATGGCCAGAAACACCATCAATTCGCCCTCATTCAGGGGCAACGGCTTGGCTATCAGCTTTCTGGCGAAATCTTCCTGTACGTGGCTGACGGTTTCCCTTAATAATTCCAGGGTGTTGAGGCGCTCCAGCCCGCGCATCGGATAGCGGTTGAATTCGTTGATCTGGGTGAGCAGTTGGCTGTGCGCCAGATGCAAATTGGTCAGTTGCAGTTGCCCCAGCCACTGTGCGCAACTGGCCGCATCCTTGAAAATCGGATTGGCGCGGTCGTCAGTCGGTTCGAGTGGCAGGGTCAGCATGGATTCAGGGGCAAGGGACAAGGGACAAGGGACAAGGGGAATGATACTTGCACCTTGCACCTTTCCCCTAGAGAAGTACCCTCTCTATTCCTCCGTTATTCGCCTTGTTTACATAGTCCGGCAACCAGTTTTCACCCAACAAATGCTTGGCCATTTCCACCACGATGTAGTCGGACGTCGTGCCGCTGTCCTCGTTATAACGCGACAAGCCTTGCTGACAGGCAGGACAGGAGGTGAGTATCTTGATATCCCCGTCGAAACCATCGGCGCGCAGCGCATCCGCGCCCTTGCGCATTTCCTCTTCCTTGCGGAAACGCACCTGGGTGGCGATGTGCGGCTGGGCCACGCCGAAGGTGCCCGATTCGCCGCAGCAGCGCTCGTTGATGGGCACATGCGTAGCCATTAGCTCATTCACCACTTTTTGCGGCTGATAGGTTTTCATCGGCGAGTGACAGGGTTCGTGGTACATATACCTTATTCCGCTTGCAGCTTGTACCTTGACCCCTTTTTCTAACAGATACTCGTGGATGTCGAGCAGCCGGCAGCCGGGGAAAATCTTGTCGAACTGGTACTTCAGTAATTGATCCATGCAAGTGCCGCACGACACGATCACGGTCTTGATATCGAGATAATTCAAGGTGTTGGCGACACGATGGAACAGCACGCGGTTGTCGGTGGTGATCTGACTGGCCTTGTCGCCCTGGCCTGAGGCGTTTTGTGGATAGCCGCAGCACAGATAGCCGGGTGGCAATACCGTAATCGCACCAGTCTCATAGAGCATGGCTTGCGTGGCCAGACCCACCTGGCCGAACAAACGTTCAGAGCCGCAACCGGGAAAGTAAAACACCGCCTCGGCATCTTCGCCGGATCGGTTCGGATTGCGGATGATAGGTATTACGCTGCTGTCTTCGATGTTGAGCAGGGCGCGCGAGGTCTTCTTGGGCAGATTGCCCGGCATCGGTTTATTGATGAAGTGGATCACACGACTGGGTATCGTCGGCTTGCCCACCGTCGCGGGCGGGTGCGCGATCTGTTTCCTGAATAACCCCAGACGTTTGCCGATGCGGTAGCCCAGACGCTGGGCCTGATAGGCCCATTCGATCATCACTTTGCGCATCAGTTTGATGGTGAGCGGATCGGTGGCGTTCAGGTACAGCATGGAACTGGCGGTAATCGGGTTGTATTTCTTTTGCCCGTGCTTGCGCAGAAAATTGCGCATCGCCATCGAAACATCGCCGAAATCAATATTGACCGGACAGGGATTCAGGCATTTGTGGCAAACGGTACAGTGGTCGGCCACGTCGTTGAATTCGTCGAAATGCTGGATGGAAACCCCGCGCCGGGTCTGTTCTTCATACAGGAAGGCTTCGACCAGCAGGGAAGTGGCGAGTATCTTGTTGCGCGGCGAATACAGCAGATTGGCGCGCGGTACGTGGGTAGTGCACACCGGTTTGCACTTGCCGCAGCGCAGACAGTCTTTGATCGAATCGGCAATATCGCCGAGTTCGCTCTTTTCCAGAATCAGGCTTTCCAGTTCCATCAGGTTGAAACTGGGCGTGTAGGCGCGATCCAGATTGCTGCCCGGCAACAGTTTGCCCTTGTTGAAACGGCCTTCCGGATCGATACGCTGCTTGTAGGCGATGAACGGTGCGATCTCGGCCTCATCCAGATAGTCGAACTTGGTGATGCCGATGCCATGCTCGCCGGAAATCACCCCGCCCAGGTCTTTCGCCAGTTGCATGATGCGATCAACGGCTGCGTTGGCTTGCTGCAACATCTGGTAGTTGTCCGAGTTCACCGGAATGTTGGTGTGTACATTGCCGTCACCCGCATGCATATGCAGTGCGACAAATACGCGGCTTTTCAGCACACTCTGGTGTATGGCGTTGCACTTGTCGAGCACAGGCAGATAGGTGCCGCCGCTGAAAATAGGTCGCAACGCATCGCGCAGTTCACGCTTCCACGAGGCACGGATGGAATGATCCTGAAGAGCTTCAAACACGGTATAGGTGCAAGGTGCAAGGGGTAAATTGCAAGGGGTGGCCTGCGGGTTTTCCTTGAAACTTGTATCTTGTGTCTTAGAGCTGGGTTTATCCAGATTGTCTCTGAGCCATTCCCAGCGCCCGCGCACATCCGCCAGCAACTGCCTGGCCTCTTGAGCACGATTGCCCAGCAATTCGGCATCGCCAATCTGCTTGTCGTCCTGATAGTGCAGCGGCAATTCGCCGGCGAAGAATTCGTCCAACTCATCCAGCAGCTTGAGCTTGTTGTGCAGTGACAGCTCGATGTTGATGCGTTCGATGCCGTCGCAGTAGTCGCCCATGCGCGGCAGCGGGATGACCACGTCTTCGTTGATCTTGAAGGCGTTGGTGTGTTTGGCGATGGCGGCGGTACGCGCCCGGTCCAGCCAGAATTTCTTGCGCGCCTCGTTTGACACCGCGATAAAACCTTCGCCGTGACGCAGGTTGGCCAGGCGCACGATTTCGGAGGCGGCGGATGCGGCGGCATCGGCATCATCACTCACTACGTCAGCCACCAGCACCATCTTGGGCCGTGTGCCGCGGCGCGATTTGGTGGCATAGCCCACCGCCTTGAGATAGCGCTCGTCGAGGTGTTCCAGTCCCGCCAGAAAAACAGGGGAAGAGAATCCCCGCAAGGGGGAGGCCGACGGGTACCCAACGTCTTCGCCGTTACCCGTTCGCTCAAGGGGGAAGTGGGGAGAGCGCAGCGAGGGGTCGGACGTGTTGCGGCTGTCGAATAGTGAAGTGATTTCGACGATTGCGGGTACGGCCTCGCGTACCTGACCGAAGAACTCCAGACACACGGTGCGGGTGTGGCTATGTGCGCGATGCAGGATGAAGCGCGCCGAAGTAATAATGCCGTCGCAGCCTTCCTTCTGTATGCCGGGCAGGCCGGACAGAAATTTGTCGGTCACATCCTTGCCCAAGCCTGTTTTGCGGAATGCACTGCCGGGTATGGTCAAGATCTCGGGTTCGCCATGGGCTGTCTTGCCGTCCGCTTCGAAGCGACTGATGCGGAAACTCGTGCTGGGGACATCGTGTATCTTGCCCAGATTGTGCGCTAGCCGCTCGGTTTCCATCCACAGTCCGTCCGGTGTGACCATGCGCCAGGATGCCAGATTGTCCAGCGCTGTTCCCCACAGCACGGCCTTCTTGCCGCCGGCGTTCATCGCCACGTTGCCGCCTATGCAGGAGGCGTCCGCCGAGGTGGGATCGACGGCGAAGACCAGCCCGTTATTCTCCGCCGCTTCCATGACTCTGCGTGTGACGACGCCCGCGCCGCAATGGATAGTGGCGTAAGGTTCCGTCAGACCGGGAAGAACCCGTTGTTCAATGCCGGATAGCGTATCCAGTTTTTCCGTGTTGATCACCGCCGAATATTTGTCCAGTAACACCGCACCGCCGGTATAACCTGTGCCGCCGCCGCGCGGCACGATGGTCAGCTTGAGCGCGATACAGGCGCGTACCAGCGCGGCGATTTCTTCCTCGGTGTCCGGATGCAGCACCACGAACGGATATTCCACGCGCCAGTCGGTCGCGTCGGTGACATGCGAGACGCGCGCCAGCCCGTCGAACTGGATGTTGTCTTTACGGGTGATGCGGGAGAGCTCGCGCAGCGCGCGTTTGCGCAGTTGCAGGGTATGTTCGAATTCATCGGAAAACTGATTGACCGCGCCGCGCGCCAGTTCCAGCAGGCGCAGCACGGTAGGGTTGTCCTGACGTCGTGCGTCGATCGCATTCAGGCGGTGATGCAGCGCATCAATCAGTGCGCCGCGCCGTTTGCGGTTGTCCAGCAGATCGTCCTGCAGATACGGGTTGCGCGTCACCACCCAGATGTCGCCCAGTACCTCGTAGAGCATTTGCGCGGAACGTCCGGTGCGGCGTTCGGAGCGTAAAGTGTTGATGATGTCCCATGCTTCGCTGCCCAGCAGGCGCAGCACGATCTCCCGGTCGGAAAACGAGGTGTAGTTGTAGGGGATTTCACGCAAACGCACGGTCATGATGTTCCTTGTGGCAGCCGCTAACAGGAATGGATAGCGCTGATCTTGTATTTTAGTCTGGCCCGCATTTTACCTGATTGCGGCGTCCTGCTCGACCCTGACCTGATTGAGGATAAAATAGCGACTCATCATGAATACTGTTCCCGACACTGCGCGCGTTTTTTTTGCCTTTTGGCCGACGGATGAAGCGCGTCGTGCGCTTGCCGAATGGCAGGCTGCGCTGACAAAAATCTGCGGCGGGCGCGTGATGCGCCCGGATACGCTGCATGCCACGCTGGTATTTCTCGGCGAGGTGGCGACGGACAGGCTGGAGGCGCTGAAACTGGCCGCAGAAGAAGTCAGTGCGCCACGTTTTGACGTGTCGTTCGATCAGGCGCGCTACTGGGGACACAACCATATCCTGTGTGCCGCACCCGGCGCCGTACCTCAACAACTGGCGCAACTGGTGCACGAGCTGGAAGGGAATTTAAAACGCCATCGCTTTGCGTTTGATCAGCGCGAATACCAGCCGCATGTCACGCTGTTGCGGAACGCCCGCTGGCGGGATGAGGCGTTGCCCGGCATGCTGCCGGTGCGCTGGGACATTCGCGATTTTGTTTTGTTGCAGTCGGTACAGCAGAACAACGAGGTGAAGTATCGGGTGCTGGCGCGATTTCCGTTAGGCGATGGATTGCCTTTTCCGGGATAATGCGCGCCTGTGGGCAATCTGTAGTGGCCGGCTATTTAACGAAAAAATGAAACACTGCGAATGTTAATGCGAATTTTGTGCTCGACCCTGCTGTGTCTGGGTTTAATACCACCTGCTTATGCCGATAGTGCGGCCTTTGCGCTGTGCGCAAAAAAATTCCTGGATAGCGATGGCGAACGTCTGAAATGCTTCGACAGCGCATTGCTGCCTGCCACGCCTGCTGTTGCAGCGGTTCAGCCTGCTCCCGAAATAACTGGCACGACGGAAAAACAGACAGAGGCGCATGAGCCCATATCCAGACGCTCATACCTGACGCGGGTGTGGAATCTGGACAATCGCCCCAATCGCGATCAAAGCAGTCTGGACAGATTGCAGCCGCATCGGCAAAGTTACCTGATCGTCCGAAAATCCAGCAATGTGAATGCTCAGCCAAATTCGCCTGCACCCGCCCATACCATAACGACACCGTTTGACATGGATGCGATGGAGGCCAAATTTCAACTGAGTTTCAAGACGGATATTCTGACTCAGGAAAATCTGGATATATGGGGGCTGAAAACTTTTCGCCTGTGGGGAGCGTATAGCCAGCAATCCCATTGGCAAGTATTCAATACGCGCAATTCATCGCCGTTTCGCGAAACCGATTATGAGCCGGAGCTGATTGCCGCTTTTGCTACGGGTAGAGAATCCGGGTGGAAACTGTTCAATCTGGGCTTGGTTCATCAGTCGAACGGTCGGACAAATGAGACATCGCGCAGTTGGAATCGCGTGTATGCCCAAGGTGGATGGGAACAGGACAACACGTCGCTGCAGGTGCGCGGCTGGTGGCGTATTCCCGAGACTGTGCTCAAGGATGACAATCCCGATATCGCACACTACGTTGGACGCGCTGAATTGGTCGCACGCTGGGAGCCGGATAACCGATCACAGTCGCTTGCCTTGAAGTTGCGTAATAACATGAACTGGTCCAATAATCTCAGTTTTGTGCAGCTGGATTGGTCTTTGCCTATCTCGTTGGGGAGTGCTGCGCGCCTGCACGCGCAAATCAGCAACGGTTACGGTGAAAGTCTGATCGACTACAATCATCGTCAGACCACGCTGGGGCTGGGTATTTCATTTAGAGAATGGTAAAAATGCAATCTGAACAAACAACACACTATCAACGTATCGGCGGGGCGGAAAAAATCCACGCGCTGGTGGATCGCTTTTATCATCTGATGGATGAGTTGCCCGAGGCTTACGGCATCCGTAAGATGCATACCGAGGATTTGCAAGTCGTAAACGACAAGCTGTTCATGTTTCTTTCCGGCTGGATGGGCGGGCCGCAGTTGTTCGTCGAGGCATTCGGTCATCCCCTGTTGCGCCGCCGCCATCTGCCCTTTGCCATCGGTGATGCAGAGCGCGACCAATGGATGTTGTGCATGAATCAGGCACTGGATGACGTGGTGGAAGACGAGGCTCTGCGCCGCGAACTATCGGACGCGTTCACCAAGGTGGCCGATCATATGAGGAACCGGGCGGGCTAAGCTGGCGCGTTTCAAGTTTTTTCCGGGCTACCTCCGGCAAAGCCCTAGCATCCTTTCCGGGTATCGCTACGCTCAACCCAGCCTACGGTGATTCTTCTGAGTCAGCAGCCATCGTTGCGGAAATCTGCGCATCAGCCGATTCCGCTTCAGCCGGGGGCGTCACCAGTTTTTCCAGGCATACTGCGGCGGCGGCGAAGCCCATTGTGGCAGTGACGGTCACCACCGAGCCGTAGCCCGAGCAGCCCAGATTGCTGGTGGTGCAGATGGCGGTGCGCTTGATCGGTTCATCCAGGTAGATACTGGTTATGCCGAACTTCTTGTTCTTGCGCGGCAGTATCCGGTACTCCTTGCGCAGCCTGTCGCGGACGCGTACCAGCAAGGCATCGTGGGTGGTGCGGCCGAGATCATCCTGACGCAGCTTGAGCGGGTTGCGCTTGCCGCCCGACGCGCCGCATACCACCAGCGGTATCTCGTTAGGGCGGGCATGGGCGATCAGCGCGGCTTTGATCCGGGCATCGTCGCATGCGTCTATGACCATGTCGAATGCGCCCGCCGGAATCAGTTGCAGCATGTTCTCTGCGGTCAAAAATTCCTCGATGACGCTCACGCGGCAATCCGGGTTGATTTCGCGGATGCGGCGTTCCAGCGCATCGACTTTTGCCATGCCGAAGGTGCTGTCCAGCGCCTGTATCTGCCGGTTGGTGTTGGAAACGGCGACTTGATCGAAGTCTATCAGTGTGATGTTGCCGACCCCGCTGCGCGCCAGCGCTTCCACCGCCCAGCAGCCGATGCCGCCGACACCGACCACCGCGATGCGGCCGCGATGCAGTGCGAGTCGCGCTCCTTCGCCATACAGGCGGTCCAGACCGCCGAAGCGGCGAGCGTGCTCTTCATCCAGCGGGTAATGTTGCGAATTCATGCTGTGCTATCCGTTAAGGGGAGGACGGGCAATGCCTTCTCCGTGGTGATGCGCGCAACTGCTACGGGCGGGATGCCGCGCAATTCGGCCAGAGTGATGCGACTTGGATTCCGGCGATTTCCCGTCCCCATGCCGGATACGATCCTCAGGCCGCGTTTGAAACTGTTGGCATGAGGTTCTGGCACACGGTTCTGAATGTGAATGGCCGGCACGCTGTCAAAACTTGATCGCCGAAAACACTTTTTTCGCCAGACTTCCGGTCGCTTCCAGCGGGTTGGCGCGTATCGCCTTTTCCTGTTCGGCCATCATCAGGAACAGGCCGTCCATCGCGCGGCGGGTGATGTAGTCGTCGAGTTTGGCATCTTGTTGATCTACCAGATTGTACTGGGCCGCTTTGCCAGCGAACTGGTCGTATTTCTCGGTCAGTTTGACCTTCTGCATGGACTTGTTGACGATAGGCTTGAACTTGCCGGCCAGCGCGGTCTCGGTGTTCTTGCGGAAGTATTGCGTGGCCGCATCGTTGCCGCCTGTCAGGATACCTTTGGCATCCGCTACGCTCATGTTCTTCACCGCGCCGACCAATAAGGTTTTGGCTTCCGGTACGGCGGCCTCGGCGGCACGGTTCATCGAGGTGACCAGTTCATCCGCGTATTTCCCCATGCCGAACTGGCGCATCAATCCCTCGGCTTTTTGCAGGCTTTCCGGCAGCGGAATACGCACCTTGTCGTTGCCCAGATAACCATTCTCTTTTGCCAGATTCGCCACGGCGGTCTCTGCGCCCTGAGTCAGTGCCTGTTTCAGGCTGCCCACCTGATCCTTGTTGCTGAAAGCGGACAGTGCGGCTCCGGCGGAAAGTTTGCTTTCCGTCGGAGCCGTCGGCTGGGCAGGTGCCGGGGTTGCAGGTTTGGCGATGTTGCCCAGTTGTTCCTTGAGTCCGCCCAAATCAAAGGCTTGAGCAGAAGATGCCAGTAAAACAAGGGCCAGATAAGATAGTTTCATGATGAACTCCTGTTGGCTCCTTCCCCTTCAAGGGGAGGGTTGGGTGTTATTGCTTCAACTGTTGCGCTCGCTTCCCTGTTGGCTCCCTCCCCTTCAAGGGGAGGGTTGGGGTGGGGATGGGGTTGAGGCGGGATAACCCATCCCCATCCTACCCTTCCCCCTTGAAGGGGAAGGAACGGTAATTCCTGAACATCTATTTTTTACGCGGTGGCAGCAGGTCGGTGATCGTGCCTTCCGCCATCTCGGCGGCGAAGCACAGCGTTTCAGACAGGGTAGGGTGCGGGTGGATGGTCAGACCGATATCCTCCATGTCCGCGCCCATCTCCAGTGCCAGTACCGCTTCGGCGATCAGTTCGCCGGCGTTCACGCCGACGATGCCGGCACCCAGTATGCGACGCGTGGTCGGGTCGAGCAGCACTTTGGTCATACCTTCTTCGCGACCGACCGACAGCGCACGGCCCGAGGCCGCCCAGGGGAAGCTGCCTTTTTCATAGGCGATGCCTTGCGCCTTGGCTTGAGTCTCGGTCAGACCCATCCAGGCGATCTCGGGGTCGGTGTAGGCCACCGACGGAATCGTCAGCGGTTCGAAAAAGGCCTTGTGTCCGGCGATGTTCTCCGCGGCGACTTTGCCTTCGTGCACCGCCTTGTGCGCCAGCATCGGGTCGCCGACGATGTCGCCGATGGCGAAAATGTGCGGCACATTGGTGCGCTGCTGCTTGTCCACCGGGATAAAGCCGCGCTCATTGACGGTCAGTCCCGCCGCTTCTGCACCGATCTCGCGACCGTTAGGACGGCGACCGACCGCCATCAGCACGCGGTCGTAGCGTTGCGGCTCAGGCGCCTGTTCGCCCTCGAAGGTCACGCGCAGCCCTTCCGGCAGCGATTCAATTTTGACGACTTTAGTCTTGAGGTAAATCGCTTCGTAGCGTTTTGCGATGCGGGTGTGCAGCGGCTTGACCATGTCCTTGTCGGCACCCGGAATCAGCTGATCCATCAGTTCGACCACGGAAATTTTGCTGCCCAGCGCGTCATACACGGTCGCCATCTCCAGACCGATGATGCCGCCGCCCAGGATCAGCAGGCGCTTGGGCACGTCCTGCAATGCCAGCGCGCCGGTAGAGTCGATGATGCGCGGGTCGTCATAGGGAAAACCGGGGATGCGCGCGACGCTGGAGCCTGCGGCGATGATGGCGTTATCGAAGGTGATGACCTTGTCACCGTCAGCGGTCGCTACCGTGATCGAGTTGGCTGAGGAAAATTTCGCCACGCCTTGCACTACCTGCACTTTGCGCTGTTTGGCTAACTGCTTCAAACCGCCGGTCAGCTTGCCGATGATGCTTTCCTTCCAGTCGCGTATCTTGTCGATGTCCACCGTCGGCTTGGCAAAGGTCACGCCGTGATGCGAAACTTCTTCCGCCTCGGTGATGACCTTGGCAACATGCAGCAGCGCCTTGGACGGGATGCAGCCGACGTTCAGACACACGCCACCCAGATTGTCGTGCTTCTCTATCAGGATTACCTGTTTCCCCAGGTCGGCTGCGCGGAACGCGGCGGTGTAGCCGCCGGGGCCTGCACCTAACACGACCACTTCGGCGTGCATGGCCTGTCCTGAGCTTGTCGAAGGGTCGCCCTTGGCTGGGGACTGAGTGCTGAGTGCTGAGTGCTGAGGCAGGGCCTGAGCAGCGGCTGCGCCGGTCGTTTTCTCGCCGCTGTGCGGCGGCTCAGTCCTCAGTCCTGGCTCCTCAGCACTTTCAAGCAATAAGATCACCGAGCCTTCCGAGACCTTGTCGCCGACGGTTACCTTCATTTCTTTCACTACACCTGCGGCAGGGCTGGGGACTTCCATCGCCGCCTTGTCCGTTTCCAGCGTGATCAGCGACTGTTCTGCTGTCACCGTGTCGCCGGCTTTGACTGAGATTTCGATGATAGGGATATTTTTGAAGTCGCCGATATCCGGTACTTTAATTTCGATAGTTTGGTTCATTTTTTCTCCGTTTTTGTCATTCCCGCGCATAAGTAGTGACTTTGCAATCGTTTCTTGATTGCTTAGTCAATACTTAGTGGTTTCATCAGGCGGGAATCCAG
>JAUSAO010000134.1 GCA_030652475.1 Gallionella sp. | reverse complement strand
CCTAGAAAACGCAGTTAGAAAATTTCACAAAACGGATCAAGATGTTATAGGTTTTCGTGGGTGCGAATTCATTCGCACGGAACACGTTGATTGTGCGAATGAATTCGCACCTACAAGAAGCTCAACAGCCGTTTTTAGGTTGAACCAGGATATCAATGTCGGTCGTCGCTCGCTGGTAACCATGGGCGTAAAGCGCATAACCACCGATCAGCAGGTAATCGACGCCGTTCGCATTGAGCGCGGCCACCAAAGATTTTAAATCTTGGCTGGTCGCAGGGCGCGAATATTCTTTTTCGCTATTCATTTTATTAACTTATTGATTTTAATTTGGATTTTAGCCATGTGTCTGACAAGGCATTCGTCCTGCTGGCGGTTGGCTTCTTCGTGGGTCTTGAAACGATATATGCCTTTAGGAATGCAGCCAATTTTTCCGTAGGGCATGATGGACTGCATCATTTCATTGAACGAGGCTGCGCGCATCAGCGCTTCACCGGAAGCGGCTGAGGTCGGCAGGAGTTCGGATTTTCTACCTACGATGCGCATAATTTTTCCTGATCTTTACCCATGAACCTGTGCTTTTTCCAGGATGAATCCGCGCCATTTCATCCGTGCTATCCCGCCATTTTCTTCAGCAGCACCTCGTTCAGTTGCGCTGGATTGGCCTTGCCTTTGCTGGCCTTCATGGCGAGGCCTACGAAGAAGCCGAACAGTTTGTCTTTGCCGCTGCGGTATTCGGCGACTTTGTCGGCATTCGCCGCGATGATTTCGTCAACCAGCACTTCGATTGCACCGGAGTCGGAAACTTGCTTCAATCCTTTGTCTTCAATAATCGCATCGGCATCACCACCGTCGCTCCACAGGGTGCGGAAGACTTCTTTGGCGCCGGAGTTGGAAATTGTTCCGTCCACTACGCGCGCCAGCATGCCGCTCATTTGTTGTGTAGAAACAGGGCATTGCGCCATTTCCAGGCCGTCGCGATTGAGCTGGGCGCTGACTTCGCCGATCAGCCAATTGGCGCACAGTTTTGCATTCGATGCGCCGACCGCTGCTACGCAAACGTCGAAAAAATCGGACATTTCGCGCGATGAGGTGAGGCTGTTGGCGTCGTAGGCGGATAAGCCGAGTTCGCTGACATAGCGGGCGCGGCGTGCATCCGGCAATTCCGGCAGTGTGGCGCGCATCGCGGCTAGCATTTCAGGCGTGATGTCCAGCGGTAATAAGTCAGGGTCGGGGAAGTAGCGGTAGTCGTGCGCGTCTTCTTTGCTGCGCATCGCGCGCGTCTCGCCTGTGTCCGGGTTGAACAGGATGGTCGCCTGATGGATTTTGCCGCCGTTCTCGATGGTGTCGATTTGCCATTGCACTTCATAGTCAATGGCTTGCTGCATGTATTTGAATGAATTGAGGTTTTTAATCTCACGGCGCGTACCGAGCGGCCCGCCGGGGCGGCGCACCGACACATTCACGTCACAACGGAACGAGCCTTCCTGCATATTGCCATCGGAAATGCCGATCCAGCGCACCAGCGTGTGCAAGGCTTTCGCATAGGCGACCGCTTCAGCGGCGGAGCACATATCCGGCTCGGAGACGATTTCCAGCAGCGGCGTTCCTGCACGATTCAGATCCACGCCGGTCATGCCTTGCGTCGCGCCATGTACCGATTTTCCGGCGTCTTCTTCCAGATGGGCGCGGGTGATGCGCACCACTTTTTCGTAAGCCTGTCCTGAGCCTGTCGAAGGAGCGTTACCGGATAAGGGTTCAACCTGAATGGTCAGACTGCCCATGCCGACGACCGGCAGATCGAACTGGCTGATCTGATAGCCCTTGGGCAGGTCGGGGTAGAAATAATTTTTGCGCGCGAATACCGAACGCGGCGCGATATGCGCACCGACGGCCAGACCGAACTTGACGGCGCGTTCGACCGCACCTTTGTTCAGCACAGGCAATACGCCGGGCAAGGCGATGCTCACCGCATCGGCCTGGGTGTTTGGCTCAGCTCCGTACGTGGTAGAAGCGCCGGAAAAAATTTTGGTGTTGGTGGACAGTTGCGTATGCACTTCCAGCCCGATGACGATTTCCCAAGACATAGCCATATTCCCTTTGGGTTCTTAAAAACCTTGCGGTGCGCGACTGTGCCAGTCGGTCGCCAGTTGATATTGGTGTGCGACGTTGAGCATGCGCGCTTCGTCGAAATAGTTGCCGATGATCTGCAAGCCGACCGGCATGGCGTTGTCGCCGAAGCCGCAGGGGATGGACATGCCGGGCAGACCAGCCAGATTCACCGCGATGGTGTAGATGTCGGACAGATACATCTGCACCGGATCGTCGCCCTTTTCGCCCAGGTTGAAGGCGGTGGAAGGCGAAGTCGGCCCCATGATGACGTCGCACTGCGTGAACGCATCGGTGAAATCCTGCGCGATCAGGCGGCGAATCTTCTGCGCTTGCAAATAATAGGCATCGTAATAACCGTGGCTCAGCACATAAGTGCCGATCATGATGCGGCGTTTGACTTCCTCGCCGAAGCCCTGCGAGCGGCTCTTCTCGTACATGTCCGCCAGATCGGTGTATTCCGGGGCGCGATAGCCGTAGCGCACGCCGTCGAAACGCGACAGGTTGCTGGAGGCTTCCGCCGGGGCCAGTACGTAATACACCGGTACGGCAAGGCGCGTGTTGGGCAGGCTGATGCCGACAATCGTCGCGCCCAGCTTGCGGTATTCGGCAATCGCTTCCTGAACGCGGCTGCCCACATCGGCAGACAGCCCTTCGGCGAAGAATTCTTTCGGCAGGCCGATACGCAGTCCGGCCAGCGGTTTGGCTAAATCGCGTGTGTAGTCTTCCACATCGCGCTGCAAGGAGGTCGAGTCGCGTTCGTCGAAGCCAGTCATCACGTTCA
Source organism: Gallionella sp. (assembly GCA_030652475.1). Classification (GTDB taxonomy): domain Bacteria; phylum Pseudomonadota; class Gammaproteobacteria; order Burkholderiales; family Gallionellaceae; genus Gallionella. The sequence continues at coordinate 66,470 of JAUSAO010000134.1, read as the reverse complement.
GCATCAGGGCGCAATCCTCGGCGCTGCGCGCCATCGGCCCTGCCTGATCGAGACTGGAGGCGAAGGCGATCATGCCGTAGCGTGAAACCGTGCCGTAAGTCGGCTTGATGCCGGTGATGCCGCACAAGGCCGCAGGCTGGCGTATCGAGCCGCCGGTATCCGTGCCGGTCGCCGCCGCACACAGACGCGCGGCGACTGCCGAGGCTGCGCCGCCCGAACTGCCGCCGGGCACAGCTTTTTGATTCCACGGATTTCTGACCGGGCCGAAGTAGGAGGTCTCGTTGGAAGAACCCATCGCGAATTCATCCATGTTGGTCTTGCCCAGATTGATCGCACCCGCCTTGTTGAACTGCTCGATGACGTGCGCGTCATAAGGCGCGATGAAGTCGGCCAGCATCTTGGAACCGCAAGTGGTGCGCCAGCCTTTGGCGCAGAAGATATCCTTCTGTGCGATCGGAATGCCGGTCAGTGCTCCAGTCGAGCCATTGGCCAGCAGCGTATCAGCCGCGACCGCCTGCGCCAGACTGGTTTTGGCATCCACGGTGATATAGGCATTGAATACCGGATTATGCGTGGCGATGCGGTCGAGATAGAGTTGCGTCAGCTCGACGCTGGAAATTTGTTTGGCGCGCAGCGCTGCGCCCAGTTGTGTGAGGCTGGAATTGAACATGATGGTTTACTCGATCACTTGAGGGACAAGGTAGAGGCCGGATTCGATTTGCGGCGCGATGGACTGGAACAGTTCACGCTGGTTGGTCTCGGTGACGCTGTCTTCGCGCAGTCGTTGCGATAAATCCTGGGCGTGTGACATCGGCGCAATGCCGCTGGTATCTACGGCTTGCATCTCGGCAATCAGTTCAAAAATGCCGGACAGCTGGGTTCTGGCGGCTTCGATTTCGGTGTTGTTCATGGCCAGTCGCGCAAGGCGCGCCACTTTCTGAACGTCGGCAGTGCTTAATGACATAGTAAAAGTTTTATATTAATGAGGATGATAGGGTATCATAACGCGTTTTAGCAGCACACCTTTTTGGACTTTTCGGGAATCAACATGTTTGGATTGTTTAACGGCTATTTTTCTAACGACTTGGCGATAGACCTGGGCACGGCGAATACGCTGATCTGGTTGCGCGGGCAGGGTATTGTACTAAATGAACCTTCAGTGGTGGCCATACGTCAGGAGGGCGGCCCGAATGGCAAGAAGATCATTCAGCAAGTGGGCCTGGGCGCCAAGCAAATGCTGGGGCGGACACCCGGAAATATTACCGCAATACGTCCGATGAAAGACGGTGTGATTGCCGATTTTACCGTTACCGAGCAGATGCTCAAGCAATTTATACGCAAGGTTTACAAGGCCAGCATATTCAGCCCGAGCCCGCGGATTGTGATTTGTGTGCCTTGCGGTTCTACCCAGGTGGAGCGTCGTGCGATTCGTGAATCTGCCATCGGTGCCGGTGCGCGTCGAGTGGAATTGATCGAAGAGCCGATGGCGGCCGCTATCGGTGCAGGTTTGCCAGTGGAAGAGGCAACTGGCTCCATGGTGATAGATATCGGCGGTGGGACAACCGAAGTGGGCGTTATTTCACTCGGTGGCATGGTGTATTCAGGATCGGTGCGCGTAGGTGGCGACAAATTTGACGAAGCCATCATTAACTACATTCGTCGTAACTACGGCATGTTGATCGGCGAAACTACTGCAGAAGACATCAAGAAAACCATAGGTTCCGCGTTCCCGGGTTCTGAAGTGCGCGAAATGGAAGTGAAAGGGCGCAATCTGGCCGAAGGCGTGCCGCGCAGCTTTACCATTTCCAGCAACGAAATTCTCGAAGCGCTGACCGATCCGCTTAACAATATCGTCAGCGCGGTGAAAATCGCGCTCGAACAAACGCCGCCGGAACTGGGCGCAGATATTGCCAACAATGGTATGGTGCTGACCGGCGGCGGCGCACTGCTGCGCGACATTGACCGTTTGCTGATGGAAGAAACCGGTTTGCCCGTGCTGATCGCGGATGATCCGCTGACTTGCGTGGTACGCGGCTCGGGTCGTGCGCTTGAAAGCATGGATAAATCAACCGGTATCTTTACGACAGAATAAACCGGTGAGTAGAAAGTGGCCAGTGGTGAGTAAAAATCACTGGCCCCACTGAGGCACGCAGTGCCAGTCAACTCCCCACTTCCCACTCCCCACTTACTCGCCAGATGGACAGCACGCAAACTTTTCAGGTTTTCAATCGCGGACCCAGTCCCGGTGCACGGCTGGTGTTTTTTGCGGTGCTTTCCTTGTTGCTGATGTTTGTAGACGCGCGTTTCCGTTATCTTGAATCTACCCGAAGTGCGCTATCGGTGCTGGTTTCACCGATACAGCATCTGGCAACCTTGCCGGGTGCGTTGTGGCATCAGGCGGGTGACTTTCTGGTCGCACAAAACCGCTTGTTGGAAGCGAATAAAGTATTACACCGTCAGCACGAGCGTGATTCCGCGCAATTGGTGCAATCGCAAGCGTTGCTGCAAGAAAATCAGCAATTGCGCAATTTGCTGGCAATGCAACAGCGCAATCAGTTTTCGGTGCAATTCGCCGAGATTGTTTATGCCGAGATTGACGTGTTCAAACGGAAAGTGCTCATCAATAAGGGTGGTTCCGCCAGCATACAGGCGGGTCAAGTCGTGATGGATGACAAGGGTATTGTCGGGCAGGTCACGCGTATTTATCCCTGGTTGTCCGAAGTGACGCTGATTACCGAAAAAAATCATGCCGTGCCGGTACAGGTGTTGCGCAGCGGCTTACGCAGCATCGCATTCGGTGCGGGCAATACCAGTCAGCTATCGTTGCGCTATATGCCGGTCAGTGCCGATATACAAAAGGGCGATGTGCTGGTGACCTCCGGTATTGATGGTCTCTATCCGCCGGGCATCCCCGTTGCCGTTGTGGAAAAGATAGAACGCGATCCGGCGTATCCCTTTGCCAATATTATTTGTTCGCCGGTTGGCGGTGTGGATAAGCATCGGCATCTGCTGGTGCTGTCTGCGCTGCCCGCTCTGCCGGAACGTCCGCAAGCGACGCCCGTGCTGGCCAAGCCCGGGAAAGCAGGGAAAAACTGATGTCTTATCTCGATCAGGCGCATCCGGAAATTCAACGACCCGTTAGCAATATGCTCATCATGGCGAGTGTGCTCGGTGCGCTGCTGCTCAATAGTTTGCCGTGGGAGGGCCTCTGGTTATCTTTGCGCCCCGATTTTGTGGCCGTGGCCATGCTTTACTGGTGTACGCACAAACCGTTGCGCTTCGGTATCGGCATGGCCTGGGCGGTCGGCATCCTGGCTGATGTATCCGATGCCAGCTTGTTCGGGCAACACGCGCTGTCCTATACCGTGCTGGCGTTTGGTGGTGTGGTGTTGAGTCGTCGTATACAGATGTTCGACCTGCGCGAGCAAACTACGCAGGTGTTTTTCATCCTGCTGCTGACTTATGCGGTGTACGCTCTGGTGCATTGGCAGGTGAGCGGCCAGGTGGCGTGGACCTATCTGCTGGGTTGTCTGACTTCAACCTTGTTATGGGTTCCGATCAGCGTCCTGTTTCAGTCTATGCGTCAGATGCGCGTGGATCGTGAATGAACAGGATAGAGCTAAAAAACCATCAGCAAGAGATATTCAATTTCCGCTTGCGGCTGGTTATCAGTATCGTCTTCGTCCTGCTGTTGCTGGGTATCTTGCTGGCGCGCTTCGTTTATCTGCAAACCATGCGTCACGACTATTATCAGACGCTGGCAGAAAAAAATCGTATTTCGGTCGTACCCATTACACCCAATCGCGGATTGATACTGGACAGAAACGGTGTGGTGCTGGCGCATAACTTTGCGGGTTACACGCTGGAAATCACGCCTAGCAAGGTGGCGAATCTGCAAGCTACGATCAATGAACTGGCTACGCTGATTGACATTGCTCCCAGAGATCGAAAGCGCTTCAAGAAATTGATGGCAGAGAGCCATGATTTCGAGACCTTGCTGATACGCAGCCGCTTAAGCGACGAAGAGGTGGCGCGTTTTGCTGCACAGCAATATCGTTTTCCGGGCGTTGAAATCAAGGCGCGTTTGTTCCGCGAATATCCTTATGCGGACAAGACAGCCCATCTGCTCGGCTATATCGGGCGTATCAATCAGGCCGATGTTGACCGGCTTGAGAAAAATGACAGCACGTCAAATTATCGCGGCACCGATTACATCGGCAAGACCGGGCTGGAACAATTCTACGAAGATGAATTACATGGCACGACAGGCATAGAGCAGGTCGAAGTAGATTCGGCGGGTCGTGCGGTGCGCATTCTGTCGCGCAGCGCGCCGGTATCCGGTAATACGCTGGTGCTGAGCATCGATGCCAAATTGCAGGAAATCGCCGAACAGGCTTTTGGGGATTATCGTGGCGCCCTGGTGGCGATTGATCCTGCCAATGGCGAAGTGCTGGCTTTTGTCAGCCGGCCGGGTTATGACCCTAGCCTGTTTATAGACGGGATTGATGAGGAAAGCTGGAAAGAGCTGAATGATTCGCCCGACCACCCGCTCAATAATCGCGTGCTGCGCGGGCAATACCCGGCGGGCTCGACGATCAAGCCATTCATGGCGCTGGCCGGCCTTTTCTACAATGCACGTTCGCCTGAATTCTCCATCAGCGACCCGGGCTTTTACACCCTGCCTGGCAACAGACATCGCTATCGCGACTGGAAAAAGGAAGGGCATGGCACGGTAAACTTGTTCAGGTCCATTGTTGTGTCCTGCGACACCTACTATTACGGCCTCGCGGTGGAGTTGGGGATAGACAATATTTTTAATTACCTGTCAAACTTCGGGTTCGGCAAGAAAACAGGCATTGATCTGCACGGTGAAGTGTCGGGCCTGTTGCCTTCTCAGGAGTGGAAACAGAAGCGTTACAAGCAGAAATGGTACACGGGTGACACCGTGTCGGTGGGCATCGGCCAGGGTTACAGTCTGGTGACGCCCTTGCAGTTGGCACACGCGACGGCGACACTGGCGAATGGCGGTATCGGCCATACACCCCACCTGGTCAGGGAAGTGAGAAATTCAGGCAGCAACAAATCGACTTTGCAGGAAAACAAGCCTGGCCTTGATGTGAAGATAGCGCCGGAACACCTCGATCTGGTTAAACGCGCCATGGTCGCCGTGACGCAGCCCGGTGGTACGGCGGTACAAGCTGCGACGGGCGCGCCCTACGCGATCGCGGGTAAAACCGGCACAGCGCAGGTGATAGGCATGAAGCAGGGCGAAAAATACGATGCCAGCAAGATAAGCGAGCGCTATCACGATCACGCCTGGTTCATGGCCTTCGCGCCTGCCGAACAGCCCAGAATTGCCGTGGTGGTGCTGGCTGAAAATGGCGGCCATGGCGGCAGTACGGCTGCGCCCATTGCGCGCAAGGTGATGGATTACTATCTGCTGGGCAAGGTGCCGCAGACAGATGCGGCTGTCATCGTCAAGGCGACGGGAGCCGCTTCGGGTGTGGCGGAGGTTGAGGAAGAACATGACTAGGCGACAACTTTGGCAAGGCTTTATCGAACACCTGGATATGCCGCTGCTGCTCGGACTGGGGCTGCTGATGTCAGCCAGCCTGTTGACCCTGTATAGCGCGGGTAATCATGATTTTGAACGCGTATTGGCACAGGGAGCCAATATCCTAGTGGCAATGTGTTGCTTATGGGTGGTCGCCAATTTGCCGTTGCATTATCTGATGCGCACGGCGGTGCCGATTTATGTGCTGGGCATGGTGCTGCTGATCGGCGTGGCGCTGTTTGGTGACATCAGCCATGGCGCGCGGCGCTGGCTGAACCTAGGGGTGGCGACCATACAGCCGTCTGAGTTGATGAAAATCGGCGTGCCATTGATGATGGCCTGGTATTTCGAGAGGCACGAAGCCTCGCTGACCATGAAGAATTATATTGTAGCGACGTTATTGTTGCTCATGCCAGTGGCACTGATTGCACGCCAGCCGGATCTGGGAACATCGCTGCTGATTTCAGCCAGCGGATTTTATGTGCTGTTTCTGGCGGGATTGAGCTGGCGCGTGATAGGCGGATTTGCACTGGCTAGCATCGCCAGTGCGCCGGTGATGTGGAATCTGTTGCACGAGTATCAGCGCCATCGGATTCTGATGTTGTTTGACCCCTCGCAGGATGCGCTGGGCAAGGGTTATCACACTATCCAGAGTATGATTGCGGTCGGCTCGGGCGGCTTGTTTGGCAAGGGCTATCTGAATGGTACGCAGTCACACCTCGACTTTTTACCGGAGCGCACCACCGATTTTATCTTCGCGGTGTATTCGGAAGAATTCGGCCTGATAGGCAACTTTATTTTATTGGCGATGTATTTTTTTGTAATAGCGCGCGGTTTTGTCATTACCGCCAATGCTTCGACTTATTTCACCCGCTTGATGGCCGGCTCGATTACGCTGACATTCGCCACTTATGCCTTCGTCAACATGGGCATGGTTAGCGGTATTTTGCCGGTGGTAGGCGTGCCGCTGCCGCTGGTCAGTTACGGGGGCACATCCATGCTGACCCTGTTGCTGGGTTTTGGTATGCTGATGAGTATTCAAACACACAAGAAGCTGGTCAAGACCTGAATGGCGGACAAGCAAGGAGCAAGCATGCGTATAAAAATTATTGTCATGGCATTGGCGGCGCTGGCGCTCAGCGCTTGCGGCACAACGCCACAACGTCAATCGGAGACACGCGCCACACCCGCGCCGATCGAAGATCGTTCCATTGCGCAGCCGGTCGTAAAGCCGGCAGGGGGCAGCGGCGGTTATCTGGCAGGTGATGGCCCCGGGGAGAATATCCCCGCCAACCTTGACGCGATTCCCGATGCCGTGCCTGTGTCTGAGCCGCTGCATCGTTATGCCAACCGGCCTTATGTTGCACTGGATAAGACTTATACGCCGCAGACTGTGGCGGGCAATTACAAACAGCGCGGCATCGCTTCATGGTATGGCAAGAAATTTCATGGGCAGCGTACTTCCAGCGGTGAAAAATATGACATGTACGCGATGACGGCCGCCCATCCCACCTTGCCCATTCCCAGCTATGTGCGCGTGACCCATGTCGCCACGCAAAAGTCGGTAGTGGTGCGTGTCAATGACAGAGGCCCTTTCCTGCATGAGCGCGTGATCGATCTGTCCTACACGGCGGCGCACAAGCTGGGTATTATTGGCAACGGCAGTTCCATGGTGGAAGTCGAAAGCGTTACCGCCGATACCTATGCTCGCCCGATAGCTAAAGTGGCAAAAGTGCAAAATGTTCCGCTGGAGCCTGCCGCTCCGCCCGATGCGCCTGCCGTGGTTGCATCGGGCAGCAATGTCTTTTTGCAACTGGGCGCCTTCAGCACCACTCAAGCTGCCGAGCAATTCCTGACGGAAATGCGCGCCAGGCTGGGCGAAGTCGGCAAGCAGTTGTCGCTGTTCACTCAAGACAACAAGACCCGGGTTCATATTGGTCCGTACGCCAACGAGGCGGAAGCGCGCAGCAGCAGAGCCGGTTTACGGGACAAGCTGGGCTTCATGCCGATGGTGAATCTGCATTAAAAGCGGCAAGTAGGGAGTGGTGAATGGAGAGTCGAGAATAATGAGCGACACTACCGACAAACTGCGCATTGATAAATGGTTGTGGGCGGCGCGGTTTTACAAGACGCGCCGTCTGGCTGTCGATGCCATCGAAAATGGCAGGGTGCTGATCGACGGAGCGCGCATCAAACCAGCCAAGACCATTGCGGTGGGCGATCAGCTGGTGCTGCATTTCGGCCAGATGCGTGTTGAGATTGAGGTGCTGGCGCTGTCAGATAAACGCGGCCCGGCCCCCGTCGCTCAGCAGCTCTACCGTGAGTCTGAGGAAAGCAGGGCTCGGCACGCGGAAATCGCAGCGCAGCGCAAGATGCAACCCGAAGTTTTTACCTACAGGCCGACCAAACGCGACCGCCGCGAGATTGAGAAATTCAGGCATGGAAAATAAAAGCCGCGCCTGTCTGCTGACAGACAGGCGGAAAAAATGGCGCGCTTATGCTATCAACCTGCTGCTGTTGGTGCTGGTCGTTGCAGGCATACGGTTCTGGCAACAACGCGATATGGTTAGCGGCCCGGCACCGCAATTGCAGGGCGTCACCCTCGCAGGCCAGCCTTACACCTTGCCGCAACCTCCCGACAAACCCGTATTGGTACATTTCTGGGCGACCTGGTGCCCGGTCTGCCGCGCCGAACAGGGCTCCATCGCCGCCATCGCGCGGGATGATCCGAGCGTGATCACTGTCGCGATGCAAAGCGGGACGCCGGAACAGGTGACCAGTTACATGCGGGAACAGGGAATCGCTTTCCCGGTGCTGAACGATCCGGATGGCAGCATTGCCAGAACTTGGGGCGTGCATGCGGTTCCGGTCAGCTTTATCATCGGCCCGGATGGACAGGTGCGCTTTATTGAGGTCGGTTATACCACTGAAACCGGACTCAGGATCAGACGCTGGCTGGCCGGGATTTAACCAGCAGAGCGGAATCGTTATGTGTCGACTATCCTTCGCTGCAATGCATCGCGTTTATTGCACGCCGCGGCATGGGTATATATCTTGATATATACCCATTGCGAGCTTATACTTTGGCCTCGACCATCCTAAAAGGAGCCACCATGAGCCAGTTAGCCAAGCTGTTCACCAACGGACGAAGCCAGGCAGTACGCCTGCCTGCCGCTTACCGGTTCGATGCAAGGGAAGTGTTTATCCGCCAGGATCCGCAAACCGGCGATGTCATTTTGTCTCGCAAGCCATCGACCTGGGATGATTTTTTCGCTGCGCTTAATGAAACCGTTGTGCCTGCTGACTTTTTGGATGAGAAGGAACGTAATCAGGAAGAACGTGATCGCGACCCCTTTGAGGCGTGGAGCGAATGATGCAATATATGCTCGACACTAACACAGTAAGTCACCTGATCAAAAAGCATCCAGGCGTATCCCGTCGCGTGGTGGATGTTCCGATGTCATCACTTTGTATTTCATCCATCACTGAAGGCGAGCTTCTGTTTGGCCTTGCGAAGCGGCCGGACGCAACACGCCTGCACACCGCCGTCAAAGAATTTCTGCTGCGCGTCGATGTGTTGCCCTGGGATAGCAACGTTGCAGAATGCTATGGAACCGTGAGAGCAAATTTGGAACGTCAGGGAAAGACACTCGGATCACTGGATCTGCTGATTGCCACACATGCCTTGCATGTCGGGGCAACATTGGTGACAAACGACGGCGCGTTCACCTATGTCCCCTGCTTGCAAGTCGAGGATTGGACAGTTTGAGCAATGTGTTGTGGGGCTGTAACTTGTGGGGCCAAGCAAGCAAACATCGGATGCTTCTTGGCTAAACTACGGTTGAACCCGGATTGTTCATTAGCTTAATTTAACCCATCCCCACCCCAACCCTCCCCTTGAAGGGGAGGGGGAAGGCAGGTACAGTGGCACACTCTCCCCCCTTCAAGGGGGGGGTGGAGGGGGGGATGGGGGAAGAATTTCCCAATGGATAATTTGGGTTGAATACTCAAAACACAAACTTGACTGAATCGCAAATTGCGATATGATGCGACATGCACATCATTTCACGCAAAGTACTGGTTGATTTCTGGCTCAAACACCCCCCCGCCAAAAATCCAATGGAAGCCTGGCACAAAGCAGCCGAGCAGGCATCGTGGGGCACATTTGCTGATATTCGCAACACATTCAACTCGGCTGACAAGGCGGGAGAATTTTTGGTGTTTGATGTCGGCGCGGGTTTCCGAATCATTGCCGTGATTCATTTTAACCGCAGCAAGGTATATCTCAGGCACGTGTTTAACCATGCGGAATATGATGACTGGAACAAGCAGCAACGAAAAAGGAGCAGCAAATGAGCTTGGCACAAGTCGAAAAACCTTCGTCCGTTCAATCAGTTAAAGCTGACTCGATTGCACAAATCTGGAGCGATCTCCAACAACGTCTCGGTTTGTCTCCGATTCATAACCAGACGCAATATGACCATATGGTGCGCCTGATGAATAATCTGGTGGATGAGATAGGCGGCAATGAGGAACATCCTATGGCTGATTTGCTGGAAATCGTGGGCGACCTCATCGCCGCTTACGAAGACCGCCACTATCCCATTGCCGATGCACCGCCGCGCGAAGTACTGCGACTGCTGATGGAGCAAAACAACTTGCAGCAAAAGGACTTGGCCAACCAGTTGGGCAGTCAGTCGGTGGTCAGTGAAATTTTAAGCGGCAAGCGCGACATCAACGCCCGTCAGGCCAAAGTGCTGGCGACGCGATTCGCAATTTCACCGGGAGCGTTTCTCTAACGTTACTTCCCGCCGTTTTCCGCATGCATCAATTGAACCATTCCCTCGACGATGCGCATGTCGCGTGGCGAAAGTCGCGCCAGTTTGTCCAGCAGCGGAATAATGCCCGCGTATTGCGCCAACCCGGCGTATTCTTTCCCTAATACCACCAAACCCGTCTGCTGCACGCCTGACGGCAATGCCGTTTCCAGCTTCTCACCCGAACCGTAGCGCAACCACTGCGCTGATACTCCCAGCCAGGCTGCCAGCGCCAGTAACTTTGGTTGTGTAGGCATGGCCTCCGATAGTAACCATTTTCTGACGGTTTGTGCGCTGACGGGTTGACCGGAGAAGTGCTGGTTGAACGTGCGTGCAATCTGCGTCGGGCTGCCGACAGGCTGACCGATGCGCTTCAGCTCTTGAGTGAGCCGTTTGCTGAAGGCGATTCGTTGCTGTTCGCTGGTCGTTTCCATGGGCGGAAATTACCAAGCTTGGCAGTAACTAAATAGTACCAATTGGTTTGCGTCAGTAACTATTTGGTGCTATTTGGCCCAGTCCGGCCCAGTCCGGCATATAATTTCGCCTGAAGATAACCATTGGCAGAAAATTTATGAAAAAAATAAATATTATTTGCGTAGTTTCAGTGATCAGGCGTGTTTTGTTCATCAGTCTATTAGCATTCCTCGTTGGGTGTGATTCGCCTCGACAACAACAAGAGTCGGATGTGATTGAGGCGAAGACGACTAGTTCAAGTTTAAATAAATCATTCGATATAAATGCAACAAATATTGGCCCAGAGTTTCGAGGGGAAGAGATAGTTTCCATCATTGATGTGATGAAAGAACATGAATCTGAATTGAAAGCCCCTGAAAAAGATGAGTTTGAAACATCAGATGCATATGCAAAACGAATGGCCAGTTTTAAACCATTGAAATTGATATTGGGGGACGTATCTCCCGAAGATTATTATTTGTCATTTCTTCCGGCTGCGGGTTATGAGCTTAAATATGATGCCGACCAGCAAAAACTGACAGTGGATATTCCTGAGGCTTTGATGTTGTCTTGGTCTGTGTACGATGAGACTCTACTAAACTCGCGCAGTTATAAGGCAAGTAACGCTTTCGGGGGAGAGGTCAATGTTCAAGAAACAAACAAAGTCAGATATCAATTAGAGCGTGCACGATATGATCGTGAGACTATGGAAACGGATTTCGGCGGAAAATTCGAGGGGAAATTTTCACGTGATATCTTAATGCATCCAGATCAAGCTCGCTCATGGAAAAACAATGCAAAAATTCTTATTGTTTGCAAATTGAGAGAGCCTTGGTTTGAATTGAGTAATTCAACTAGCGAACCAAGATTCGATAGTCCAACAGCAGGTACAACCACAACTTATTCGCTCCACATAAAACTGGAACAGATATGGCTATATGACTATTACACTGGTAAAGTGCTTAAGAAATGGTTGGAAGATTCAGAGGAGGTTGATGTTGCGAAAGTCGGGACAAAATCCTAATAGAAACGCAGCGAAATATCAAATCAGCTAAGATTCAGAGACAGTCCCGTAGGGTGGGCAGTGAGACATGCTCACCCTGCGTGGCTGTTTACCAAACTGGTTATTTATTATAAGTAACTATATGATTTTATATGGTAAATATTTTATTTTTAGTAGAGATCGTAAGGGGTTGGAATGCCTAAGGAACTTGAGAAACAGTGTCAAAAGTGCAAACAAGTGAAACCATTTTCGGAGTTCTTTCATAACAGAACCAAGAACGATTTTCATAATGGTATTTGCAAGGGGTGTCAGAAAAAAGTAAATAGGTCGAATAAATCAGGGCAGGGGCAGGTCAAGCCAGCGTAGCCCGGATGAAGCACAGTAAATCCCGGGCTACAACTTCTGAAACGCCGAACCGTACCACCATGACTTTGGCCTGGCGGGCATTGAAATCGCGGCGACCGGACAGTCTTCGGAGACTGCACAGTTTATATAAGTCAGGCTTGCACCAATTCCGCGACCCCTTCGAGGTATAACCGTTCAGGTGCAATATCGATTTCGCCGGGCCAGGTGACAGTGCCGTAATTAACTTTAGCGAGGCTGAAGAATCCTGGATTTTGTAAAGGCTGAAAAACAGGGTAGTGCAGGTAAGGCGACATATCAAAGTGCTTGTGTTCGCCATTGTCGAATGTCAGTAGCAGGTGGTGATTTGGTCGTGCTTGCACAGCGATAACTTCAGGCAGCATGTCCATCCCCTAATGCAATGGATCAATACGAAATATTGCTTCGCCATTAACGGACAGAGTCCAGTCGGCCATCAATTCTTCTTCATGCAGGTCAATCCACACTTGAACTTGGCGAATCTTTTTTAGCGGTAAATTACCTTCAAGTAGTTCCTGCTAGGAATGACGAACACGGCTTTTTGTCCCTGAGATTCAACGTGGATGTGAGGAAGATTATGCTGTTTGGTATCCAAAAAGAGCATACGAATAATAATGCCGTAAAACATACTGATCGTTGGCATGGCGGTTCCTTGTTGATTTGAAGTTAGATTTTCCTGGCAAATCTTACCTTGCCAGGTCAAGTCTTGCAATCACGCATCCGGTTTGAGCACGTATGCCGTGCAGCGAAAAAGCGGCGTGCTGGATTTCGATTTTTACAAAAACAGCGCTGCCAAAACGTGCCGCCATTGCTTTGGCTGGCATTGAAATTGCGGCGACCGGTCAGTAATTCGGACACTACGCCATGGCTGCCCGGTTCTGGCAGGTCAATCTGGCTGTCGCGCTGCACCAAGTTGTCACCGGCCTTCAGGCCGGTGGATTTAGGCGTGGAGGGGTTTGTATCCCCTCCACTTCGCCCCCTAAAACCTCGCCCTTCAGGACGAGGTGGTGCGAGTTCCGGCCTGAGGGCCGGGGTTTTAAACCGGATCGGAATCGGAATAAGGGGGCCTGCCATAAAAATGTGCAGTGACGCGTCACTGCACTCCAAACATCGCGCTGTTTCCTGTCCCCAAGCTACAAAATTGTGCCTGGACCGGGAAATCACAATCCCGTGAGGGGCGCATTTAGGTTTCTTATCCGGCCACCCGCAACACCAGTCCCTTAAGATAGGCGCCCTCGGGGAAGCTGAGCAAAACCGGATGATCGGCGCTGGCGTGCAGGTGATGGACGATCTGCGCGTCCACGCCTGCATCGAGCGCGGCGCCGGCGATGATTTTCTGGAACAGTTCTTCATTGATGCCGCCGGAGCAGGAGTAGGTGAACAATAATCCGCCCGGGCGCAGTAGTTTGAAGCCTAACAGGTTGATGTCCTTGTAGCCGCGTGCGGCCTTTTCGGCGAAGGCGGCGGTGGGGGCGAACTTGGGTGGGTCGAGGATGATCATGTCGAAGCTGCGCCCCTGATCGCGCAGTTTGCGCAGCGCAACAAATACATCCGCGTCCTGCCATTCGGCACGCGATGCATCCAGGCCGTTGCGGGTCAGATTTTGCGCGGCGATATGCAGCGCCTCTGCCGAGGCGTCCAGAGACAGCACGGATTTTGCACCGCCGCGCAGCGCATACAGCGAGAATCCGCCGGTGTAGCAGAAACAGTTGAGCACATCTTTGTCGGCGGCCAGCGTCTCGGTCAGCGCACGGTTATCGCGCTGGTCGAGATAGAAGCCGGTTTTTTGTCCTGCCGCCACGTCCACCCCGAAGTGCAGCCCGTGTTCGATTACTTCTACTGCATTGGGCAAGCTGCCGCGCAGCATGCCGTTGCGCAGCTCCAACCCTTCCAGCGTGCGAGAATCAGAATCGGAGCGTTCGTAAATACAGGCCGACTTGCACAGTTCCTGCAAGATGTCGGCAATAGTCTCGCGCCAGCGTTCCGCTCCCGCGCTGCCGATCTGCATCACCAGAACCTCGCCGTACTGATCGACGATCAGTCCCGGCAGGCCATCGGATTCGGCATGGATCAGGCGCATGCCGTTGCTGTCCTTGTTCAGTTGCAGGCCGCTACGCCCGGCTATCGCGGTGGCTATGCGGCGGCGGAAAAAGTCGGCGTCGATGGCCTCTTCTTCGTGCCATGACCAGATACGCGCGGTGATTTGTGAGCCGGCGTTGTAGGCGGCCCAGGCGATAAATCTACCGTTGGCATCGCGTACTGCCAGCGTGTCGCCGCTGTCGGGCGCGCCATCGATGCGCTCGACCGCACCGGAGAACACCCAGGGGTGGCGGCGCAGCAGCGATTTCTCGCGACCTTCGCGCAGCAGGATGGCCGGTTGCGCATCCGCATTGCCGTCTATGGGCTTGCCGTGCGGTGTGCTGACAGATATGCCGGATGGTGGCGCATCGCGCCGGGTGCGCTTGCGGAAATCGCGATTCCCCTGTGAAGCACGGTGCGGTGTGGACGGTGCGCGTTTGTTATTTGGCTTTTTATCTGTCATGGTTTTCTTTTAGCGCGCGGATGTGCGGCATCGTAAATTTTGCTGAGATACTGGAAATCGAGGTGGGTATAAACCTGTGTGGTGGAAATGCTGGCGTGGCCGAGCATTTCCTGCACGGCGCGCAGGTCGCCGGAAGATTGTAGTACATGGGTGGCAAACGAATGGCGCAACATGTGCGGATGCACGTTGCTGGTGATGCCCTGCCTGATAGCCCATTGCTTCATGCACAGTTGTACTACGCGAGGCGAGATGCGCCGACCGCGCGTGCCGACGAACAGGGCTGCTTCATCGGTTTTTGCCAGTTGCGGACGCATCGCCAGCCAGGCGTGTAATGCCTGAATGGCAAAACTGCCGAGCGGCACGATGCGTGTCTTGCTGCCTTTGCCGGTCACCCGCACGATACCTTCGGTCAGTTCGAGCTGCTCCGGGTCGAGGCTGACCAGTTCGGCCAGACGCAGACCGGAGGAATAGAACAGTTCGAACATCGCCTTGTCGCGCAACGCGACGGTGGTGTCGGCAGGAAGATCAACCAGCCGTGTAGCCTCGTCGGGTGATAGCACGTGTGGTAGCGATTTCGGCGACTTGGGTGCGCGTAGTCCGGTGCAGGGATTGTCGGTAAAACCGTAATCGCGCAGCAGATAATTGAAGAAGCCGCGCCAGGCCGACAACAGCCGCGCCAGCGAACGTCCGCCTAGCCCTGAGCCGTGCAGTTGGGCGATATAGCGGCGGATATGGTGGATTTTCAGATCGCCGAGCGCTGTGCCGGTGCTTAGCTCAAACAGATATTTCAGGTCGCGCGCGTAGTTTTCTGCAGTCAGTTCGGAATAGTGCTTCTCGTTGCGCAGCCACGCCAGATAGCCCTGTAAATATTTCTGATTAGAAACAGAGCCCAGGGCTGGCGTGGTGATATCCGGCATGACTAATGATCGAGATACGGATGCAGCGCGCTGCTCACGGCTTCGCTGATGCGTTGCAGGAATACGGTGCCCATCTCCGGGTAGAAACGTTGCTGATCTTCGCTCGCCAATACCAGCAGGCCGACAGAGATGCTGCCCGCGTGCAGTGGCAGATAAGCAAACGAGTGTAGTTGTGCAGCGCTTTCACCGAACCAGCTTGCCGTTTCATGCGCGGCTTGATGCAGGCAAACGGGTTGCGGCTGCGCATCGGTGAACACCAGCACCTCCATGCTGGGTGGGCTGACCTGCCACAGATTCAACACGGTATGCGGCACGGCAAAGATGTCGCGCAACAGATGCGGAATCATTTCCTGCAAGGTGGCCAGATCGCGCGCGGCAAACAGCGAGGTGGTGAATTCATGCACCTTGTGTTGCAGTGCATCGTTCTCTTTGGCAAATGTCATCAGGTCATGCAGCTTTTTTTCCAGCACCTTGTTTTTTTCGCGCAAGGTGAGCAACTGTCGCTCGCTCAGGGATATCGTTCGGCCTCCATGCGGGTGCGGCAGGCTAATTTGTGCCAGCACGTCGATATGTTCCTCAAAGAATTCCGGGGTGTTCAGCAAATAGTGTGCAACGTCTTCTGATCTCATTACCATTCCTTATAAATTTATTTCGCCTGAGAATACGCTGATCGCAGGTCCTGTCATCAACACCGGCGCATCTTCGCTGTTCCAGGTGATCGTCAGCTTCCCGCCGTGTGTGGCGACAACGACCGGGCTGTCCAGCAAGTTGCGCCGGATACCGGATACCACGGCTGCACAGGCACCGGTTCCGCAGGACAGCGTTTCTCCCGAACCGCGCTCATACACGCGCAGCCGTATGTACTGCCTGTCCATGATCTGCATAAAACCGGCATTGACGCGTTTCGGGAAACGCGGGTGGTGTTCGATCAGCGGGCCGAGTGTTTCAACCGGCGTTGATTCGACATCATCGACAACTTGTACGGCATGCGGATTGCCCATGGACACGACACTGACCAGCAGCGTTTGTCCTGCCACCAGCAGCGCCTCGCTCTCCTCACCCGTGCCATCTGTGAAGGGTATACGATCCGGCGTAAATACGGGTGCACCCATGTCCACGGTCACATGGCCGTCTTCTTCCAGGCGCGGCCTGATCAGGCCACTGTGTGTCTCAACTACGATTTCAGGCTTGCTGGTCAACTTTTGCTCATGCACGAAACGCACGAAGCAGCGCGCGCCATTGCCGCATTGTTCCACCTCGCCACCGTCGGCATTGAAAATTCGATAGCGAAAATCCGCGCTCGGATCCTGGGCTTTTTCGACCAGCAGTATCTGGTCACAGCCTACGCCAAAATGCCGGTCAGCCAGCATGCGCAACTGTTCCGTGCTGAGCGCGATGCGCTGACGTATGCCGTCCAGCACAACAAAATCATTGCCCGCCCCGTGCATCTTGGTGAACTTCAATAGCATGGTGTATCCCTCATGTCTTTATTTGTTGCGTACTTGTTCATGCCGGAAACATTCCGTGGTGTGGTCATTGACCATGCCGGTCGCCTGCATCAGTGCATAGCAAATCGTCGTGCCGACAAATTTAAAGCCGCGACGCTGCAATTCGCGGCTCATGGCGTCCGATTCGGGTGTGTTTGCAGGCACTTCGGCCTGGTTGCGCCATGCATTTTGTATGGGCTGCCCCTCCACAAACTGCCAGATGAAGGTTGCGAAGCTGCCGTATTTCTCCTGAAGCCGAAGAAGCTGTTGTGCATTACCGATGGCCGATTGCACCTTCAGGCGATTGCGCACAATACCCGGATTTTGCAGCAGCGATTCTATTTTATTCGCGTCATATGCCGCAATGCGTGTGGCATCAAAATTATCGAAGGCAGCACGATAATTCTCACGTTTGCGCAAAATGGTGATCCAGCTCAACCCGGCTTGCGCGCCTTCCAGCATCAGAAATTCGAACAGACGCTGATCGTCATGGAGCGGCACCCCCCATTCGCAGTCGTGATAGTGCCGGTACAAGGTGTCGTCCCCCGCCCATGCACAACGCGTCGGTTCTTTGCTATCGGGATTCATCGCCTGCCGCTCATGTCTTGTGTTCGCAAAACTGCATGCAGTCGCGCCACAGGCAGCGATTCATGACCACCGTGATGCCCGCCGCCTGAGCGCGCAGTGCCGCCGCTTCGTGAATAATGCCTTCCTGCAGCCAGAGATGTTTGATGCCTAGTCTGATACAACTTTCCACAATGGCGGGCACATGTTCTGCGGCACGAAAGACATCCACGATGTCCGGCAACTCGGGGAGGCTTTCCAGGTCGGCATAGGCTTGTTCGCCCAGCACCTTATCTACCATGGGGCGCACCGGAATAATGCGATAACCCCGCTTTTGCAAGCCGTGCGCCACCCGGAAACTGGGGCGTGATTCATTGGGCGACAGCCCGACCACCGCAACGGTGTGTATCTGCTGTAACAGTTGACGAATTATTTCTGTATCGGGATTGGTAAACATCATGAGGTAAAAAAACCGTCCGGGCCGCAACGATAACACTATTGTGCGTACTTGCCGTCCTGATCAAAAGCTTGCATGGACGAATACACCAAAAACCGCTATGCTGCGCGCACTTTTGAAGGCGGCTTAACAGCGTATCCAGTTCCGGCTTCACTTCATCATGCTTTTCCTGCCGCGTCCATAGCTCATTTGGATAGAGCATCGGTTTCCGAAGCTTTCAGGCAAGTTGGTGTAAAATGACCGTCGCTTCACCCAGTAGTTTTTCAGTGTTTCCTCATACGCGCTCGTAGCTCAGATGGATAGAGTATCGGTTTCCGAAGCCGAGGGTCGTGGGTTCGACTCCCGCCGAGCGCACCAAACATAAGGCCTTCAGGCTATTTCAAGTTTAAACTTGGCCACGCAGATGGTACAGGTTTTCCGAAATTTCCAGCAAGTTTTGCCGAATGATTAGTTTTGGTGACCAACAGTCATAAGATTATTGACTTTGCTTGCTGTGCCCATCCTGTGCCCATGTCTATGGGTACCCATTCGAGGCGTGAGTTATTTTGAGTATGGCTCTCCGTGCCCATCAATAACATCAGATTGGCTGTCTGCAACATATTCGAATATGTCGTTAGATTTTCAAGCAATCTCGTAAGTTGTGTAGCGCTGTCTGGGCCGTGTGCTGGCGGGGCAAAGATGGTCATGAATATCCTCAAAATTAATGTGAAAAGATCCAACCCGCTGCCCGCCAGAAGGAAATGCTGAAACCAATAGACGTATATTGGCTTTGCATGGAAAAGTAGTTTAATTATTGCCAGGGCGGGGCTGGCGTGCCCTTAACGGGCGAATTCTTTTGGAGAATGTTCAGACGAATAAATGCGCGACTGCAAACTTGTGTAGAGGCATTTTCTTTGAATTTTGAGGGAAATTCGGAGCCCTAGAAATGCAAGGCGTTTTTGTCCCCAGGGGTTTGCGTCGTGAATTTTTTCACGGCGGCTTGTTTGATGGTGGATTAGCACCAGCGAATGTTCACCTTAAAAAGCATGAACAAGTTCATGAGAGGCTGATTTTGTAATTCAAAATCGGTTGCCAAGAACTTTAAAAGGTGTTCCGGGAAATGTCAACAGTAGTGACGTAATTTTAAATTTATTTCGCACTAAGTTTTTTAATGTAAATTTGTATAAACATCATTACCATGTGGTAGTCTTGGCTATAAATAACATAGTGATTCGTAGGGTGTATAACATAGTCAGTTTAATGTGTAATAACAAAGTTGAAAAATATGACCAAACCCAATGAAAAGCTGGCTGAAGCATTAAAAGCACTCAAAAAAATACAAGGCAAGTACAGCGGCGTTGTTGAGTCACGAGACTTAAAAGACGCACATCGAATTATCTTGCTGGATGAGGGTTTTTTACGCCAGGTAATGAAAGGCTGGTATGTCTGCTCCAGTCCACGTGATAAGGGCGGTGATAGCACTGCTTGGTACGCATGTTTTTGGTCATTTCTAGCGGGTTATCTGAATAAGCGATTTGGCAAACAATATTGTCTGAACGTTGAGGCATCCATCTTATTGCATACGCACAGTACAGTTATTCCACGTCAAATCACGGTGATGACCAAAAAAGGCGGAACCTCCGTGCTTAATTTGCCACATGACACATCGGTGCTGCTCTATGCAGATAATAAAAATTTCCCAGCAACGCGAACCGAAACAAACAACTTGCAAGTTATTCCGCTAGCTGAGGCGCTATGTAGCATCGGCCCGCGCTTTTTTAAGAACCATCCTCGGGAAGCTGAAATTGCCTTGCGTTTGGTACGTGATCCCGGCGATTTGCTGAAGGTATTGCTGGATGGAGATGGAATGCCATCTGCAGCGGCGAGGTTGGCAGGAGCGTTGCGATTCATGGGGCGTGACCTGGATGCTGATCGCATCGTTGATACGATGCGGCGTGCGAAGCAAAATATTCATGAAACCAATCCTTTTGAAATACCAAAGCCGACTTTAGGTAATAGCCGAGAGAGGTCACCTTACGCCATGCGCATCGAGTCAATGTGGCTTGGATGGCGAGAGGATGTTTTGTCAATTTTCCCGTCACCGCCGGGTTTGCCGATGACACCGGAAAATTACCTGACTCAAGTTGACGAACGGTATGTCGCGGATGCATATAACTCGCTTTCCATTGAGGGTTATCAGGTCACAGATGAATTGATCGAGCGCGTGGCGAAGGGTGACTGGAGTCCGGACGAAGACGAGCGTGATAAAAATAACCGCGATGTTTTGGCCGCGCGCGGATATTTTCAGGCTTTTCAAGCCGTCAAAACGAGTCTGTCTGCCATTCTGTCTGGTGAGAATGCCGGGGAGATAGCTAGGAGAGCCCATCATCAGTGGTATGGAGAGCTCTTTGCTCCTTCTGTTACCGCTGGGATTGTTGCAACGCATCAACTTGCGGGTTACCGGAGTGGCCCGATTTATATTCGAAATTCCATGCATACTCCATTACCACGCGAGGCGTTAACTGATGCCATGGAAATGCTGTTCAACCTTATCGCTCAAGAACCAGAGGCTGCCGTGCGAGCGGTATTGGCCCATCATCTTTTTGTGTTTATCCATCCATACTTTGATGGCAATGGGCGAATGGGACGATTTTTGATGAATTCGATGCTTGCATCAGGTGGCTATCCTTGGACAATTATTCGGATGCAAAGCCGTAGCCAATATATGCGTGCGCTCGAATCAGCAAGTGTGGATGGCGACATCAAGCCCTTTGCTCAATTTATAGTGCAAGAAATGCATGCATGGGAAGCCGCGTAGATAACAAAATCAGCCGATACTCTCGTTAGGTGTGTGCAGGCCAAAGGTGCGCGTTGTAGTTGGCAATGAACATACGGTGTGCATTCTTGAAAGTGCACTACTTTGAAAAATTGAAGGCACTATAGGGCGCACCAATTTGGTATAAAACTGGGCACTTGATTATTACCGTCACATCTTTGTCACATTGGCGCGCTAACGTGTGAGTATTAAAAAAGATTACGGGAATACTTCATGTTTGCCACGTTACCAGTTGAACCTCATCATTTGAGCTCCCGTACGCCGTGTGCGCAATTTCGGGGTAATCTCGTTCTGGCGCCAGAGCCGGTCATGACGCCGCTCCAGGAAATTATCGCGCAACGCAAATTGAGCGCCTTGTTTCAGCCCATCATCGATCTCAAGAGCGGAGAATTTCTCGGTTTTGAAGGTCTGATCCGCGGTCCGGCGGATAGCCCTCTGCATTCGCCTATCAATTTATTTTGTGCGGCTGAACAACAGGACTTGTCGCTGGAAGTAGAAATGCTGTCGCGCCAGATTGTGCTGGAGGCCTTTTCCAGACAAAAATTGCCGGGCAATTTGTTCCTCAACATCAGTCCGGAAGCGCTGGCTCATCCCAGCTTTAAAAACGGGCAGACGCTGGAATTCATGCGCTCGCTCAATATCGATCCGGCACGGGTCGTGATGGAAATCACCGAGAATCAACCGACCTTTGATTTTGAAGCGATGCGCAGCGCGCTGCTGCACTATCGTGCGATGGGCTTCAAAATCGCCATCGATGATCTGGGCGAGGGTTTTTCCAGCTTGCGTCTGTGGTCCGAGCTGCGTCCGGAATACATCAAAATCGATATGCATTTCGTGCAGGGTGTGGATTACGACCCGATCAAATTGCAATTCCTCAAGTCCATACAGCAGATCGCCGAGAGTTGCGGTACGCGCGTGATTGCCGAGGGGATAGAAACTGAAGGCGAGTTGCGCGTGGTAAAGGACATCGGCATCGCGCTGGGTCAGGGGTATTTCATTGCCCGTCCGAGTCCCACGCCGCCTTTGCTGGCTGCCAGCGAAACCGGCAGCATCATCAATTCATCGAATATCGCCATTTTCCCGACAGCCGATTTGGGTCAGCGCTCGCAGATAACGGCCCAGAAGCTGCTGAGCTATGTTGAACCGGTGCAGCCTGAAACATCGAATGATCAGGTGTTTGAGCGTTTTGCCAGCAACCCCGCGCTACATATCATCCCCGTGGTCAAAGGCGGCATGCCGGTCGGGCTTATCAACCGCTATCAGTTCATCGACCGCTTTGCCAAGCCCTTTCAGCGCGAATTGATGGGCAAGAAGCCGTGCGGCGGATTGGTGCAGAGTGAACCGCTGCTGGTGGAAAAAAGCATGCCGATAGAGGAATTGAGCCATTTTCTGGCAGAGGCGGACAGCCGTCATTTTGCCGACGGTTTTATCATCACCGAGAATAAACGCTATATCGGTGTGGCATCCGGGCAGGATTTGCTGCGCGAGCTGACCAAGATGCAACTGGAGGCGGCACGCTATGCCAATCCGCTGACCTTGCTGCCGGGCAATGTGCCGATCAACGAGCATATAGAACGCCTGCTGCAGGCGAACACGCCCTTTGTTGCCTGTTATTGCGACCTCGATCACTTCAAGCCCTTCAACGACAGTTACAGCTACCGCAAAGGCGACGAGATGATCCAGCTCACCGGGCGACTGCTAGGTTGGGCGTGTGATCAGAAACAGGACTTTATCGGTCATATCGGCGGCGATGATTTCATTCTGCTGATGCAAAGCCGCGACTGGAAGGCGCGTTGTGAGCAGGCGTTGCGTTCGTTTGAACAGGCTGCTTCCTTGTTGTTTAAGGCGGCACATCTGGCTGAAGGAGGATATGCCAGTGAAGGGCGCGACGGACAGGTTAAATTTCATCCGCTTACCAGTCTTTCCATCGGCGCAATCCAGGTGTGGCCCGGGCAGTTCGCGTCGCATCACGAAGTCTCGGCGGCCATGTCCGACGCCAAGAAGATGGCGAAGAAAATTTCAGGCAACAGTCTTTTCATTGAACAACGTGATCTTTACGAGGTAGCCCAGTCATGACACTACAGGCACAACTGCGTCTGATAGCCATCATTACTTTGCTCAGCCTGTCGGGCGTCATTCTCTTCGCCGTTATTCAGCTCGGCATGTTGCGCAGCACCTTCGAGCAATATCAAAAGCAGCAGATGTTCGCCGCCAATTTGTCAGCCATCAAGAGTGAAGCACTGGCGATTTCGCGCGCAGACCCTATCCTTCAGGAAACAGGGCAGGCACTGGCATCAGCAGATAAGCAGATACGCGCCCGGCATCAGGGATCGCTCGTTGCGGCTCAGGTTGACGTGGATCAGAACAAGCTGAAGCAGGTGATAAACGCCTGGGAAGGGTATGCGGCAGGACTGGCGCTGGCTGTGCAGATTGCCAGCACCAGCCCGGCAGATGCGGTTACGGCACAGGATATGCTCTACGATATGCATATCGGCCCGATGATTGCCGGCATCGACGCGCTTCTGGAGGATAATCAGTCGGCATGGGCTGATTCCAATGCCTCGATCAACAGCGCCGTCAATCGTATTATCTGGATTGTCGTCCTGCCGCTGTTTTTTGCCGGAATGGTCATCATAACTTTCCAGGCGCGTTTCAATCGTCACTTGAAAAAGCGGGTAGATGACGTTATCAGCGCGATGGCTCATCTGATCAAGGGTGATCTCACCCATCGCCTGCCGAACAGCCATGCCGACGAGATAGGCGTCATGGCGGGCACGGTCAATTCCTTTATCGAAAGTTTTGAAAATATCCTGCGTGAGGTCAATTTTTCCTCTGAGCAGGCATCCAGAGCAAGCAGCAGGGTGCTGCAGATGACGCATGCCGTCAGCACGAATGCGAATACGCAATCCTCGAAGGCCTCTCATGCCAATGACTCGATTCAGGAAATGCGCGCCACCATTTTTGCTATTGCCGAAAATGCGAGCTTTGCTGCGGATGCCGCAAACCGGACGCGCGAACAGGTCAGTGCAGGCAGTGCATCCGGCCGCGAAACCCTGGAGGCCATCTCAAGTCTGGATGCGACCATGAACGATTCGGTTCAGACCATGGATGGGCTCAATCAGACGCTGCATAGGGTCAACGATATCAGCAAGATGATTAAAGAAATCGCGGGTCAGACCAACCTGCTGGCCCTGAATGCGGCCATAGAAGCGGCAAGAGCCGGTGAGCACGGCCGTGGTTTTGCGGTGGTGGCGGACGAGGTCAGAAGATTGTCAGATCAGACGGCTCGTTCGGCCAAGGATATTTCGGAATTGCTGCATGAAGTGCAAATCTCTGCGCAAAATGCAGTCAGCGTCATGCAGTCAGCACGTGATACGGCCAGAGTCGGGGTGATTCGCGGCAAAAAAACCGACGCGGTGCTGGCCGAAATTGGCGATTCCATGCAACTGGTGGCAGTACGCATGCAGCAAATCGCCCAGGCCACCCAGGAGCAATCCAGTTCGGGGGAGCGGATCGCCACACACATGGCCGAAGTGCACAACATCAGCACCCACACCCGTAACGACATCGAGAATACACGCGATGAAATGGCCGGATTGGCCAAGGCCTCCGAACTGCTGCATCGCAGCGTCTCACGCTTCCGCTACACAGCCGTTCCCGGTGATATGAACGGGGCGGTGATGGCGATATAAGCAGGATACCCGCCTGCGCTCAGCCTATTCATCAATCTGATTTATGGTTGAACGGTTTTTTTGAGGGTTGGACGCCAGGCGCGCGTCTCAATTGAAATATTGCAGAAATATTAGGCGCGTACACTGGTTTGTTTCAGGAACGTGCTAATGATGGAAAGTCCATACAAGGGAAAAACGGGGCTGCGGCGTTTATGGAACGCATTCGGCTATTCAATCGCCGGATTCCGCGCAGCGTACAAACACGAGGATGCGTTTCGTCAGGAAGCCTTGCTCGCAGCGATACTGATTCCTGTGGCCTTTTGGTTGCCAGTCGGCTTTGTCGGCAAGGCACTGATGATAGGCAGCGTATTGCTGGTCATCATGGTCGAATTGCTCAATTCGGCTATCGAGGCTGCGGTGGATCGCATCTCGCTGGACAGGCACGATCTGGCCAAGCGTGCCAAGGACATAGGCAGTGCGGCGGTGCTGGTCAGTCTGATCAATGCAATCGCGATCTGGACGCTGGTTCTGATGGCGTCATAAATTCTTCAAAAAAAGTTCATTAAATTTTCATGCCTGGCTTGCACGATGCAGGCATGAAAACACTAAATGAAATTCTCCAGACATCGATGCCCTTGCACATTGCGCTGGTCAGTGAAACCTATCTGCCTGAGGTGAATGGCGTGGCCATCACCATCGGTCGTATGGTGCAAGGCTTGCGGCAACGCGGACATGTCATCCACATGATACGTCCGCGCCAGCACAAACAGGACATCGCTGCGGAAGAGCAAAGCTACCGTGAGACGCTGGTCGCGGGCATGCCTATTCCCGGTTATTCCGGGCTTAAGTCCGGCTTGCCCGCGCGCGGCATGCTGTTGGCGCTGTGGAAGCTGCATCGCCCGGACATCGTGCATATCGCCACCGAAGGCCCGCTGGGCTGGTCTGCATTGTCCGCTGCGCGTAAATTGAATATTCCGGTCAGTACGGATTTTCACACCAATTTTCACAGCTACACACAGCACTACGGTATCGGCCTGTTGAAGAAACCGATTGCCGCCTATTTGCGCCATTTCCACAACCAGGCAGCCTGTACGCTGGTTCCCACTGCCGAGTTACAGCAGCAACTGGAGCAGGAGGGTTATCGCAACGTGCGGGTGGTTGCGCGCGGCGTGGACACCGAGCTATTTCATCCGGCCAGGCGCAGCAGGGCCTTGCGCACTTCCTGGGGCGTGGATGACTCCGATCCGGTGGTCATGGTGGTGAGCCGCATTGCAGCGGAAAAGAATCTGCATGTGGTTATTCGCGCCTTTGAGCAAATGTGGGCGGTTAATCCGCTGGCGAGGCTGGTGTTGGTGGGTGACGGCCCTGCGCGCGCAGGTCTGCAAAAGCAGCATCCCAATGTGATTTTCGCCGGTATGCAGACCGGTGAGGCGCTGGCTGAACACTACGCATCCGGTGATATTTTCCTTTATTCCAGTATGACTGAGACCTACGGTAACGTCACCATCGAGGCGATGGCCAGCGGTCTGGCAGCCATTGCCTACGATTATGCCGCCGCGCGTCAGCATATCACCCACAATACCGACGGCATACTGGTGCCGCTGGGTGACACGCAGGCGTTTTTGATGCAGGCCAAGGCGCTTGTCACTGATATGGCACGCGTCGGGTACTTGCGTCACGCCGCCCGTCACGCCGTGAAAGACCTGACTTGGGAACATATCATGGGCCAGATGGAAACGGTGCTGTTCAATACCGTACACGCGCAGGGAGTGAGGCATGAACAACCTGAACTCGCCGCTGCAACGGATTAACGATTGCGACGTGGCACTCTGCCTGTTTTGTAACCGGCAGAGCCGCCATTTATTGATACGAGATGCGTTCCGTCTGATCAGCCGTCTGGGCGACGGGGTGTTCTGGTACACGCTGATGGCGGCGCTCCTGTTGTATTACCAGGACTACGCACTGCCTGCTGTGCTGCATATGCTGGCAGTAGCCCTGGCAGGCACCGTGATCTACAAATTCATCAAAGTCAAAACGCTGCGTCCGCGCCCGTTCAACGTCTATCCGGCCATAATCTGTACCGGCAAGGCGCTCGATCAGTTCAGCTTCCCGTCTGGCCATACCCTGCATGCCGTGTCCTTCAGTATCATCGTTATATTTTATTTTCCTGGCCTGGCCTGGCTGGTCCTGCCGTTTGCCGTGCTGGTCGCCTTGTCGCGCCCGATACTTGGCCTGCATTATCCCAGTGACGTTCTGGCTGGCGCGCTACTCGGTGCGTTGATCGCCGCCGTTTCGTTTTGGCTGGTCTGAAGCTGGCCGATCACGGCTATTTCCGCCCGGCTATGAATCCGTTCAAAAAATAAATCGCTATTCTCCTCAAGTAAACTCCCGTGCTGCCGATAACCTAATCTGAAAAAGGTGGGAACCGTTCTTTCGTTCAATTCCTGTGCTGTTGGCTCAGTCTGGCTTGACGACCATGTTGCAGCTGGGGTTTACTTGACCGTTAGTTGCCGCGTAGAGCCGGGTTGCTATAAGCCATACCCGCCCGATAACGGGGGGAAAAATTAAAATTGTGTAGCCGTGAGCGGTGCAGCAACGGGGGCAGTGAATGATTTCAGCGTTAAATAAGAACGTGGCGGCGGCCAGAATACTCGCCGTGGATGATATGGCGACGAATCTCAAGCTGCTGAGTTATGTGCTGAGGCCGCCTGAATATCAGATCGTCGAGGCGAGTGATGGCATGCAGGCACTGGAAATCCTGCGCCATGAAAAGTTCGACCTGGTGTTGCTGGATGTGATGATGCCGGGGATTGATGGTTTCGAGACCTGTCTCCGTATTCGTCAGGAGCTTGGGATGAAGCTGTTGCCGGTAATTATGGTGACTTCAAGGGGGGCGCCTGATGATGTGGCAAGGGGCATGGATGTGGGTGCGGACGATTATGTCACCAAGCCTTTTAATAGTATTGAACTGATAGCAAGGGTCAAAGCCGCAATCGAGCGCAAGCGTCTCATTGACCAGCTGGACGACGCGGAAACCGTATTGCTCTCGCTCGGGCGCATGGTCGAGGCGCGTGACCACGATACGGGAGATCATTGCGACCGTCTGGCGCATACCGGCGTTCTGTTCGGCAAGGTGCTGGGATTGGATCAGGACTCTCTGGATGCATTGCGCCGTGGCGGGGTGCTGCATGACATCGGCAAGCTCGGCATACCGGATAATGTCCTGCTCAAGAAAGGCAAGCTGGATGCGGAAGAATGGCAGATCATGAAACAGCACACAGAGATTGGCGCCGCGCTGTGCGGCCCGTTGCGCACCATGAAACGCACCGCAGACATCGTGCGTTGCCACCATGAAAAGTGGAATGGCACGGGTTATCCGGCCGGACTGAAAGGCGAGGAAATCCCGCTGGTAGCGAGGGTGTTCCAGATTGTCGATATCTTTGATGCCTTGTCCAGTGAGCGTCCGTACAAGCCTGCTTTCCCGCGCGAAAAAGTCATCTCCATCATGGAGCAGGAAACGGCGGACGGATTCTGGGACCCGCAGTTGATGGCGACATTTTTGAAGATTGTTCGTGAACGCCCCGATGACCTGGTACGTTCGGAACAAATCCAGAATGATCGCAGCGTCGAGGTGTTGGCAAGCATTCAGAGCAGCGGTGTCATGGAGTGGTATGCCAAGGACTAATTGATGATGGTCGAACTTGATGAAAACCCAGTCGTATGTGATACCTGCCAGGTTTTGATGGTCAGGTTGGACGGTATGCTGGCCTGTATTGATCTGAGCAGCGTGGAGCGCACCCTTGCGCTGGTGGCAATGCAGGCCATGCCGGGCTGCGCGCCGTATGTTGCCGGCATCATGAATTATGCCGGCAACAGCCTGGCCGTCATCGATCTCGCCATTCGCCTGGGATTGCCCTCATCGCCCTATACGCTGGATACCGTCGTCATGATATGCGTGCATGACGGACAGCGCATCGGTGTGATCGTGCAGGATATCGTCGGCGTTCAGAATCTGCATGAGCAGGACCGCCAACTCACTCGTGAGCTGGCTCGTTACGGCGCGGCGTTTCGTGCATCCGCGCATACCGATTTGGGGTTGGCATTGCTGCTGGACGCGGCATGGCTGACACAGGCCGGACTTTATCCGCTTGTGCAGCATAGCGATGATTAACACCTTTCCCTACGCGCATAAACAGGGTGTCGATCTCGACGTGGCTTGCGAAGAGGCATTTTGCAGGCTGATTGCGCAGCGTACCGGCATCGTGCTGCAGGATCATCAGTTGCACAATCTGCGCGACACGGCGCGCCGTGGCTGTGAACGCTTTGGCTATGGCGACTGCGCGCACTATCTGCATGAACTGCAACAATCCCAGGGGTTGACTACGCCGCTTGAATATTTGATTGCGGGGATCACGGTAGGCGAAAGCTATTTTTTCCGGGATAGCGAGCAAATTGATTTGTTGCGCAACACGCTGTTGCCCGAGATGATCGCTGCCAAACGGGCGAGCGGAAATCTGTCATTGCGTGTCTGGAGCGCGGGCTGTTCGGAGGGGCAGGAAATCTACACCCTCGCGTTGCTGTTGCACGAACTGATTCCGGACATCGAAAAATGGCGCATTCACCTGCGTGGCACCGATATCAACAGCGAAGTGGTGTCCAGGGCCATTGCGGGGCGCTATTCCGAATGGTCGTTCCGCGCCACGCCATCGGTATTGCGCGAACGCTGGTTTGTGCCTGCGGGGAATGCGTATGAAATTCATCCGGAAATCAGGCAAATGGTGCATTTTGCCTATCTCAATCTGGCGGCAGACGTTTACCCGTCGATCTTGAGTGAAACCAACGCTCTGGATTTGATTCTGTGCCGCAATGTGTTTATTTATCTGGATCGCCAAACGGTTCAGCGTTGCATGTCGCAATACGCCGATTGTCTGCTGGATCAGGGAGTGTTGATGCTGGGTGCATCCGACCCGATGTATCACCGGCATACCGGGCTTGAATTGGTGCAAACGAAGTGGGTGGGCTATTTCCGTAAAGGTGGCGTACAGGACACCGGCTTGTCCGGTGACAAGCGTGCCGCTCAGGCGAGTCCTGTTGCACAGGCGCTTGCGGAGCCAGTTCGGCTGTCTGTTCCACCGGCGCAGCTGCCTGTATCGGGGCATCCGCTTCAGCCGGACATGGCAGGGATTATAAAGTTGCTGAAATGCTCCGATTGGGCGGCGGCACTGGTGCAATTGGATGCAGTTTGCCAGCCCGGCAGTGAAAGCAGCGATTTCTGGCAAATGAAGGCCAAAGTACTAGCCAATATGGGGCGCACGGAGTTGGCGCTGCAAGCGTGTGAGCGCAGCCTGCAACTGGACATCGTCAACAAGCATAGCTATTTGATGCAGGGCATGATACTCGCGGAACTGGATCGCGGCCCGGAGGCGGAGGAGGCATTTCGCAGGACGCTGTATCTGGATCGGTCCTTTCTTGAAGCGCATTATGAGCTGGCAATGTTGCGCGTGCGTGCCAAGGACTTGCCCGGTGCGCTTAAAAGTCTGGCGAATGCCTTGAAGATTGCGCAGGCGGGCGATCCGCAACGCGAATTGCATAACGCTGCGGGTATGACTTATCGGCGCTTCGCGCAGGTGTTGCAAAATGAAATCGAAATGTTGCGCGATGCCAAATAGTTGCGGCGTGGCCCGTTACCACTTTCCCCATTGTTTCCCCGGAGCCGGGCGAGCGTGGAGCGGTTGCCTGCCAGGGAGGTTCGCGTGGGACGCATCATAGGCATCGTCCAGGTTAAAGGTGGCGTAGGGCGCTCCACGCTGGCGACCAATCTGGCTGCCGCGCTGGCCCGGCATGGCCGTACCGCGTTGATTGATGCGGATGTGCCGCAAGGTACCAGCGCATCATGGGGGAAATTGCGTGAAGATGCCGGTCGGCTGGGGCAATTGACCGTGGCGGGCGTGGCGGACTATCGCGCGCTGGTGAGTAAAGCCCGCGAATTGGTGGCGGTTAATGATTTCGTAATCATTGACGGCCCGCCCCGCTTGGCGGAAGTGACGCGAGCCATCATGGTGATGAGTCGCCTGTGTTTGATTCCCCTGGGGGCGAGCGCGGCAGAAATCTGGGCAACGGCCGATCTGGTGAAAACCATCAAAGAGGCGAGCGCACGACGACTGGATATCAATGCACGCATAGTCTGGAATCGTTTCCGCGAACATACCCGCTCGGCGCGTGAATTGGGTGAGGCGGCTGAGAAGCAATTGGGGCTGACGGCTTTGCATAGCAAGCTGGGTTATCGGGTGGCCTATTCAGAGGCGCTGGCGCGCGGATTGTCGGTTGCGGAATGGCCGGATCGTCATGCGCAGGAAGAATTTGCTGCGCTGGTTGCGGAAATCAAACAACAACTCGGCGTATAACAGGGCAGGCAAGATGGCTAAACGAAAAGTAAAGCAAAATCAGGATGCGGTATTGGGCGATGCGATCCTGGCTAAGCCGGATTTTGAGCAGGCGCTGGCTTTTGCCGAGAGCCTGACACAGACGGAAAGTGCGCCGTGGGTCGAATCCTGTATGTTAGGAGCAGCGGAATGGCCGGTTGCCGTGACGCAATCTGCGGCTGCATTGATGCCGCAGGATGCGGAGTCGCGCAAGGTGCTGGAGGCGCGTGCCCGGGCGATTGCCAAGCCGCTGAGTCAACAGCAGCATGAGTTGCGCGATCAGTATTTGCGTTTTCGCCTTGGTGCGGTAGAGCGTTATGGCATCCCTTACGCCTACCTGGAGGAACTGCTTTATGTCGGCAATCTGGCACGTGTGCCATGTACACCGGCGTTCGTTTCTGGCGTGGTCAATTACAGGGGCGAGTTGTTGACGATACTCGATCTCAAACAATTTTTTCGCATGCCCGCCGTCGCGATGAGCGATGAGGCACGCATTATCGTGGTCAAGCATGAGGGCATGCGCACCGGCCTGCTGGTGGATGGCGTGGATGGAAATGAAGCGTATCAGGATGCGGAGGTCTCGCCGCCGTTAAGCTCGGAAGGGGTGTCGAACATGGAGTATGTGCTGGGCATTCATGACGGCAGTGTCACGCTGTTGAATCTGAAGGCCTTGCTGGGTGATCCGGCCTTGCGGGTGCATCGTTAAGCAGGGTGTGAATGAGAAGTTGTGATCAACACTAATTAGAGTTTCTGAAATTTACGGGAGAGCAGCATGATAGACATGAATACACAGTCCTTGACCCAGTTTATGGGCATTGATGCGAATGAGCAGGCATCGCGCAAGAAGTTTGTTGATTTTACTGACGAAGATGCGCGCGCACTCAAGGCGTTGCGCCCCGTCGTTCAGCAACATGCGGATGATTTCGTCGATGTGTTTTATGCCAATGTCGAGCGCTATAAGGAGCTGATGAATATCATCAAGGATGCGGGATCGAATATTGATCGCCTCAAAACATCGCAGAAACGCTATTTGCTGGAAATGTTCGACGGGGATTATGGCGATGCCTATTTTGAACGGCGTCTCAAGATCGGCGTGATTCACAACCGGATTGGTCTGACCCCGCGCTGGTATCTGGGCAGCTACAGTGTGTACAGTTGCGAAATCGTCAAGCTGGTTCAACGCCAATACCGCTGGAGTGCGCGCAAGCGTGAGGCGGCCTTGCAAGCCGTGCATAAAATCATTTCCATTGATTCGCAACTGGCCATGGATACGTACATACATGGTCTGATGACCGATTTGCGCGGTGTGAGCATGTCTAAGGAATATCTTGAAACCCGGCTGGCAACTTACCAGACGTTCATTGCGGATGTGACGCAAGGTGATCTGAGCAAACGACTCGATGTCACGGGCAATGACGATCTGGCGCAATTGGGGCGTAATCTCAATGCCATGACGGAAAGTTTGGCGGGCGTGGCATCGGGCACCACCGAGGCGATCAATACCATCTACAGCGCGCTGGAGCAGTTGCAGAATTCGATCAACGGCCAGTCGGCGGGCGCATCTGAACAGGCGGCGGCGGTCAACCAGACCACGACATCGCTGGATGAAATCAAGGCGATGTCGGCTCAGACGATGGAGAAGGTGCAGGTGCTGGGCGAGGCAGCGGAACGCAGTCGTCGTGAGAGCGAACAGGGTGGTGTGGCGGTGGAACAGGCTATTGCAGGCATGGTGGCTATCCGCGAGCGTGTAGAAGGCATCGCTCAAACCATACTGGCACTCAGCGAACAAACTCAGCAAATCGGTGAAATCACCTCTGTGGTGACCAATCTGGCACAGCAATCCAAAATGCTGGCGCTGAACGCCTCGATTGAAGCGGCCAAGGCGGGTGAGGCAGGTAAAGGCTTCGCGGTAGTGGCGGCGGAAGTGCGTGAACTGGCGGAACAGTCACAGCAATCCACCGCGCAGGTACAAAAAATATTGCAGGACATACGTCATGCCACGGATCGCGCCGTGATGGCCACTGAGGAGGGCAGTAAAGGGGTGAATGCCGGGATGGTGTCGGTGCAGCGTAGCGGAGAGGTGATGAATCAGTTGGGCGAAGTGGTGCGCGAAACGGCCATGGCCAGCCAGCAAATTACCGCTGTGGTGCGCCAGGGTTTTATCGGGCTGGAGCAGGTGACCATGGCGATGAAGGAAATCAACAAGGTGACGGCGCAATTTGTCAGCAGCGCGCAGCAAAGCAAGAGTTCATCGGCGGACTTGCGTCGTGTGGCCGAACGTCTGCGCGATAGCGTCAGCACGTACAAATTGTAAGGGTGCGCAAAAACATTCGACAGGAACGACTATGCCCTTAGGACTGGATCAGGAATTGATGCGCATGCTGATGGACACCTTTGCCATTGAGCTGGATGAGCAGCTTCAGACGATTACCGATGATTTGCTGGTGCTGGAGAAGGGGATAGAGGACAGCGAACGGCGCCAGACGCTGGAAAGCGTGTTCCGTGCGGCTCACAATATCAAGGGCGCTGCACGCGGGGTGGAAGTGATGGATGTCGCCGACATCGCACATCATCTGGAGAGTATTTTTGCTGTTTTAAAACGCGAAAACCGTAACCCTGACGGTGCGGCGACAGATATCGTGCTGGAGTCGCTGGATGCGATGCGACAGGCGATGGTTGCTTTTGGCTCTCAACAATCCCTGGGCTTTGACAAGAACGCATTGATTGCCCGGCTGGAAAGTGTCGCAGTTGAGGCCGTATGTCTTAATGTGGCGCTTCAAGATCAGCCCGCATCACCCGTTGCCGTTGTTCATGCGCCCCCGCACCCGCAACCGATTGTGAATACGGGGGCAGGAATCGAAGCTGACCGGCTGGTTGAAATCAGTAAACTTGCTGCCGGTAATCAGCATCACGCTACGGATGTGGTGCGTGTGAATGTGGACAAGCTGGAAAATCTGGCCGCCATGATGGAAGAATTGCAGGTCGCCAAGATCGAAATGGACGACCATCTGGTCAGCATGCAGCAACTGCGCAACAGGGTGCAGGAATTGACGTCAGGCTGGAACCGTGCAACGGCCAGAACATCGCAAGCTGATAGGGATGGCTGGTTGAAACGCAACGCGGATACGGTCGCGGAACTGGATATTGCGAGTGCCCGGGCGCACCGTGAGATGCGCTCGAGCACCAGCCGTCTCGGGATATTGGTGGAATCCTTGCAGGATAGCGTACGCATGATGCGATTAGTGCCCGTGGCCACCTTGTTGCGCCCGATGTCGCGTTCGGTGCGCGATATTGCGCGTGATCTGGGGAAAAAAGTCAATTTTGAAATCAGTGGCGATGATATTGAAATAGATCGCATGGTGCTGGATGGCATACACGATCCTCTGGTTCATTTGCTGCGCAATGCGCTGGATCACGGTATTGAAGCACCGCAACAACGATTGAACAAAGGCAAGCCTGCCGAAGGGCATTTGCATATTTCGGTAAGCAGTGAAGGCAGCCAGATCGTGATGACGGTGCAGGATGATGGAAATGGTATTTCGGTAGACGAGATCGCCGCCAGCGCTCGAAAGAAGAAGCTCGTCAGCGAGGCCGAGCTGGCCACGATGGGGCGTGACGAGATACTCGATCTGATCTTTCGGCCGGGCTTTTCCAGCAAGGATATCATCACCCGTATTTCCGGACGCGGCGTCGGGCTGGATGTAGTCGTGATGAATCTGCGCAAACTCAAAGGCTCGGTGCAGGTACAAACCGACGAAGGATTGGGCACGCGTTTTGTTCTCAGACTACCGATTACGTTGGCCACCGATCACGGTGTGCTGGTGCGGGCGGGCGGGGTGGTATTTGCCATTCCCACCTCGGCGGTGGATCGCATCATGGAAATCAGGCCTGAGCAGATTGTCGAAGTCGAAGCCAGTCATGCCATTCTGTACCGGGGCCGCAGTATTCCGCTGCGCGATCTGGCTGCAACGCTGGAATTGGAAGCGCAAGAGCGTATCAACAAAAAGATATTGCCGGTCATGGTGGTCGCCAAGGGTTGGGACAGCGTGGCTTTTCTGGTGGATGAGGTGATTGGTGAGCGGGAAATCGTGGTCAAGCCATTTCGCTCGTTATTGCAGAACGTACGCAATATTACCGGCGGCACTCTGACGGGTAACGGTGAAGTGATTATGGTGCTCAATCCGTCTGATCTGGTGGATTCGGCCATGCGCGGCAGCCTTGCGCATCTGCATCATGTTGAGAGCCGTGTAGCGCTTGCAATAGCGCTGCGGGTGCTGGTGGTGGACGATTCCATCACGACGCGCAGCCTGGAGAAAAGCATACTCGAACATGCGGGCTACAAGGTCAGCGTGGCGGTGGATGGCAAGCAGGCGTGGGATATGTTGCAGGAACACGTTTTTGATCTCGTAGTGACGGATGTTGAAATGCCGAAAATGGATGGTTTTGAACTGACGGCGCTGATCAAACAGAGCGAGCGTTTGAAACGATTGCCCGTCATCATCGTGACATCCCTGGCCAGAGAAGAAGACAGAAAACGCGGCATTGAAGTGGGTGCCGAGGCCTATATCGTCAAGGGGCAGTTCGAAACCAAGGTATTGCTGGATGTGGTGGGCCAGCTGATTTAAATCGGCATAACGTTACGCTGCGATCATTGAGAAACAGACAACGCCGAGATTACAAAGAAAGTAGTGTGGTTATGTTACGCATCCTGATCGTGGAAGATTCATCAGTCGTTGCGCTGCTGCTCAAGGCGATTTTTCAACAACAGCCTGACATGCAAGTGGTCGGTCACGCAAAAAACGGGCGCGAAGCGGTGCAGATGGCACGTGACCTGAAGCCGGATGTGATCACCATGGATATCCGCATGCCGGTGATGGACGGTTTCGAGGCGACGCGCATGATCATGGCGAACAGCCCGACGCCGATTGTCGTGGTCAGTTCCAGTGTGGATGATGAAGAATTGCGTATCACCTTCCGCGCCATCGAAGAAGGTGCGCTGGCGGTCATGGAAAAGCCGCGCGGGTTTACTCATCCCGATTTCGAAACAATCCGCCGTGATCTGGTGGATACCGTGCGAGCCATGTCGCAAGTCAAGCTGTTCAAACGTTTCAAAGTTGAACGGCCCAGTGGCGTTGATATCTATGAGACGGCGATTCATCAGCGCACCAAGGCCTATGAATTGCTGGCGATTGCTTGTTCTACCGGTGGGCCACAGGCCTTGCATCGAATATTTGCCTTGTTGCCGATTGGTTTTCCGGTACCTGTCGTGGTGACGCAGCATATTTCCAGGGGTTTCGTCGGTGGTCTCGCGGCCTGGCTGGCGGAAAATACCTTGCTGAACGTCAAGCTGGCTGAGCAAGGCGAGCTGCTGACGGCGGGAACGATTTATTTCGCGCCGGACGATCAGCATCTGCTGGTGACCCGCACGCATGAGGGGCTGGCAGTGAACTTGAATCAGGCGATGCGCTGCAATGGTTTTCGGCCTTCGGCCAGTCCGATGTTCAAGTCGGTGGCGATGACCTGTAAGAACCGTGCGATAGGGGCGTTGCTGACGGGCATGGGGGTGGATGGCGCGGACGGTTTGCTGGCGATGCGCCGTGTCGGTGGCCATACGCTGGTACAGGATGAGGCGAGTGCCGTGGTGTATGGCATGCCGGGTGCAGCGATCGCACTCGATGCGGTGGATCAGGTGGTGACGCTGGACAATATGCCTGCGTATTTGAGCAGCATCGTGCGTCAATAGGTGCGGTGAAATGGAAAGAATGCAGGATAGTCTGTTTCAGGTATTTTGTGAGGATTGTCGGCAACGCGTGCAACGGGTTGCCGGCATTATGCAAGCCGGCGTACCGTTGAGCTGTGTGCAACTGGATCAATTACATCAGGAGTTTGATACGCTGTTCGGCGGTGCGCGCGCAGTGCATTTGCCGGAAATGGAACTTTTTTTTCGCAGTATGGCGATCTATGCACGCTATTTGCGCAATTGCCTAAGGGAAGGGCAGACGATAGAACAGTCTGCCTGGCAGGATTTATTGGCGGGTATTGCGATGGCCGGGCGCTGTGGGGGCGATATGTCTCAGTGCTTCGAGCCATGCAATAAGCCTCGCTCAACTTTGCTGCAAGTGATAGAAAACCGAATCAATAAGGGAAACGCAAGATGAAAATTTTAATTGTGGATGACAGTATGACTTCGCGCATGTTGTTCAAGGCTTACATGCCTAAAGACGGGCAGCATGAACTGTTTGAGGCCGCCGTGTTGCCGGATGCGCTGGAGAAGATGCGGAAAGTGCAACCGGAGCTGGTGATACTGGATTACAACATGCCGGAATACAACGGGGTGGAAATGGCGCGGGTCATGCTGGATGCCGGACTCAAGGCGAAATTTGTGCTGCTGACGGCAAATACTCAAAGAACTGTGGTCGATTCGGCGCTGGCAGCCGGTTTTATTCAGGTTGTAGAGAAGCCGGTCAATGCGGCAAAAATCGCCGCGCTGTTGGCGCAGGTGGCATGATGGAACTCGATGAGCTGGAACGCGACGCATTGCGCGAATTGGCCAACGTCGGCCTGAGTCGCGCCGCCACGCAGCTGTCCGAATTATTGAACGATCATATCGAGATGACGGTGCCATTGGTGCAGGTGGTTCCCTATGACCAGGTAACACAGGCCTTGCAGCTTGATCCGCTGGCTTCGGTTGCCGCAGTTTGGCAGAGTTTTTCAGGGCAGAGTGAAGGGACGTCCATTCTGATGTTTCCTTCAGAGGACAGCAAAAAGCTGGTGCACGCACTGGTCGGGCCCTCCATGCAGGGGGCCGGGGAGGACGATTTGCGCGGCATCGAGCACGAGGCGATGATGGAAATCGGCAATATCATCATCACGTCAGGGATGGCGGTGATTGCCGATATGCTGGGCCATGAAGTGCGGATGTCATTGCCGGGTTATATGGAAGGCAATTTGCCGGACATCCTGGCGCAGCGTAACCGGGACAATGCGGGACGTGAGATGCAGGCGATTATCATGTTCACGCACCTGAAGGCGGCGCAGCGTGAAATCGAGGGGCGCATGGTGATGTTGATGTCGGTTGATTCGGTGCAGGTGTTGTTTGAACGCTTGCATAAATTGCTGAAAGGTTTGTGAGGTTGACATGGTTGAGTCGCTGAACGCATCGGGGCACACGCAATGAAACGCTGGGAATCTGGCTGGTTCAATACGCCGCTGCGCATCGTTATCGCGGTGGGCGTCGTGGTGTTCAGCGTTGAATTTCTCTTCATGACATTGCTGCATGATGTGATTATGCCCCTCACGTCATTTACAGTTTCGGACAGAACATGGAGCATCATCGATGCGGTCACGCTGGTCGTGCTGGTTTCCCCGGTACTGTACTTGCTGGTTTTCGTCCGAATGCAGAGGGATTTTGCCGAGCTTACGCAGCTCTTTGCCAATCTGACCGATACCTTGATGATCGGCGTGTTGCTGGTTGACACGGATTTGCGCGTGCATAGATGGAATCAATGGCTGGAACGCAAAACCGGCATTTCTTCACAGCAGGCATGCGGCAAGCTGTTAACGGAGTTGTTCGTCGACTTTAACAGTCCGCGCCTGCTATCGGCTATTGAGTTATGTATAAAACACAAATCGCCGCAGCTGATCTCGCAGACGCTGAATCGTTATGTGCTGCCCATACCGCTGGTTTCCCCAATGCATGATCTGAAGCTGATGCAGCAACAGGTGAGCGTGGCGCCATTGACCAATAGTCGCGGCGAAACGCTGGCGGCAATCAGCATCAATGACGTGACTGAGAGCGTTGCCAAGTCTTCCGCATTGGCGCGGCTGGCCATGAAGATGGAATCACAGAGCAATCGGGATCAATTGACGGGCGCTTATAACCGGCATTTCCTGTGGTCATGGTTGACGCCGCAACTCAAGCAAAGTGTGCGCCACAGTCAGGCGCTCAGTTGCCTGATGCTGGATATCGATTTTTTTAAACGCATCAACGATACCTATGGACATGATGTGGGTGATGCCGTGTTGCGCGGTTTCGCCGAAATACTCCATGAGCAGATGCGCGACTCGGATATTCTGGTGCGCTATGGGGGTGAAGAATTCGTTGTGCTCTTGACGCATGCCGATGCCGCAGTCGCGCTGGAGATCGCCAATCGCATTCTGGATCGTGTGCGTAAAACAGCTATTGTGCCGCTTGAGGTGGGGGATGTACGTTGTAGTATCGGCGTCTCCAGCTGGACGCCGGAAGAACCCTGTTCGGCTGAAGAGCTACTCAAGGGCGCGGATCGGCGCTTGTACCATGCCAAGCATAATGGGCGCGATCAGGTGGTGATTGATAGCGAGTCGCCGCGCAGCCCGCGATAAACCTGATTGCAGCCTGCTGAAGCGTGGCTTCCGGGAAAACTCACAAATCAGACAACGGTTTTTCGGCCAGTTTGTCATCGGTAATTTCTAGGGAAGCGCTGATTTATTCACTATAATTGTCATTGCGAGCGAAGCGTGGCAATCCAGTATGTTGATTATAAAATAAATTCTGGATTGCCACGTCGCTACGCTCCTCGCAAAGACGATTTAATCAGCATCTCCCTAGTTGTTTGAGCACATTTGCCAAAGATAAATCGAGAGCATAGATGGCTTCCGCCGAAAGTGCCCGCAACGCTTCCGGCAATACGCCATCAGCCGTGCCGTGCGCGCCTTTGATGATGCCGGTCGCTTGCTCTGTGATGCACAATCCGACACGACGCTGATTGACAGGGAACCCCAAGCTACTGGTCTTTTCGCGGACGGATATAAAACCCCCGCACAACAGGGTATTGGTGATCGCTAACTTCGACATCAATCTGCAGAAGCTGCATGTCGGGGTGTTAAAATCGCACGGATTTTTTTCGCATGACAGCATGCTGGACATGTGCTCTGGTGAGCGTGTTGCGGTCGAAAACGAAGAAATCATCCTGCCATCGCTATCCTGTTATTGGCTGACTGATTAATCTACAAGGAGAGAAATGCATGATCAAGAAATGTCTTTTCCCCGTAGCGGGCTATGGAACACGCTTCCTTCCGGCTACCAAGGCGCAACCCAAGGAAATGCTGCCCATTCTCACCAAACCACTCGTTCAGTATGGTGTAGAGGAGGCCATGGCGGCGGGGATGGATCACATTGCGTTCGTCACCGGACGCAACAAGCGCGCCATTGAAGACCATTTCGATATTACCTACGAGCTGGAGGACATGATCAGCGGCACCAGCAAGGAAAGCCAGTTGGACTGCATCCGTAGCCTGATTGAGCAGTGCACCTTTACCTACACGCGACAAAACCACATGCGCGGATTGGGTCATGCCATTCTGATCGGTGAGGCGCTGATCGGTGAGCAACCTTTTGGCGTGATATTGGCAGATGATCTATGCGTCGGTGAGTCGGACGGCATCATGGCGCAGATGGTGAAGGCCTATGAGAAATATCGTTGCAGCATCGTCGCGGTCGAAGAGGTTCCGGTCGAAGATGTGGATAAATACGGTATCGTCAGCGGTCAGCATCTGGACGACGAATATGTCCGGGTCGAATACATGGTGGAAAAACCGTCACCGCAGGATGCGCCGTCCAACCTTGCCGTCATCGGACGTTACATACTGACACCCGATATATTCGAGATACTGAGGAATACGCCGCCCGGCAAGAACGGCGAAGTGCAGCTCACCGATGCATTGCAAGCGCAGGCGGCAAATGGGAAGGTGATCGCTTACCGCTTCCGGGGTCAGCGTTTTGATTGTGGAAGTATCGAAGGCTTTGTCGATGCGACCAACTTCTTTTTCAATCGCAAACCCTGACAGGTTTGCGGGATCAACGCGCCAGGCGGGAAGGCTCAGCTCTTGGGAACGAAGGTGAAGGCGTCAGAAAAGAATGCTTCGTTGGGCAAACCGCGCTGCGCAGTAAAGTCAGTGTGTGCTGCTTCGACAACAACCGGTGCGCCGCAGACATAGGCTTCGTGTGCAGACAGATCGCTGTAGTCTTCCAGCACGGCCCGATGGACGAAACCGGTGCGTCCCTGCCATTCATCTTCAGGCAGAGCGTCAGACAGTACCGGGGTGAATTTGATACCTTGTGCTTCCCACTGTCTGGCCATATCCAGCATGTACAGATCGGACAGTTTGCGCGCGCCCCAGTAGAAGTGCATGGAACGCTTGATGCCAATATGCAGCGCATGTTCGATGATGGCTTTAATCGGCGCAAAGCCGGTGCCGCTGGCGACGAAAATGATAGGTTTGTCGGAATCTTCGCGCAGGAAGAAGGTTCCGAGTGGCCCCTTGAAGCGCAGAATGTCGCGCTCTTTCATTTCGTTAAAGACATGCTGGGTAAACGCGCCACCGGTAATGTTGCGGATATGCAATTCCAGCAGTTCATCTTTGTGCGGCGCATTGGCCAGTGAAAAACTGCGCGGCTTCTGATCCTTGAGCAGTATGTCTATGTACTGTCCTGCGAGGAATTGCAGGCGTTCATTGGCGGGCAGTTTGAGTTTTAGCACCATCACATCGTCGGCGGGTTTTTCCATGCTATGCACCCGGCAAGGCATGGTTTTGATTTGAATATCCTTGACCGCGTTGACCTCCTGACATTCAATCACCAGGTCTGACAGGGGCTTCGCGCAGCAAAACAGCGCCATGCCCTGGGCTTTGTCAGCGTCGGTCAGCGTGCTGCCCTGATGCGTGCCAAAGTCCACCTGACCTTGCAGCACCTTGCCCTTGCACGCGCCACATACACCATCGCGGC
The DNA here is from genome assembly GCA_030652475.1 of Gallionella sp. Lineage (GTDB taxonomy): Bacteria > Pseudomonadota > Gammaproteobacteria > Burkholderiales > Gallionellaceae > Gallionella. The sequence goes on along the minus strand of JAUSAO010000134.1, from coordinate 24,625 downwards.
AGCTGTAGGGCAGGTTGTAACCGTGTCTGAGTGCGGCTTCGAGCAGGGTTTCGTGCGCTTCGGCGGGGAACTGGTGGCCGCTGGGCTGGATTGTGGTCTGGAAAGTCATGATCTGTGCTGGTGTATGGAGCGGTTGCGCGAAAGCGTGGATTTTAACGCATAATTAGCCTATGAAACGAATACTCATTGTTGGCTGTGGGGATATAGCGCGGCGCACTCTCCCCAGGCTTGTCCAGCGTTATCGCGTGTATGCACTGGTGCGTAACCCGGAAAGCTGCGCGGGTCTGCGCAATCTTGGCGCCATTCCGATTGTCGGTGATCTGGATGATCGCACCAGTCTGGCTCGCCTCTCGGGGTTAGCCGATGCGGTGCTGCATTTCGCGCCACCGCCTGTGAACGGTGATACCGACACCCGTACGCGCAATCTGCTCAGCGTCTTATCGCAGGGTGCTTTGCCGTCCTGTCTGATTTATATCAGCACCAGCGGCGTGTATGGCGATTGCGCCGGTGAGTGGGTGCGCGAGACGCGTCCGCTGAATGCGCAATCGCCGCGTGCGCAACGGCGGGTGGATGCCGAACAGCAGATTCGCGACTGGGCCAGGCGCAATGAAGTGCGGGCGAGTATTTTACGCGTGCCGGGTATTTACGCCGCCGACCGTCTGCCTGTGGCGCGATTGCGCGCAGACTCTCCTGCTATCGTGGCGGGCGAGGACGGTTACAGTAATCACATCCACGCCGACGATCTGGCGCGCATCAGCGTGGCGGCGCTGTACAGGGCAAAGCCGTGCCGCGTCTATCACGCGACTGATGACGATGAAATGAAGATGGGTGATTACTTCGATTTAGTGGCGGATGCATATGGTTTGCCGCATGCGCCGCGCATGACGCGATGCGAAGTGCAGCGCGCCGTGTCGCCTATGATGTGGTCGTTTATGAACGAATCGCGCAGGCTGGCCAATCAGCGCATGAAGTGCGAGCTGAAGGTCAAGCTAGCTTATCCGACCGTCGCGGATTTTCTTGAACAAATGAGACGTTAGAAACGACAAGGCATGTCCTGAGCCTGTCGAAGGGCCGGATAAACTCCGGCCTTGTCGTTATCTAAGGAAGCGCTGATTTATTCACTATAACTGTCATTGCGAGCGAAGCGTGGCAATCCAGCATGTTGATTATAAAATAAATTCTGGATTGCCACGTCGCTGCGCTCCTCGCAAAGACGATTTAATCAGCGTTTTCCTAACGGTGCAGCCTGCTTAGCTGGCGCGCATTTCCAGCATCAGGTGATTGATGCGCTTCACAAAACCGGCCGGGTCGTCGAGCTGCCCGCCTTCCGCCAGCAAAGCCTGATCGAACAGTACCGCCGTCCAGTCATCGAAATGCTGTGATTCCGCCTTCAGGCGAATCACCACCGGATGTTGCGGATTGATTTCCAGAATCGGCAACGATTCGGGAATCTTCTGGCCGGCGGCTTTGAGCATGCGCGCCATGTTACCGCTCATGTCATCTTCGTCCGCCACCAGACAGGCAGGGGAGTCGGTCAGACGGTGCGTGACGCGCACTTCTTTTACCCGTCCGGACAGGCTGGCTTCGATTTTCCCGGTCAGTTCCTTGTGCTCGGCCGCCTGTTTTTCCTGATCCTGCTTTTCGGCTTCATCTTCCAGCGCACCCAAATCCAGGCCGCCCTTAGCGACCGAGACCAGCGATTTTTCCTTGAATTCGGTCAGCGAACCGACTACCCATTCGTCCACGCGTGCGGAGAGCAGCAGCACTTCGATGCCCTTCTTGCGGAACACTTCCAGATGCGGGCTGTTTTTCGCCGCATTGAAGGTGTCGGCGGTGATGTAGTAAATCTTGTCCTGACCTTCTTTCATCCGGGCTATGTAATCGGCCAGAGATACGGTTTCTGCCGTGGTGTCCGAGTGGGTGGAGGCGAAGCGCAACAGCCCTGCAATCCTGTCCTTGTTGGCGAAATCCTGACCCACGCCTTCCTTGATGACCTGACCGAACTCACCCCAGAAAGTGGCGAATTTTTCTTCATCGCTGGCAGCTATATCTTCCAGCAGGCCGAGCACTTTCTTGGTGCAACCCTCGCGGATCGCCTTGATGTCTTTGGATTCCTGCAGAATCTCGCGCGATACGTTCAATGGCAGGTTGTTGGAATCGACGATACCGCGCACGAAACGCAGATAGGACGGCAGCAACTGTTCCGCATCGTCCATGATGAACACGCGCTTCACGTACAGCTTGATGCCGTGCTGTGCCTTGTGATCCCACAGATCGAACGGCGCACGGGCAGGCACATAGAGCAGCTGGGTGTATTCCTGACGGCCTTCGACGCGGGCATGTGTCCACGCCAGCGGATCTTCGTAGTCGTGGCCGACGTGCTTGTAGAAAGCCTTATATTCGTCGTCGGTAATTTCGTTCTTGGAACGCGCCCAGAGTGCGGAGGCCTGATTGATGGTCTCGTCTTCTTCCGTGACAACTTGAGCGCCGTCTTTCCATTCTTCCTTGCGCATCACAATCGGTTGAACGATGTGATCGGAATATTTGCGGATGATGGAGCGTATCTTGTGACCGGAAAGCAGGTCGTCCTGGTCTTCGCGCAGATGCAGCGTGATGGTGGTACCGCGATTCGCCTTTTCGACCATCTCAATGGAAAACTCGCCGCCGCCATCGGATTCCCAGGAAACGCCCTGGTCGGTATTTTCACCGGCACGGCGGGTCGTCACGACGACCTTGTCGGCGACGATAAACGCGGAATAGAAACCGACGCCGAACTGACCGATCAGCCCCGCATCTTTTTGCTGGTCGCCGCTCAGGCGTGAGAAGAATTCGCGCGTGCCGGATTTGGCGATGGTGCCCAGATTGTTAATGACTTCGTCGCGGTTCATGCCGATGCCGTTATCGCTAATGGTCAGCGTGCGCGCGTCCTTGTCAAAGCTCAGGCTGATTTTTAGCTCGGAATCATTCTCGAACATCGAGTCATTGTGCAGGGCCTCGAAGCGCAGCTTGTCGCAGGCGTCCGATGCATTGGAAACCAGTTCGCGCAGGAAAATCTCGCGGTTGGAATACAGCGAATGAATCATCAATTGCAGAAGTTGCTTAACTTCTGTCTGAAATCCCATCGTTTCGCGATTAGTGCTTGCAGTCATATCTGTCCTTTGATGTGTTAATAACGTGGACGGTAAATGGGGCGGGGATACGGGATTTCAAGTGTCGTAGCGACGATGTTGCGCAAATTATGCGTCTTTCAGTTGGCCCGGATGCAACGAAGTGAAATCCGGGAGCGTTCGTTGAAACCAATCCTGGATTTCATTGCATTACATCCGAGCTACGCGAGCCGCATAGCGGTTTCGTTCATATACCAGCGCCGTGCGGCATCATTTTCGATGCGCAGCAAGAAGCGGTAATGCGTCCAGCTCAATTCGTGACGCAGTGCGTCACACTTTGGGAAGGCTTGATAGAAGAGGCGCATGTACCGCAAGTTGGAAGCATCAAAGCCCTTGCCGAGTTCCTTGGTGAGCGACTTTGCCAATTCAGGCAACAGGCGTTTTCCGTAAGCGGCACGGGTCTCGCCACCCTGTTCAAACTCAACGATATGCCGACCTATTTGCCAGCAGGTCTGCACCTGAATGGTGTCAACCGCACGCAGCGCCTGCTGGCGTGCCTCGCGTATCAGTTCGCCCAAACTGCCCAAGAGTGTTTGCAATGGTGGGTTGGTGGCGGTTACCGATGTTATATCGCTCATATTTCCCTCGCAACGTCCGGTTCAGTAATGTTTGATTGTTAGAACTGCCACTGTTTTCGCTGCCCCTATCCCGTTTTCGTATCTCAAGGATTTCAGTTGGGTAGCCCGGATGGAACGAAGTGAAATCCGGGAGCGCCAGTTGAAGCCAATCCCGGATTCCATGGCATTACATCCGGGCTACGCTTGCTCTGATTACTCAGCGCGGGGCGATTAGCTCTCTGCATTTCGTTTCCTTGTCTCGACGGCTTTTCTTGCTGTTTGTTTGCGCTTTCGAGTCGCAGCGGCCTTTGCCCCTGCATCTTTCATTCGCTTGCTCCAAATAACACGTTTTTCTCGATCTCGCATTAGAACGATGGTTTCCGTCGGTATCAGATCAATGTCTAGCATCTTGTGGCAATTGGGACACAAGATAGCCAGATTTTCCACTGCGTTGTTGTCTCGATTCCCATCAATGTGGGCAACTTCCAAGACTTCTGGAACGCCAAACCCACAGTAAGCGCAAATCGGAGGGTATGTTTCAAACGCGAGCTTTCGGTAGTTGATGCGAATGTTCATGATTCAAAGCGGAGTAACGTTAATTGGACAGAACAATTCAAGCATGTGCAGGATAGCGCTCTGTATTAGCTGTCCTGTTACCTTGCAAAACTTCAGTTAATGCGGTTTCGGCTTAAACGGATTTTGAGAATTTCCCGCTGAATTCAATCAGTTGCTCCAGCTTCGCTTTGGCTGCGCCACTGGCAATCACCTCATTGGCACGGGCGATACCCTCGGCCAGCGTAGCGCTCAAGCCCGACACGTAAATCGCAGCGCCCGCGTTCAGTTGCACGATGTCGCGGGGTGCGCCGGGCTGGTTGTCGAGTACGCCGCGCAGCATGGCGCAGGCATCCGTTGCATTTGCCACGCGCAGCAGGTCATTCGAGGCGCGAGAGAAACCGAATTGTTCAGGGGTGACGGTATATTCGCGGATTGCGCCGTCTTTTAGTTCTGCAACGTAAGTATTTGAATTGATTGAAATTTCATCCATGCCGTCCGCACCGTGTACCACCAGCACATGGCGGCTGCCGAGACGTTGCAACACGCGCGCCATGATGCCGACCAGGTCGGGATGGAATACCCCCAGCACTTGATTGTCAGCGCCCGCCGGATTGGTCAGCGGGCCCAGCACGTTGAACATCGTCCTCACGCCCAGCTCGCGGCGCACCGGGGCGGCATATTTCATCGCGCCGTGAAAATTGGGCGCAAACATAAAGCCAATGCCGATACTGTCCACGCACTGCGCGACTTGTTCGGGCGTCAGGTTGATATTCACGCCGAGCTTTTCCAGTACATCCGCGCTGCCGCAAGTACTGGAAACCGAACGCCCGCCGTGCTTGGCGACGCGCGCACCGGCAGCGGCGGCGACGAAGGCTGCGGTAGTCGAGACATTAAAGGTGCTGATGCCGTCGCCGCCGGTGCCGCAGGTGTCCACCAGATGCAGGCGATTTGCGACCGGCACTTTGGTGGCAAACTCGCGCATTACGAAAGCGGCGGCGGAGATTTCACCGACCGTTTCTTTCTTGACGCGCAGACCGACCAGAATGCCGGCGATCTGCGCCGCAGTGACTTCGCCGCTCATGATCTGGCGCATCAGCGAGAGCATCTCATCGTAAAAAATTTCCCGCTGTTCGATCAGCCGGGTGAGCGCCTGTTGGGGTGTGATCATGGTTTGCCTTCCAGAAAATTCTTTAGCATGTCGTGGCCGTGCTCGGTGAGGATGGATTCGGGATGGAACTGCACGCCGTGTATCGCCAGCGTCTTGTGGCGCACGCCCATGATTTCGCCGTCATCCGTCCAGGCGGTGATCTCCAGACAATCCGGCAGCGTCTCGCGCTCGATCACCAGCGAGTGATAGCGCGTCGCGGTGAACGGATTGGGCAGACCGGTGAATACGCTGTTGTTGTGGTGATGGATCAGCGAGGTCTTGCCGTGCATCAGCTGTTTGGCGTGGATGATGCGGCCGCCGAAGGCCTGACCGATGCTCTGATGACCCAGGCAGACGCCCAGAACGGGAATTTTCCCCGCGAAATGTTGAATCGTTGCGACCGAAATCCCGGCTTCATTCGGCGTGCAGGGGCCGGGCGACACCACGATGTGTTGCGGATTCATTTTCTCAATCTGCTCGACGGTAATTTCGTCATTGCGATGTACCTCCACCTCCGCGCCCAGTTCGGCGAAATACTGCACCAGATTGTAGGTGAAGGAATCGTAGTTATCGATCATTAACAGCATATTTTCTCCCGTCGTTAATTCTTTGTGCGCATCATGCTCAACGCTACCGCTTCGGCAATTTCGATGCCATCCACGGCTGCCGATAAAATCCCTCCGGCGTAACCCGCGCCTTCGCCCGCAGGATACAGGCCACGGGTGTTGATGCTCTGCAAGTCATCGGCATTGCGTTTGATGCGTATCGGCGAGGAGGTGCGTGTTTCCACGCCGGTCAGCACCGCATCCGCCATGTCGAACCCTTTGATTTGCTTGGCAAACGCGGGCAGGGCCTCGCGTATCGCGGCGATGGCGTAATCGGGCAGGGCGGTAGCCAGGTCGGTGAGGTGCACGCCGGGTGTGTACGACGGCTGTACCTGACCCAATTTCGTCGAAGCTCTGCCTGCGAGAAAGTCGCCGACCAGTTGACCCGGCGCCTGATAAGTTTCGCCGCCCAGTTCATAGGCGCGAGACTCCCAGCGGCGCTGAAATTCCATACCCGCGAGCGGGTCGCCGGGATAATCCTGTTCGGGGGTAATGCCCACCACGATGCCCGCGTTGGCGTTGCGCTCGTTGCGCGAATACTGGCTCATACCGTTGGTGACCACACGCCCGACTTCGGAAGTTGCCGCGACCACCGTGCCGCCGGGGCACATGCAGAAACTGTACACCGAGCGTCCATTGCTGGCGTGATGCACCAGCTTGTAGTCGGCGGCGCCGAGCAATTCATTGCCCGCATTTTTGCCATAGCGGGCGGCATCGATCAGCGATTGCGGGTGTTCGATGCGCAAGCCGATGGAGAATGGCTTGGCTTCGATGTAGATGCCGCGCTTGTGGATCATCTCGAAGGTGTCGCGCGCGCTGTGGCCGACCGCCAGCACCAAATGCGAGGTGGCGATGTGTTCGCCGCCGACGAGTACCACGCCAGCTACTTGCCCGTCCTGTACCTCGATGTCATCCACGCGGCTCTCAAAGCGTATCTCGCCGCCCAGCGACTGTATGGTTTCGCGCATCTTCTCCACCATGCCGACCAGGCGGAAGGTGCCGATGTGCGGATGGCTGACGTAAAGGATTTCTTCCGGCGCGCCCGCCTTGACGAATTCATTCAGTACCTTGCGCCCCAGATAGCGCGGATCCTTGATCTGGCTGTACAGCTTGCCGTCGGAGAACGTTCCCGCGCCGCCTTCGCCGAATTGCACGTTGGATTCCGGATTGAGTACGCCTTGTCGCCATAGTCCGAAGGTGTCCTTGGTTCTTTCGCGTACCGCCTTGCCGCGTTCGAGGATCAGCGGGCGGAAACCCATCTGCGCCAGCAGCAATCCGGCAAACAGTCCTGCAGGCCCCATGCCGATGACGATAGGTCGTGAAGGTAATTCAGCCGACGCGTGTGCGACGAAGTGATAACTTGTATCGGGCGCTACCCTGATATGTTGATCGTTGGCGAATCGCGCCAGCACCGCAGCTTCGTCGCGCACCGTCACATCCAGCGTGTAGGCGAACAGGATAGCGCGCGGCTTACGCGCATCCACGCCGCGCTTGAACACGACGTAGCCGATCAGCTCATCGTAAGCGATGCCTAGTCGTTTGAGGATGGACGCCCTGATTTCGTTCGCGGCATGTGCCAGCGGTAATTTGATTTCTGTCAGCCGTAACATTAAGGGTTCTTTATCTTAGCGATGCAGGTCTGCATCCAGGCCATCCAGCGCCATTTCTGCCGCACGCAGTACGGCGCGCGCCTTGTTCTGGGTTTCCAGCCATTCGCTGTCGGCAACCGAGTCGGCGACGATGCCTGCCCCGGCCTGCACATAGAGCATGTTGTCTTTCACCACGGCAGTGCGCAGCGCAATGGCGACATCCATGTCGCCGTTGAAACCGAGATAGCCGACCGCCCCCGCGTAGATGCCGCGTTTGGAAGGCTCCAGTTCGTCGATGATTTCCATCGCGCGCACTTTTGCCGCGCCGCTTACCGTGCCGGCCGGAAAAGTAGCGCGCAGCACATCCATCGCATCCAGTCCCTGTTTGAGCTTGGCTTCGACGTTGGAAACGATGTGCATCACATGCGAATAGCGCTCGATCACCATCTTGTCCGTTAATTTTACGGTGCCGTTTTGTGCGACGCGGCCGATGTCGTTGCGCCCGAGGTCGATCAGCATCAGATGTTCTGCCAGTTCTTTCGGATCGGCCAGGAGTTCTTGCGCCAGCTCAATGTCCTGTTGCGGCGTCTTGCCGCGCGGGCGGGTTCCGGCGATCGGGCGCACCGTGACCACATCACCTTCGAGACGCGCCAGAATTTCCGGCGATGAACCGACTACGTGATGGTCGCCCATGTCGTAATAGAACATGTAGGGTGACGGGTTGATGCTGCGCAATGCGCGATACAGCGAGAGCGGTGAGGCGGGAAAGGGCTGCGACATGCGTTGTGACAGTACCACCTGCATGATGTCGCCGTCGAAGATGTATTGCTTGGCTTTTTCCACCGCTGCCTTGAATCCCGTTTCGCCGAACTCGGATTGCGCTTCAATGGGCGCTACAGGCGGCGCATAGGGAATGTCTACCGGCAGGCGCAGCATGGCTGTCAGCTCGCGCAGGCGTTCGCGTGCCAGTGCATAGGCATCGTCCCGGGACGGATCGGCATAGACGATAAAGGTCAGTTTGCCGGAGAGATTGTCCACCACCGCCAGCTGTTCGGTAAGCATCAGCAGGATGTCTGGCGTGCCTATTGCGTCCGGCTTGTGTACGTTGTCCAGGCGCGGTTCGATGTAACGTATGGTTTCGTAGCCAAAATAGCCCGCCAGTCCGCCGGTGTAGCGCGGCAGTCCGGACAAGGGAGCGACCTTGAAACGGGACTGATATTCGCTGATGAAATCCAGCGGGTTACTGACTTCATGTGTCGTTTCGCTGTCGAGATGAGTCAGTGTGATGCGCTTGCCGTGCACGGTGATGCGGGTGTCGGCAGGTAGTCCGATGAAGGAATAGCGTCCGAAACGTTCGCCGCCCTGTACCGATTCCAGCAGGTAGGAATAGGGGCGGTTGGCCAGTTTGAGATACAGCGAAAGCGGTGTGTCGAGATCGGCGAAAGTCTCTGCGACCAGCGGGATGCGGTTATAGCCTTGTTGGGCCAGCGCATTGAATTCTTGCTCGGTGATGGGGTGCAACATGAAACGCCTCCTGTGTTTGATGGGTGGGCACGATGTACCCACGCTGACGCCTGGCAATAACGGTGGGCATGAGTTGCCCACCCTACGATTGCATTAACGCCATCGCCAATCGGCTGATTTCATCAGGGACAGGAGGGTTTTCATATCAGGCCAGTTTCATCAGAGGCAATGCGGCCGGGAGATTGGCGATGACCGCGTCCAGATCCAGCGTTTCCACGGGTTCGCCGTGGTTGTAGCCGTAAGGTACGCAGAACGTCGGGCAGCCAGCGGCACGTGCGGCAAGCGTGTCATTCAGCGAATCGCCAATCAGCAATACTTGCTCGGTGGCTACGCCGAAGAATTTCGCGGCGTGCTGCAACGGCAGCGGATGCGGTTTCTTTTCCGGCAAGGTGTCGCCAGCCAGCACGATTTCAAAATATTTCGCCAGACCGACACCGGCCAGCAGTGGCGTAGTAAAGCATTCCAGTTTATTGGTGATGCAGCCCAGACGGAAACCCGCCGCTTGCATGGCTTCCAATCCTTCGATGACGCCTTCAAACGTTTTACTTTCCAGCAGCAGGTCGTTGTAGTGTTTCTCGAAGATAGGCAAGGCATGATCGTACAAGGCGGCATCCGGTGTGGCGTGCATTTCGCCGGTCAGCGCGCGCTTTACCAGCCAGCTGACGCCGTTACCGATATAGCTCGCCAGCAGCTCTTGTGAAACAGGAGCATAGTCCATGTCGCGCAACATGCGGTTGGCGGCTTCGGAAAGTTGGGGGGCGGTGTGTAACATCGTGCCATCAAGATCGATGACGATGGCTTTGATGCTGACGGGTGTAGTGAATCGCTTGATATTTTGAGACATGGGGTTCCTTAATGCGCTTTGGCAGGTTTCTTTTCGGACGCGGTGGAATGATCCGGCGCAGTTTTTATTGCACTTTCTCCGTCCTTGAGTTTGCTATCTGTTGCAGCGGGCGCCGACGCGGATTCAGTTAGTTCGACGCTAACGGGATTGGCGCCCATGCTGGGGTCGAGTTTTTTGTCCGTTATATCCTTGTCGGCAGATTTCCAGCCCATCAGGACCGAACTGGGGCTGTGCGTCTCGTTTTCCTTCATGCAATCTTCAGGCGTTTTTAGCGAAACACGGCAGGCATAGCCTACCGCCTCGGCGTCGTAGTTTTTTTGCTCTGCCACGCCAGTGAGTCGATCGCAACCCGAGGTTGCGAACGCAATGATCAGCACGGGTACGGCGTGGCGAAACGCGGTTAACGTGAAACTCGCGTGACGATTCATTTGCCCCCTCGCCCCTTGGGAGAGGGTTGAGGAGTGCCCGCTAGGGGCAGGCTGTGGTTGTAAAGCCGACAAGTCGGCAACAACCACGCTCAGGGAAACGGGCATGGTGAATTTCATTATCAGAGATAGTGCCCGTTAAACCTTGGCCAGTTCAGCGCGCATCGCCGCAAGTACGGTGTCGAACTGATGCTTGTCGGTGGCTTTGCGTGCGCCGAAAATCGCCGAGCCTGCAACAAAAGTATCCACGCCGGCAGCGGCTACTTCACGGATGTTCGCAGGGCCTACGCCACCGTCGATTTCCAGACGGCAGTTGTAACCGCCCGCATCTATCATTGCGCGAACCTTGCGCGCCTTGTCCAGCGTGTAAGGGATGAATTTTTGACCGCCGAAACCAGGGTTGACCGACATCAGCAGCACCATATCCAGTTTGGGCAGCATGTATTCCAGAATATCCAGCGGAGTGGCCGGATTGAATACCAGACCCGCCTTGCAGCCGCTTTCCTTGATCAGGCCGATGGTGCGGTCAACGTGCTCGGATGCTTCAGGATGGAAAGTAATGTAAGTCGCGCCAGCCTTGGCGAAGTCAGGGATGATGCGATCCACCGGCTTGACCATCAGATGCACGTCTATCGGTGCGGTCACACCATGAGCGCGCAGCGTATCACAGACCAGCGGGCCTATGGTCAGGTTGGGGACGTAATGATTGTCCATCACGTCGAAGTGCACGATGTCTGCACCAGAGGCGAGAACGTTATCAACTTCCTCGCCCAGCTTGGCGAAGTTGGCGGAAAGGATGCTAGGGGCGATTTGATACATGATGTTTCCTTAAATAGTTAGTGGCGCAGCGCGTATTCTAAACCGAAATCAGCTGCCGGAGACGATGAGGGTCGAATTCCCTGCGCGTTCACATGCCGCATGTCGGCGACGGGTGCAGGCTAATCAGGCCGTTTGCTGAGCGCTAATCCGGCAGTCCGGTAGAACTGGTCAAGGTTGCTCAGGTCATCAAATACCGCTGCTGCGCCTGTAAAATCATGATTGCGCGTGTAGTGGTTGGTAGTGACATAAGTCTTGATTCCGGCTGCCAGACTGGAGCGCAGTCCGTTTTCGGAATCTTCCAGTGCGATGCAGTCTGTCGCGGCCAGCCCCATTTTTTCCAGCACCCAGAAATAAATATCCGGCGCAGGTTTCTTGTGCGGCACGATGTCGCCACAGCCATTGGCGGCAAACAAGTCGGCCCAGTCTTTTCCCAGCCCTACTTCCAGCAGCGCGGTAACATTCTCAGGCGTGGTGGTGGTGGCGATGGCCAGCGTAATGCCCGCCGCATGTGCGTCATGGATCAGTTGTTTAACGCCGGGGCGTAGCGGAACGTTGCCCTCGCCTATCATGGTGGTGTAATGCTGTGTCTTGATGGCATGCAAATTTTTCACAAAGCCGTCAAAATCGGCGGGTTTGTGAAAATCAGCCAGAAAATCACTTATGAAATACTTGATTCGTTCTTTACCGCCGGTCACCTTGAGCAGCTTGTCATACAACGCCACATCCCAGTTCCAGTCCAGGCCGCTTTCCGCGAAAGCTTTGTTGAAGGACATGCGGTGTCCGTCTTCGGTATCGGCAAGCGTCCCGTCTACGTCAAAAATAATCGCTTTAATCATAATTTAGGTCAGTCGTAAGTAGTGAGTGGTAAGTGACAAATTGCTACTAGCTACTTGCCACTGGCTGGTTTTCTTTACCTCATTCCCGGTAGCTTGCCAGCCATACTGCGCATCATTTTAGCCATGCCGCCACCCTTGGAAAACATCTTCATCATTTTTTGCGTTTGTTCAAACTGGTTGAGCAGCTGATTGACATGCATCACCTTCACGCCCGCACCTTCGGCAATGCGCCGTTTGCGCGAGGCTTTGATGAGTTCAGGCTTGCTGCGTTCGAGCGGCGTCATCGAGTTAATGATGCCTTCCAGTCGGTTAATGGATTTGTCGTCCACCTTGGAGTCAGCCGCAGCCTGACTGAGTTGTGCGGGCAGTTTGTCCATCAGTGCGGACATGCCGCCCATCTTGCGCATCTGCACGAACTGCATTTTGAAGTCGTTGAGGTCGAAGCCCTTGCCGGTTTGCATTTTTTTGGCAAGTTTTTCGGCTTCGCCCTGGTCCACCCCGCGTTGTGCCTCTTCCAGCAACGACAATACATCGCCCATGCCCAGTATGCGTGAAGCCATGCGCTCAGGGTGAAAGGCTTCCAGTCCGTTGGGTTTTTCACTGACACCGATAAATTTGATCGGTTTGCCGGTAATCTGACGCACCGAGAGCGCTGCACCGCCGCGCGAGTCGCCGTCCAGTTTGGTGAGGATAATGCCGGTGAGCGGCAGTGCTTCGCCGAAGGCCTTCGCGGTATTTACTGCATCCTGCCCGGTCATCGCGTCCACTACGAACAGGGTCTCGATAGGCTTGAGCGAAGCGTGCAGCTGCTTGATTTCCGCCATCATCGCTTCATCGATGGCAAGGCGCCCGGCGGTATCCACGATCAGCACGTCGTGATGATGTTTGCGTGCAAAGTCCAGCGCGGTCAGCGCGATGTCCTGCGGCTTTTGACTGATGTCGGAGGTGAAGAAATCGATATCGAGTTGCTTGGCCAGCGTGCGCAACTGCTCGATGGCTGCCGGGCGGTAAATGTCGCAACTGACCAGCAGCACTTTTTTCTTGTTCTGTTCGCGCAACAGCTTGGCGAGTTTGCCGCAGGTGGTGGTCTTGCCCGCACCTTGCAGGCCGGCCATCAGAATCACGGCAGGCGGTGTGGTGGTGAGATTGAGCGCATCGTTGTGCTCGCCCATCAATCGGGTGAGCTCCTTGTGTACTACGCCGATGAAGGCCTGGCCGGGGTTCAGGTTGCCGATGACCTCCTGCCCCAATGCGGCCTGCTTGACCGAGGCGGCCAGCTCCTTGACGACCGGCAAGGCCACGTCGGCTTCGAGCAGCGCCATACGTACTTCGCGCAGCGCATCCTGAATATTGTTCTCGGTGAGGCGCGCCTGGCCGCGCAGGTTTTTAATGACACCAGAGAGACGTTGCGTCAAATTGTCCAGCATATCCGTCCTTGTGGGTAATCAAACGGGCATGGCAAAAGGCCAACCCGGTAACTAAAACTTGCCCTGCCCGTTCCCCTGAGTGTGGTTGTTGCCGACTTGTCGGCTTTACAACCACGGCCTGCCCCTAGCGTGTACTCCTCAATCCTCTCCCGCGCCCGCAAGGGGTGTCTCCGTCAGGTTTCCGCTGCTTGGCAGCGACCTTGGCGCGACAAGCGGGGAGAGCGCAGCGAGGGGGGCGAAGCCAGGCGAACGAATCGTTGCGCGAGTTTCATTTTATGCAAATGATGTAGAATCTGCGAAGTCTAAAACATTCTGACAAAAAATGTCCAATCTTCTCCTGTCACTTTTCGCTTTTGTCACCTATTCCTTACTGGCTGTCTATTTCTGGCGTGCACATGCGCGCGGCGAATGCGATGAGCGTTGTCGCGGTACGGTCGGACACCTCTCGCTATTCCCGATTGCGCTGCACGGCTATCTGCTGTGGAACGGTATTTTTTCGGGGGGCGGAATTGATCTGGGTGTGTTCAATGCGCTCTCGCTGATTGTCTGGTTGACGCTGCTGGTGTACTGGGTGGCGCGCTTCTTTTACCCGATAGGCGGATTACAGGCGCTGGTGTTGCCGCTGGCGGCCGTAACGCTGTTGTTGCCGGGCGTGTTCCCTGCGGATCATCAGTTAACCCATACGGACTTGCTGGCTTTCAGGGTGCATATCGCGGTTGCGATGCTGGCTTATAGTCTGTTTACCATTGCCATGCTGCATGCGGTGCTGATTTCGCTGGTGGAAAAACGCTTACACCATGCAAATTTGCCGCGTGTACTGCGCAGCCTGCCGCCGCTGCTGACGATGGAAAGTTTGCTGTTCCGCATGATAGGTATCGGTTTCGTGTTGCTGACGCTGACACTGGTGTCGGGTGTGTTGTTTTCCGAAGAAATTTTCGGCAAAGTCTGGCAGTTCAATCATAAAGTGCTGTTCGGTTTGCTGTCGTGGTGTGTATTCGCCGTGTTGTTATGGGGGCATCACTACTATGGCTGGCGAGGGAAAATCGCCGTGCGCTGGACGGTGAGCGGCTTTATATTCCTGCTGATGGCCTACCTGGGCAGCAAGTTTGTGCTTGAACTCATGCTGCATCGCTAATCTTGTTGATTATCAAGGCGCTTGCTACAAACCAGGCTTGTGTCGTAGAATGCCCGCCCTTTCGTGGTGATGGGTTCGCGCAGGCGGACGCATGGCTGACGAAATACAAGGTGATGTCACTTCCTGGTGTTGCGGGAATCACTTTTCCGGCAAAACATTACCCTGCACATGAGTGCATAGGTCTTTTAGGCTAATAATTTAGATAGGTTTTTTATGGTCATCATTCGTCTTTCCCGTGGCGGTTCCAAGAATCGTCCGTTTTACAATGTGGTCGTAGCGGATTCGCGCAATCGTCGCGATGGTCGCTTCATCGAGCGCGTTGGTTTCTACAATTCCATCGCCAATGAGAAGCAGGAAGCGTTGCGTCTGGATCTGGCGCGCGTGGCTTTTTGGCAAAGCAAGGGCGCGCAATTGAGCGACGCTGTTGCCAAGCTGGTAAAGCGTGCCGGTGCAGCTGCAACAGTCTAACGACTCCGAACCCATGGTGATCATGGGTCGTGTTGCCTCTGCTTTCGGCATACGCGGCTGGGTGAAAATCCAGCCGTTCAGTGAGTACGTCGACAGCCTGCTGGGCTACCAGTCCTGGTATCTGGGACATGAAAATGGCCCGTGGCGTGAAGTGACCGTTGCTCAGTGTGAAACGCATGACAAGACACTGGCCGCGCAATTTCCCGACTGCCCGGATCGCAATGCGGCCGAGAAGCTGAAAGGCTTGTTGATCGCTGTGCCGCGCAGCAGTCTGCCGAAGCAGAGCGCCGATGAATACTACTGGGCCGATCTGATCGGTATGTCCGTGGTAAACGAGGCAGGCGATATGCTGGGTACGGTGGCTGAGTTGCTGGAAACGGGCGCGAATGATGTGTTGATCGTGCGCGGCTCGGGTCCTGATGTGCTGATTCCATTTCTGGCCAGCGTCATCAAGCATGTGGATATGGCAGCCAAAACCATTCAGGTGGACTGGTCGGCCGATTTCTTGCTGTGATATTTGACGTTATCACGCTGTTTCCGCAGATGTTTGATGCGTTGACGCAATGCGGTATCACGCGTCGTGCAGCGGAACAGGGGCGCTATGTACTCAAGACGTGGAATCCGCGTGATTTCACGACAGACAATCATCGCACGGTAGATGACCGCCCTTATGGCGGTGGCCCCGGAATGGTGATGCTGGGCGAGCCGCTGGCTGCTGCGATCAACGCGGCCAAACAGCGTCAGGCGGCCAGTGGCGTGGCCAGGAGTCGTGTGGTGTATTTGTCGCCACAAGGCCGCTTGCTGACACATGCGGTGGTCAAGGAAATGATAGCGCAGCCGGAAGAGGGTTTGATCCTGTTGACGGGGCGTTATGAAGGCATAGACGAGCGCCTGATTCGCCAGATGGTGGATGAAGAAATTTCCATCGGCGACTATGTGTTGTCCGGTGGCGAGTTGGCGGCGATGGTGCTGATGGATAGTCTGGTGCGGCACATACCCGGTGTATTGGGTGATGCTGATTCAGCGGAGCAGGATTCGTTTGTGCAGGGCCTGCTGGATTGCCCGCACTACACCCGCCCGGAAATTTTTAATGGTGAAGCCGTGCCCCCGGTATTGTTGTCTGGCAACCATGCAGACATACAGCGCTGGCGGCTTTCCCAGTCGTTGGGCAGGACGTGGTTGCGCCGGCCGGATTTACTGGCCGGGCGTGATTTGACAAAAGAGGAATCTGGTCTTCTGGCAGCATTTCAGGATGCCTATAGAAATTCAAAATCCTAAGTGAGACAAGGCGCGAGAGAAATTTTAGCGCGCTGCATATGAGATATATGTAAGCGATTAAATTTATTGAGCAACGCAGTATCACAACGGAGTTTGGATTTATAGAGGTGCACTGCAGAAGGAACAAGATCCGATAACCAAGGAGCAGTAAAGTGAATTTGATCGAACAATTGGAACAAGAAGAAATCGCCCGTCTGGGTAAAGTTATTCCTGATTTTGCGCCCGGCGACACGGTTGTTGTCAGCGTGAATGTGGTTGAAGGTGAGCGTAAGCGCGTTCAGGCATTTGAAGGTGTGGTGATTGCCAAGCGCAATCGCGGTTTGAACTCCGGCTTTATCGTGCGTAAGATTTCCGCAGGTGAAGGTGTGGAGCGTACATTCCAGACTTACTCTCCAGTGATCGCTGCCATTGAAGTAAAGCGTCGCGGTGCGGTACGTCGCGCCAAGCTGTACTATTTGCGCGATCGTTCAGGCAAGTCGGCACGTATCAAGGAAAAATTGCCAGCACGCAAGGTAAAAAATGTAGCAGCAGCATAATTTCGCTGTATGTTCAAAAAAACGGGAGGCTATGCCTCCCGTTTTTTATTATCATGACGACATGGATTATCAGGCAAAACTTTCCGCGCCCTTTGGCATGCTGGGCATCCGTTGCGATGACGATGCCCTGACCGGCATCGATTTTCTTCATGAAAGCGAACAGCCGCAGCGTGCCGCCAGCGTATTGGCTGAAAGTGTGTGTGAGCAACTATTACGCTATTTTGCCAACCCTGATGCCGAATTCCGGGTTCAGCTTAAATTAACGGCAACACCGCATCAGCAAAAGGTCTGGCAGGCCATGCGATCTATCCCGCGCGGCAAGACCCGCAGCTATGGTGAACTGGCGACTGAGCTGCATTCCAGTGCGCAGGCGGTCGGTCAGGCTTGCGGCGCCAATCCCATACCCATCGTCATCCCTTGTCATCGTATTGTGGGGAAGGCTGGACTGGGTGGCTTCATGCACCATGCCAGCGGCGACCCTTTAGAAATTAAGCGCTGGCTGTTGAAGCATGAACAACGCTGAGCTGCTCGACGAATTCTGCGACACGCTGTGGCTGGAAGACGGCCTGTCGCGCAACACGCTGGAAAGTTATCGCCGCGATCTGAACAAGTTCGCCGCCTGGCTGGAAAATCAGCGCGTTGCCCTCTCTCCTAACTCTGAAGGAGCAATTAGCCAATCGACTAAGCCCGCAAGCGGGCAAGTCGCTGGTTATCCCCCGCAAGCCGGGGAGAGGGATTCAGTTTCGCTGCGCGAGAATAATGCTTCGCTGCTGCAAACCACGCATGGCGATATACAGGGCTATCTTGCCGACCTTTACGCCGTTCAAAAAGCCCGTGCCAGTTCCACGGGGCGCAATCTTTCCAGCCTCAAGCGGCTGTTCCGCTATCTGCTCAGGCAAGGGAAAATCAATACCGATCCCACGCTGCAAATCGATACGCCGAAATTGCCGCGCAATCTGCCCAAGAGCCTGAGCGAGGCAGATGTGGAGCTGCTGCTGGCGGCTCCCGATACGCAAACGCCTTTGGGTTTGCGCGACCGCACCATGTTCGAAGTGCTGTACGCCACCGGCTTGCGTGTGTCGGAACTGGTAAGCCTGCGCATCGGCCAGCTGAGCATGGATATGGGTGTGGTGCGGGTGATGGGCAAGGGCAATAAGGAGCGTCTGGTGCCCTTGGGCGAGGAGGCGCTGGATTGGTTGCGTGACTATTTGCAGGACGGGCGCGGGGTGCTGTTGGGCAGGCAGGTGAGCGACGATTTGTTTGTGACCGCCAGGGGCGGGGGGATGACGCGGCAGATGTTCTGGTATCTGATCAAAAAACACGCAAAGGTCGGCGGACTGAACAAACCGCTGTCGCCACACACCTTGCGCCATGCCTTCGCCACACATCTGCTGAATCATGGCGCGGACTTGCGCGTAGTGCAGATGTTGCTCGGGCATGCGGATATTTCCACCACGCAGATTTACACGCATGTGGCGCGGGAGCGATTGAAACAGCTGCATGCGAGGCATCATCCGAGAGGGTAGCGGCGCACTCCCTCTACCTTGCAGGGAGAGGGTTGGGGTGAGGGTGCATGTTCAGGCTGTTCATCCTGAGCATGTCGAAGGATGAACGACAACATCAAAATCAAAAGCTAAAATCGCCGGGCTACCCCCGGCGGTGTTGACTTTGAAGTTAGCGAACTATGCCCTTCGATACCTCAGGGCGAACGGCCTAAACCAGCAACTATTTCATCTGTCCCCGTTCAATGCTGACCCCCACCATCCTGCAGTTGCGTATCGCCTGTAACTTGGCGACGCTGACCTTGACCCACGGTGCGCTGAAGTCCTTGAGGATGATCTGTGCGATGTGTTCGGCCAGTGTTTCCAGCAAGGAAAAATGGCCTTCGCTTAATACCGTCTGGATATGTTGTGCGACCTGCGCGTAGTCAAGTGCGTCGTTGATGTCATCGCTGTGGCAAGCGCGGCTGTTGGGCAGCGCGATGTCGATGTCGAGTTGCAAAGTTTGCGGCACCAGCTTTTCCCGCTCGTAAATACCGATCAGGGTGGTGACTTTGAGCTCGCGTATGAAGATAATGTCCATGTGTTTCTGCTAGTTGGTGACTAAGTGGCGAATCGCGTAGAATTCGCTTCTCCCGGATTTTAAGGTATTCCTGATGTTGACCCTAGTATTTATTGTTGCAGCCTATCTGTTGGGCTCGATTTCCTTTGCGGTCGTGACTAGCAAGGTCTTTGGCATTGCAGATCCGCGTACTTACGGTTCCGGCAATCCCGGTGCAACCAATGTGCTGCGCAGTGGCAAGAAAGCCGCCGCCGCGCTGACTTTGCTGGGCGATGCGGCCAAGGGTTGGCTGGCGGTGGCGCTGGCGATGCATTTTGCCAGCCACGATGCACAAGGTGTGCTGCTGGTTGCGCTGGTTTTTCTGGCTGTATTTTTGGGCCATATATTTCCGATTTTCCTGAAATTCAAGGGCGGCAAGGGCGTGGCAACGGCATTGGGCGTGCTGTTGGCGTTGAACATCTGGCTGGGGTTGGCCGCTTTGGCGACCTGGCTGGTGATTGCGCTGGTATTCCGTCTGTCGTCACTTTCCGCGCTGATGGCGGCGGCCGGCGCACCGATCTACGCGATGGTGCTGGGTTTGCCCGGCGTATGGGTGCTGGCGTCCGCCATCATGTCCGTGCTGCTGATCTGGCGGCACAAGAGCAATATTCAAAACTTGATGAATGGCAAGGAAAGCAGGATAGGCAAAAAAGCCGTTTAGCAGCTCGGCTTGCAAGTTTCAATCAGGTTTCGGATTTGGCTTGATAATTCCCTCATTGCTGGGCGGGTGAAACTGAATATTATTGTATGATAATATTCAACATTAACCGTTGGAGAGATCATGCGCCCGGCACAACTTCAAGCTGTACTTGACCGCGAATTCATGAGCGCCCGCGAAGGGCACCATACACCCGTTATGCTTTGGGGGCCGCCTGGCGTGGGAAAATCCCAGATCATCGCTCAGGTCGCAACCCGTCACGCTGTACCCATGATTGATATCCGCCTGTCGCAAATGGAGCCATCCGATTTGCGCGGGATTCCCTTTAGAATTGACAACCGGGTTGAATGGGCTGTGCCGTCCATGTTGCCGGATATCGAGCGCCATGGCCCGGAAGGCGTTCTGTTCCTGGACGAAATTACCTCCGCCCCGCCCAGCGTTTCGGCTGCTGCCTATCAATTGATACTTGATCGCCGCCTGGGTGCGTATGAAGTCCCGGCGGGCTGGGCGATCTTCGCTGCCGGCAATCGTCAGGGTGATCGGGGGGTAACCTACACCATGCCGGCGCCTTTGGCCAACCGCTTTTCTCATTTCGAGATTGAGGCCAACCTCGATGACTGGGTGAGTTGGGCTTATGGCAATGGTATTGATGAACGTCTGATTGGCTTTTTGCGCTTTCGTCCGGAGCGTCTGTTCGATTTTGATCCTGCGCACAACCCGGTCGCCTTCCCCAGCCCGCGTTCCTGGGAATTTGCCCACCGCGCGTTGCAGAAATTCGGCGATACACCGGAATTGCTGCTGGCCACGCTGCAGGCATGCGTCGGTCCGGCGGCCGGACTGGAGCTCAATGCGTTCGTCGAAAATCTGGATCGCATGCCGGATCTGGACGCCATCCTGCGGGGCGAGCGGGTGGAGGTGCCGCGTGAAGTAGATTTGCAATATGCCGTGGCTTCGGCGCTGGTCGGGCGCGCAGCGCGGGCTATGGGTAGCAGTGATGCGCGTGAAATTCACGGGCATATTCTGGATTACGCCAGCCGCTTTCCGCTGCGCGAAATGGGGGTGATGCTGGTGTCCGACATGCATCGCGCCATCGGACAGCAATTATTTGCCGTGCCGCAGTTCTCCAACTGGGCGAATGCGGTGGCGGATGTCATGCTTTATCAGCGTTAGGGCATGGATCTTCACGACATAGAAACCAAACTGGCGGCGGCCCGCACCCGATTGATTCTGGACAAGCCGTTTCTGGGGGCACTCGCCTTGCGTCTGCCGATGATCGCGGCTGATCCGGCATGGTGCCAGACCACCAGCACCGATGCGCGCAATTTTTATTACAACCCGACTTACATTGATGCCTTGAGTATGGAACAGGCTCAGTTCGTGCTGGCCAATCAGGCGCTGCATTGTGCGCTCTCACATTTTTCGCGTCGGCAGCATCGCAACCGATTCCGTTGGGATGTTGCCTGCGATCACGCTATTAATCCGCTCCTGGTCAAGGACGGGCTCAGGCCTCCTCCCGGCACACTGGTGCTGGAATGCTTTGAAGGCATGACGGCGGAGGAAATTTATCCGTGCATAGCAGAAAACAACAGCGACGAGCCCGAAGAACAGCCGCGCCACGAGGGTGATGGCAGCGGTGATACGCAAGAAGAGGCACAAGGGCAAAAGCCGGATGATGCGGAAAGTGGCGATGCAAAGGGTGTGCCCCGGCCTCAGTCACTGAGTGCCGGTGAGCAGGAAGCGCTGTCTGCGCAATGGCAACAGCGCCTGGCCGGCGCAGCGCAGCAGGCACAACAGGCGGGAAAACTGGGGGGTATTCTGGGTCGCATGGTCGGTGAACTGATGCAGCCCAAGTTGCCCTGGCGCTTGCTGCTCGCCCGTTACATGACGCAGTACGCGCGTGATGATTACAGCTACATGCGTCCATCACGACGTGAAGGCTCCATGATATTGCCCTCATTGAGGAGTGCTCAGGCCGATATTTTGGTGGTGCTCGATACCAGCGGCTCGATATCCGGGCAGGAGATGGACGAATTCATGAGTGAAATCAATGCTATAAAAGGGCAGTTGCGCGCGCGTATTGTGCTCCATGGTTGTGACACGGCGCTGGATAAAAACGGGCCTTGGTTGTTTGAGCCGTGGGACGAATTCAGATTGCCAAAAGCCATTCAGGGCGGGGGCGGCACTGATTTCAGGCCGATTTTCGAATGGGTTGCGCGTCAGGGGCGCGAGCCTGATTTGCTGCTGTATTTTACCGATGCCTTAGGGGATTTTCCGCTTGAGCCTGTTTTTCCTGTGCTCTGGTTGGTAAAGGGGCGTGCGCCTGTGCCCTGGGGACAGCGCATACAATTGAATTGAGAGTGGATATGTCGAAGCTGGCACCGGAAGACGAATTGCGTCTCAATGTGATGATGGCCGGGGAAGTTCAGGCCGTACGTATCGATGAGGTCGCCATGGTTGTTCATGGCCTGTCCTCGCGTGGCGAGGCGACGATCAGGCTGCACCCGACCGGGCGTCCCGAGCAGTATTTGCGTCAAGTGCGCGAGATGCTGGCTGGCAACGCTACGGGCTCTCCGGGTGGCTACCCTGTCTATTTGCACAGTTGGACGCGTATGGGGCAGGCGCGCGATAAGGGGCTCGATTGTCTTTTGCTGCTCGGGGAAACTGAGGCGGTGGTGTCGGTGGCTTATTCAAATGGCTTGACTGACGAACTGGCACGACGTGCGTGGTGGGCCATGCCGGTGGCAGACAATGCGCGCCGTATGCTGGAGCGTGAGTGCGTGGTTAAGGGGAAAATGGGTAAAGTGCTGGCTGACTACCTCATTGAGCACCTGCCGTTCGAAAATAACCCGCATACGATCATTGATACGGTCCGACTCGTGTTGCAACCGGGACTGGCTGGCGCGGAGGTGCGCAATAAGCTGTGGAACAGGGGCGCTATTGATAATGCCTATCATGTCGGCTTTCTCGAAACTATGCCGGATGATTTGCCGGCAGCCGTCTCGCCACGCGAGGACTGGCATGCACTGAGTGTGAAACTGGCAGCAATGGGAAATCATCCGTATGCGCTACAGCTTGAACGCAGCCTGTCGGCCAGGGGGCAGGCATTTCTTCAGACCAGCGAAACGATGCTGCGCTACCCGGCAGACAGGGATGTCGTGAATAAGCTGCTCAATGTGCTGGCTGGCTATTTTTTCTCAGTCTTGCACACGACCTCCTGCGGCGATGCATCGGTAAAGGGAATTCTTGCAGGCGTGGATGCGTTTTGTCGGGATCCGGCGTCAGCGGCAGGGCGATTTCTGGAGCAATTTCCGGAATATGCCTCGGAAGTACGCGCGATGCAGGCTTTGTCCTGCATGAATAGCGAAGTGGCTGCACCCGTTTTGTCGCGCACTACAGCCGGCGGCACGCTGATGCGGCAGAAACTTGAACCGATAACGACGCCCATCTTGCAGCAAATTGCAGTCTTGCGCGGGCAGGTGTTCAGCGCTTCCGAACTGCGGCGACGTGCGCGCACCTGAACTCAGGTTTCAGGACGTTATTTCTTGCAAGTTCCAGCGCGGCTTGACGTTAAAGCGGTAATCCTTTGAACCCTCCCGTTGCGCGAGGCGTAACGCACCGGCGAAGGCGATCATCGCGCCGTTGTCAGTGCAAAATTCCAGATCCGGATAAAATACGCGGCCACCGCGTCGGCTGATGTCATCGCTCAAACGACTGCGTAATAATTGATTCGCGCCTACGCCGCCCGCTACTACCAATTGTGTCAGTCCGGTCTGTGCCAACGCCGCACGCGCTTTGTGCGCCAGCACATCAATAATGGCTTCCTGTGTCGCATACGCGATATCAGCTCGGATTTGTTCGTTAGAGTGAAGTTCGCGTAGCGAGTCGTTTGTTCCCTCGCCCGCTTGCGGGATAACCAGCGACTTGGCTGCGGTTGTTTGCAGCCTAGTCGAATGGCTAGTTGTTTCATCTAGAGGGTTGGGGTGAGGGAGAGCGTAGCGAGGGTCCCGGGCATGCCCGTTAAGTTCACTTTGTCTGACCAGCGTCAGCACCGCCGTCTTCAGGCCGCTGAAACTGAAATCCAGATTGCCGCTGTGCAGCATCGGGCGGGGTAATTTGTAGCGTCCGGGGCGACCCAGTGCCGCGAGCCTGGCCAATGCAGGGCCACCCGGATAACCCAGCCCCAGCAGTTTCGCGCTCTTGTCGAAGGCTTCGCCCGCCGCATCATCCAGTGTTTCACCCAGCAGTTCATATTGGCCCACGCCATCCACGCGCATCAGTTGCGTGTGGCCACCCGACACCAAAAGTGCGACGAAGGGGAATTCAGGCGCAGGGGTGGACAGCAGCGGTGAGAGCAGATGACCTTCCAGGTGGTGGATGCCGATGGTGGGTATGTCGAGCGCATAAGCAAGCGCATTGGCGACGCTGGCGCCTACCAACAGCGCGCCACCCAGTCCGGGCCCCTGAGTGTAGGCAATCGCATCCAGTTGTTCCAGCGACACGTTCGCTTCCTGCATCACCTGGCGTATCAGCGGGATGACGCGCTGTACGTGATCGCGGGAGGCGAGTTCGGGAACGACACCGCCGTATTCACCGTGCATGGCAATCTGGGTATGCAGTGCGTGCGACAGCAACCCGCGCCCCATTTGATAGAGCGCGATACCTGTTTCATCGCAAGAAGATTCAATTCCAAGTGTAATCAAAGACATTGTTGTACTTTCAGAGTAGGCAACATTGTAAAGAGAAAAGTGACCAAGCGGACTGCCTGTAAATAATTACAGGAATATTTCAAAAAAGAGTTGACGGCAAAGTTTGAATCTCTATAATGCGCACCTCTTCGCTGAGACAGCGAACGCTCTTTAAAAAACTAATTAAACAATCGACGAGTGTAGGTGCTTGGTTTTTGGGAAGTTTATTGTCCTTCGGGAGCGATAAACGACTTTAAAATATAGTAGTAC